>CAYPXY010000009.1:0-124396 GCA_964414815.1 uncultured Pirellulaceae bacterium | reverse complement strand
GTCGTTCGCGCCGTCCAACGGGGGCAACCTCCTCCGCTACCCACCGAGTCTTCAGTCTGAAACTCGACAAACTCAAAACTCCTACCCGTTACCAAAACCCTATGCGGGGAGCGTGCGTAATTACTTAACAGTTACGTTTTTTGCAGGGGCGCGCCAGCCTTGAACATTCCGCTTCCCAGTTTGCTCAAGCCACGTCCAGCGGCACCTACAAACGGTACCAGCAGCAAGGAATCCCAAGCGGTCAGCTTGCCGACCTCCTGCGTATTGGAATCAGCGACCCAATTATAGGTCTTCAAGCCTGTCACGGATATGTCATAGATGGATTGCGTCACCGCGTAGGATCGTGCTCCCATCTGGAGCGCACTTGTCCCACTCGACAAGCCGATCACTCCGCTCAAACCCTTTCGCGGACTCCAATGCACCGGGCAATATCGTCCGTATTTTTTAGATTACGAAGATAGCTTGGGCTGCTCAACACGTCTCGACGAACCAAGCTTCTCGTTTTGTTTCGTCGATGTGAATGATACCAGGACCATCCAAAGGATCGCCATCAGGCGATATCCAGCGAACCATTACGATCCAGGTTGAGTCATCCTTACGTTCGGGATGTCCTATCTGGTAACGCCAATCGGTCCTATTCTCTCGCTCAATGAGACCGATTGCTAATTGTTCCAGTTCGGCTGCGGTAATCATCGGATTCCTCCACGGCTGAAGATATATTCTACGGCGTGCTGACGCTGGACATCATTAAGAAGCTGCCAGTGACGTCCGTTTTCCAATAAGTCAAAAACATACTGTTCAGGAATGTCCTGAATCGGATTGGTACGCGACCACCGAGGCAATCCTCGATATGCGTCAGCACCGATATTTGACCAGTGACGGAAGTGGCTTAGCTCATGCCAAACTTCATACTTCGTTGGGTTGCTTCGGAGAATCAGTTCCGCAGTGCCATTAGATTTCGCCAAAAAACCACCCCCCATACCGGGTGGAACATACTTATCCCCGACTTTGAGTGTGACGCCACGTCGCGCTAAGTAGTTTCCCAGCTTATCAAGCTTTCCTGGATCATATAGGCGACCACCAAGCCATCCGGTCTCCTCTACGAAGTCGAATCCCGACCTTGACGCTTGCTTCGCAACCCCCGCAGCATCATCGGCCTTGCTTGCGACCAGGCTTGTTTTTTGCAGAGGCGCTCCTGCCTTGAACAGATTGCTTCCCAGCTTGCTCAAGTTGCGTCCGGCGGCGCCTACAGCCGGTGCAAACAGCAACGCATCCCAAGTCGTAAGACTGCCGACACCGAGTACATTGGAATTGTTAGCCCAATTATACGTTTTCAAACCCGCCAACGATATGCCATAGATGGATTGTGTCACCGCGTAGACTTGTGCAGTCATCTGGAGTGCACTTGTCCCGCTCGACAAACCGATCAGTCCGCTCAGCCCCGCCCTGCCCGCCAACAGGGTGCTGCCGGCGCCCAGTGTGATGCCGACCGCCAAGGCGCCCCCCGTGAACCCTCCGATAACATAGGCGGCCGAGCTGGTGTCGACAAAGGCATCCTGACCCAAGAAACGACGCAGCCCTGCGGTGGTATTGAGCGTGATTTAACTTTGGTCCGTGTCTTGTTCATTTAGAACACTTGGCCCGCTCGAATTTCAATCAGGCAATCGGTCAGGCCGCTGACGAACTCGCGATTGTGGCTTACCAGCAGCACCGGTACATCGAAGTCGCGCGAGATTTGAACGACCCTTTCTGCAATGCGATTCCGCAATGAATCTTCCACAGCGGTCAGCGGTTCATCCAGCAACAACAAACGCGGATTGGCCGCCAGCGCCCTCGCCAACGCCACCCGTTGAGCTTGCCCGCCGCTGAGTTGGGCGGGATGGCGTTGCAACAAGTCTCCAAGCTCAAATGTTTCAATGATTTGCGAGAGAGACGCGGGGACGTTTTTATCTCCGTCTCTGACGCTATCCCTGTCTTCATTGCTATCCCCGTCTCGATTCCTTTCTCTGCCTCTCCCTCCTCTTCTGTTTCGCGTCGCGCCGTATTCGATGTTTCGCTTAACCGTCAGATGCGGAAACAGACAATTGTCCTGGAATAATAGACCCATATTGCGGTACTCAGGAGCCACAAAGACATTTTTCGTCGTGTCGACCAAAACAGATTCGCCAAGCTGTATGGTTCCGCTTTTGGGGCGCAGCAGACCGGCAATTAAAGACAAGATCGTGGATTTACCGCTACCGGATGGCCCGACCAGTGCCGTGATGGGGCTGGTCGATTCGAACCGAGCGTCAAGTTCGAAACCTGAGGGATACCGAAACTGACATTGGAATTGGATCATGTGTCACCCCACACAAGGCGTGCTTCACCTCTGCTTAGGCGACCGGCAGGTAAAAGCTTACCCAAGCAGTATTGTGTTTTCCAAAGGCCGGATTGCGAGTCGCGGAGCGACTCGCCTACACTATGGTACGTTTTTATCTGCCGCTCGCCTTAGCTAAAAATGCAAAACTCGAACTTAGAACTTGATCTCGCCGATATTTCGATCGACCCATTTGGTATCGACCTTGCCGTTGACGAAATCCTCGTGCTCGAGGACAGCGATCTGGAACGGGATAGCCGTATTAATTCCCTTGATTCTCAGTTCGCCGAGCGCGTTAATCATGGTTCGAATAGCCTGCTCACGAGTGGGCTGATGGACAATCAGCTTGCCGACCATCGAATCATAGTAGGGCGGAACCGAGTAGCCTGCGTGAACATGCGAATCAAACCGGATTCCCAAACCTCCCGGCGGAAAGATCTGAGTAATGGTTCCCGGACAGGGCTGGAAATTTTTTGACGGGTCTTCCGCGTTGATGCGGCACTCGATCGCAGCCCCCTTGCACTGAATGTCCTTTTGCTTGAAGGGAAGTTTTTCGCCGGCCGCAATACGAATCTGTTGCTGGATCAAATCGATCCCCGTCACCATCTCCGTGACCGGATGTTCGACCTGAATCCGTGCATTGACCTCGATAAAATAAAAGTTGTTATCCTTATCGACGATAAACTCTACCGTCGCCGCATTGTAATAGTTGGCTTCCTTAATCAGTCGAACAGCGGACTCGCAAATGGCTTTGCGGACATCATCAGGAATCGACGGTGAAGGACTTTCCTCGATCAGTTTCTGATGGCGGCGCTGGGTTGAGCAATCTCGCTCCCACAAGTGAACCACATTTCCGTGTTGATCGGCCAGCATTTGTACTTCCACGTGGCGGGGAAGTTCGACAAATTTTTCCAGATAAACGCCGGGGTTGCCGAAAGCTGCCTGAGCCTCCTGAGCCGCTTGTTCCAGTCCGTTTCTGAGCGAAACTTCGTCCGTTGCGACCCGCATCCCCTTCCCGCCCCCACCGGCGGTTGCCTTGACCAGTACCGGAAATCCAATTTCCCTGGCAAGGGACACCGCTTCATTGGGATCGCTCACCAGTCCGGGACTACCTGGCACGACAGGCACTTTGGCTCGACGTGCGAGATCGCGAGCCTGATTTTTGTCGCCCAGCATCAGCATTGCTTGAGGTGTTGGCCCAATAAAATCAATGTTGGAATCGCGGCAGACTTCATTGAAGTGAGCATTCTCGGCCAGAAACCCATAGCCGGGATGAATCGCTTCGGCGTTCGAAATTTCGGCGGCGGAAATGATCTGGTCGATCCGCAGGTAGCTCTCGTTGGATCGCGGGTTGCCCACACAATAAGTCTCGTCGGCCAGTTCCAAATAGGCACTGCCGCGATCCGCCTCGCTGAAGATCGCGACGGTTTCAATTCCCAGTTCTCGACACGCGCGGATCACGCGAAGTGCAATTTCGCCTCGGTTAGCGATCAAAATACGGTTATACATGGATGCGCAATTGGGATGGGTTTGAAGATCGCTGCCGAAATACCGCCGGGCCTACGATGGCAGGACTCGGAACAACGGTTTGTTGTTGTCGACGGAGTCTTCATTTTGGACCAGGATTTCGACAATCTTTCCGGAAACTCCAGCAGGAATTTCGTTGAACATTTTCATGGCTTCCACCATACAAACGATGGTATCGGGCGAAACCATGTCACCCATTTTGACGAACGGTGCCGCGCCGGGTTTGGGGCTGGCGTAGAACGTTCCAATCGTTGGACTGCGAATCAGCACGCCTTCGGCAACTGGCGGTTGAGAGGTGTCGGGCGCACCCGAAGAGGCCGCAGCAGCGACTGCCGCCGGAGCCGCGACAGGCGTCTGAACAAATACGGGGTCGCCACCTCGTCGCAAGCGAACGCGTTGGTCGGATTCGCGCAAATCGACCTCCGTCAGTTCATGTTCGCGCATCAACTCGATCAACTGGCGAACTTTCTGGATGTCGAATATGGATGAAGCGGGTTCTCGGTCCTTGGCCATAGTTTAAGGTATGCAGGATAAAAGGATGGAAGTTGAAATCTGAATTCAGGTTGTCAGGGATACATTGACACCCAACCCGAACGACTGGCCACTAGACCAGTGATACGACGCAATCGTCGAATTCCTTGGGTAAGTCGCTCAGCACCTGGCCACCATTGTGCGTTACAAGTACATCATCTTCAATCCGTACTCCGCCAAAGCCGGGAAGATAAATGCCTGGTTCGACCGTAATCACCATTCCAGCGGACAGTTCACCCTCCGAAATCGGGTTCATCATCGGGTTTTCGTGGATTTCGAGGCCAAAACTGTGCCCCAATCCGTGCCCGAAGAACTTTCCGAAGCCCGCTTTCTCAATGACGCCGCGAGCTGCCTGATCCACTGATTTGAGCGACACGCCGGGCCGAATGGCCTCAATCGCCGTTCGTTGTGCCGCCAATACCGTATCATAAATCTTGCGAAATTTGGATGGGACTTTGCCCGTCACCAGCACCCGCGTCAAATCACTCATATATCCCCCGAATTTCGTTCCCCAGTCGAGCAACAAAATCGGCGATTCACCGACTCGATGGTGAGACGAGGGGCGGGCGTGCGGCAACGCCGACCGTTCCCCCACGGCGACAATCGGGTCAAACGCGACACCACTGGCTCCCAGACGTCTCATCTGATTTTCCAATTCATGGGCGATTTCAAGCTCGGTTTGATCCGCCGTCAGTTGGCACTTGATGATTTCGAAAACTCGCTGGTTGATTTGAATCGCCTTTCGGATGGTCTCGATTTCCGTCGCATCCTTGATCGCGCGAATCTGCTCCACCACCTTTTGCGTGGAAACCAACTCCACACCGAGCTGATCGGCCAGTCCGTCATAGGCGGCCTTGGTCAGCGCCTCCGACTCATACTGAATCGCTTGGTACTTGAGCTTCTTTACGACCCGGACCAGTGCCTGCATTTGCGTTTCCGAAGCGTTTCGGATGTCGCATTCCAGGTCAGGACACTCTTGGGCCAGTTGAGTTTCATAACGGGTATCGCTGAGCAACCGTTCGTCATTGGCCGTCACCAGCAACCAGCCAGAACTCCCGCCGAAGCCCGTCAAGTACTTGACGTTGACCAGGTTGGTGATGAGCAGCGCAACCTGTTTGGGAATCTTGTGTTGCCGCCGAAGCTTCTGTCGTCGTTGTTGATATAGACTCATGGGAGGATCCTTGTTTCCAGCAGATGGTTCGCTTGCGGATTTTTGCTTGTGGATTCCCAGCAGTATAACAACCTGATTGCATTGCGTACACAACCCGGTCCCAGCCGTTGACGACCCGCCAAACCGTTTAGCCGCAAGCCGTCGGGGGGGGGCCGCCAAAAACGTACTGCAAGACCGAAATCACTCAATCGGCAACCCCCAAAGGCGCGCGGTGCATCGGGGTTGTAGGTATCTTATTGGCAGGCAGGCTGAATACGGAGACTGCACCCTGCCGTCGCGCCTGCGCCGACCCTTTCTCGATCGTTCAGCTTTAACCATGAGTCGATCGGATTTCTATGATCTTTGCAAACGACTGGCGGTCGGCTTCGGCTTGCGGCGAAACGTTCTTTTGCTCTGGGAACAGTTCCACCGGTCCAACGAGTCACGAAAGCACGCGGTACGACACCCAAGCTAGAAAAATCAGCCACAAAAAATAAACGGACAGGCTGATGTAGAAACCGAGCTTGCCTTGATTCGTCCGCTTCATCGCATCCTGTGACATCGAATCTGATCCTGAACTTTCTGCGTCCGCTTCCTGACGCCGACACTACGCCCGGCGATGAGCCAATGAATCGCATAGCTCAAAATGAGTCTGAAAGACATCATCGAACTGATAGACATCATCAAAATGGCAACGCTGATCGTATTCCGACTTCTTCATGATCCCGACGGAAATCATGTTGTAAACAAGATCGCCAAAACAGCTGGTCGAATCGATTCCCCAGTTCTTCAAAACCACTTTTGACATGTAGCCGAACTGATGATTGGCGTACTGGCGAATCGCCTCGCATAATTGCTGGCCGGTCAGATGATGTTCCTGTCGGGCGCTCCCACCCGATTCCGAAAAATCGACCGTTTCATAGCTGTCCAGTTCCATATTGTCGGCCGCAAAGGCCAGCGATTCGCGGACAAACAAATAGGCTTCGATGGGATATCGCGGATCGTCTTTGATGATTCGATACAACTTGATGGCGTCGCTGGTCATGTGGGTTCACTCATGTGGGTTCGCTCAAGGTTCAGCCTGTTTTTAGTACGGTGTATTCTATTCACTATCGGCGTCAGCGGATAGCGTTTTTTTTTATTTCTATTTCCGGATGACCGATAGAACTTCGCTAGCGTCGATGATAATTCTACGCTGGTCTTCTGTTTCAATCAAAAGTTGTTCCGCAATGATTTGCTGGGCAAGAACCGTCGCACGGCCATTGGCGGTCACGATGTGCGCACCGATTCGAGGCAGTTGCTTCTGAATTTCCTCGTAAGTATCAAACTCGTATCGCAGGCAGCATTTGAGCCGCCCGCATCGTCCTGAAATCTTGGTCGGATCGAGGGTTGCTTTCTGCAGCTTTGCCATCTTCATCGAAACGGGCGGCATGGTGACCAGATGATTGTTACAACAGACAGGCTTGCCACAATCGCCATAGTCGGCCAGCAGCTTTGCCTCGTCGCGCACGCCCACCTGCTTCATCTCGATCCGGGTCTGAAACTCAGCCGCCAACCGTTTGACCAGCTCCCGAAAATCGACTCGATCATCGGCCAGATAGTAGACCACAATCCGTTCGCCACCGAAAAGCTGTTCGACTTCGATCAACTTCATGGTCAGGCCCAACGTATCGATATGCCGCTGACAGATCTCCAGTTTATCGCGTCGCGTTGCGTCAATGTGCTGGATTTCGTTGGCGTCGTCCCGAGAGACCTCCCGAACCATCTGTCCGGAAGGCGGACGATCCAGTTCCGACAGCGCATCTTCGGTCGCCGCGCATAGCACCAAGCCAATCTCCAGCCCTCGATCGGTCCGTACAATCACTTCCATCCCGCGGCGATAGCTGGCATCGTTTCGCGCTGCCATCACGCCGAGATTGCGAAGGACTCCGTAACGGACCACATATCTGGACATGGTTTCTGATCCTGCTCTGGTTCCTAGTCGGGCAGCCACAATTTGGAACTGCTGGCCGGCACCGCCGGCTCTTCCGCATCGAGCACCAACGAAGGCGAAGGTTCGTGGGGATGTCGGACTGATGGGCGTTGTCCCTCATGCGGATCCAGACCGATCCCGTACTTTCGAAGGACTTGAGTGATCCGGGCACCGACTCCAGGCTCCTCCAGGTGCGAACGCGTAATGATCGAAAGCAGTTCCGGCAACTTTTCAGTCAAGCCCCTCGACATGCGAAAATCAAATTCATCGACCAGAATTTCTCCCACAGGCTCACCGGCCTTGGCGGCTTCATGGCGCGCTTGAGCAAACAATCCCATTGCTTCCTCGGTATCACGGGTCAGCAAGGCAAGCGAGGCGATCGTGTTTGACCTCGACATCTCCTTCATCGATGGCCGGTCCAGAACCGCGTGCAATACCCTGCGAATCGCCAAACGGTTCCGCAAGGCAATGGCCAACATATAGAGAAGCTGAAGTTGTTCGTCCGTCAGGGACTCGAGATTGAGGTATTGCATCTGCAAATAGGACAGTTCGCTCACCAGGCCTTCGCCCAAGTCAAACATCTGAGGCTTCGGCACGCCCAGATATTCTCGCAACGCTCCTATTTCATCTCCCACGGTCAGGCCGGTACGGTTGTCTTCTTCCATCCCCACCAGTAACGATTGCAGGTGAGGCAACAAGGCCGGAATCGAGGCCGCCTCTTTGGGCGTCTTTCCGTCAAGGATGTCGTGAGGCACGTGAGCCCACTCGCTTTTTAGCTTTTCTTCACTCAACCTGGATAATACCTGCTGTACCTTGAGACCATCCCCGCCGGGAGGAATCCAGTTCTCGGTTCCCAGGGTCGCATCCCTGAGGCTCACCGATCCTTCAATCTGCTCTTCTGGTTCTCCCTGGTGCCACTCGCGAAATTCCTGCTGAAGTGTTTCGACGACGGCTTCATTTCGTGGGATGCGGGCGAACCGCCACTCGATACGAGCCGGACGATCTGTCTGTCTGCCGTAGAAGAAGGCGACTCCGGCGACGACCGGAGCATTTTCAACGTTCCACTCATCGAAATCGACTCTCGGACGATCCAACAACACAAAAACATGCCGTGGTGGCGGTCCGTCTTTGGAAGACAAGCCATCCGGAAGAATTCTGGCAACCATTTGAGGATGCTCAAGTGCTTTTTCAGCCGCTGCGCTGAAATCGCTGATATCCTGACGAACAGAGACTTCATTCACGACGCATTTTAGGTCCTGCTCGGGAGTAAAATAGTCTACGAGATTCGCGACTTCAATGGCGGCTATTTCAGGAAGTGGCAATTCTCCCAAGCGTTTCCAGCTTGCCGCAATCTCATCCGTGTATCCCAAGCACATATTGAGCACGGCGATCGCATAGCGAACCGGTGGCTTCTCAGGCCAGGCTTCATCGACCTTCATCAAGTAACGCAGTGCCTTTCGAAACTGGCCGCGCCCTACGGCTCGTCTGGCGGTTTGAAGTTTCTTTCCCCATTCTTCCTGTTGATCGGCATCGGAGACATCGGGAATTTCCAGCTTACTGCGCAATCCAAAAGGTAAATCGGTAAAGGCATAAGATCGTATTAGCTCCCCACTGATCTGCTCATCCTGGCCGTCAACCAGATAGTTTGCAAAATTCAGGTGGGCACGAAAACCGACCACATGGGCATCATTGATCAACCCGATTCCGACCAGCCGAAACGTACTTGCCAGCGACACCGGCAACTCATCGCCTTGAACGGCTTCGACCGCGTCCTGCAACGCTTCGACGGCTCCCCCCACGTCGTCTTGGTACAGTAGCGCCAACGCAAGTTGTTGATGACCGCCAGCACGTTGCGGATTTCGGGAAACGAATTCCCGAATCAACTGTACCGCTTGCTCGTTGTCACCATGGCCCAACAGTAACTGAGCCTTGGTGGTCAACAAACATTCCTTGGGACCGTATTTCTTGACGATCCGATCAATATCATCGAGCGCTGACTGAAATTGCCCGGCCTTGCTTTTGGCCATCAACTGGTTCAGTTCGCCGATGACCTCCTTGCCACAGCAAAAACGTATCTTTTTCTCTGAGTAGCAGGGGCATAAACTATATCCATCGATCTCCATGTGGGTTCCTTTGATTGACAGCAGGCAAAGCAGCGCGGAGTTGTGTGATCGCTGATTGCCATTGAGTGTTCGATTATCGAGCGTCAGATCGCGACGTCGTGCAGCCGGTATTCGGGACCCAAAACCGTTTTCTTCCCGTCCGGCCAAGGTTAAATCTACGGTAATCGTCGCCTGCCGAAAAGGCTATCACTGGACTATAACTTTCAAGTACTCGATTTTTCCGAGGGTTCTGAACAATTGAGGACAATTGTTCTACATTATCCCGTGAACGGTTACCTGAAAACGAACCCGCCTTCACGACTCCATGAAACCTGATGCAATAACGTCCCTGGATGATCCACTTGCTGCCCATCCTCCCTGGCCGCTGGGCGAATTACAGAACGTAGGCCATTGTCTGACTGAAACCGCCAAGCGAATGCCCGATGCCGTCGCCGTCGCTTGTCCAGCCGAAGGGCGATGGCAAAAGCTGCGGTCGCGATTTCAACGTGGTTCGCAGAGTTCGGCTGGAGTACACCGCCCGTCCACTACAGAATTTGCAACCATCACATTTGAGGAACTCAATCACTCCAGCAACCAGATCGCCAGCGGACTGAGCCAGCATGGTGTACGGCCCGGCATGAGGATGGCATTGATGATTCCGCCCGGTATCGACTTCGTGGCCTGGGTGTTCGGTATGTTCAAGGCAGGTGTCGTGATTGTCCTGATCGATCCCGGCATGGGACGGTCGAACATGATTCAGTGTCTGTCGGAAGCCAAACCGGAAGGATTGGCAGGGATTCCTCTGGCTCAACTTGCGCGGACGATCTTTCGGTCACGACTGCGAGACTGCAAACGAAATTTTGTACTCGGGCGATGGCCAGGATGTGTGAGTCACCATCGTTTTCAGAAACTAAAACCTGACGAACCCATCACGACGACCGATCGGAATTCCGAGGCCGCAGTGATCTTTACCACCGGCAGCACTGGGCCGCCCAAGGGAGTGCTCTATCGACACCGCACATTTATCGATCAAGCCCGATTGATTCGCGACTATTTCAACATCCAACCCGGCACCGTCGATGTTTCCGGATTCCCGTTGTTTGCCCTGTTCAATACCGCGATGGGTGCAACCACCGTTTTCCCAAAGATGGACGCCACCCGCCCGGCAGACATCGACCCGCGAGAACTGTTGCGCGCGGTCGAGCAATTGCGTGCGGACCAGTCGTTTGGATCGCCGGCGCTGTGGAATACGGTGACGCGATACTGTCAACAACACTCAATCCGAATTCCGGGGCTTAAACGAGTGCTCTCGGCGGGTGCGCCTGTCCCTTCAAGTCTACTGGGGAAAATCAGAGAGACGATTTCGCCCCAAGGTGAAGTCTACACACCCTACGGCGCGACCGAAGCGCTGCCCGTGGCGTGTATTGGAGCGCAGACGGTACTGACCGAAACCGCCGACCGCTCTGCCCAAGGTTGGGGAACCTGCGTCGGCAATCGATTTCCGGAAATCCAATGGCGAGTCATCCGCATCACGGACGAGCCCATTGCCCGATTTGAAGAATGTGAATTTCTGCCTGCCGGAGAAATTGGAGAGCTGATGGTCAGCGGCCCGACCGTGACCGACACCTATGTCACGCGAACCGATGCCAACGCAATGCACAAAGTTTTGGGAGGAACTCATGGCGACCCAAGAGCTTCGGAAGGAGACAAGGTGTGGCATCGCATGGGCGACGTCGGATATCTGGATGAGCAAGACCGATTCTGGTTTTGCGGGCGAAAGTCCCATCGGGTCCGAGCCGCTCAAGGAACGCTGTTCACCATTCCCTGCGAAGCGATCATCAACGAGCATCCGAAAATCTATCGCAGCGCACTGGTGGGCATCCGTTCATCCAACTCAGAGACACCGGTGATCATTGCAGAGCCACTTCCAGAAGCCTGGAGCGACGATCCGGAGGAACAAAATCGGCTCGCTCAGGAATTGCAACAGCTGGCATCCCAACACGCAGTCACTCGATCGATCCATCAGATCCTGCTGCGTCAAAAACTTCCTGTCGACATTCGTCACAACTCAAAAATCTTCCGAGAGCAACTCCGCCCCTGGGCCGAAAAACAACTTCTCGATACTTCAGACTCCAGCCCTTAAAGTATAGGAGTCTCGATCTGTCGTTGCTTGTACCCAAACCTCCCTTGAACCCTGGCGGTCGGAGCACATTGTGTGAAATATATCACATTTATGTCAATCAAAATAGGCAGGTTTTTGAGCGATAGAAAGGCACTCTATCACTCAAAACCCAAATTTTCCGGTGAAAATCGGCACGAAGTGGAATGTGATGATGTCCAATCCGCTTTACAATGGCGGTTGTCGATCCCCTTATTTTTGCGTGCTCTATGGACTTTACTGCTATTTTTGCGATTGGCGCAACCATCCTCGTTTTTGCGATGATCGGTTTGATCGCGACCGTTGTCTGGTTAATTAATTTGGGGACCAAGCGGAGAAGGTCGCTCCACGCGGTACCTCCTCCCCAATTTCAGCCGCAACCTCAATCCCGCGAACAGGATCTTCTGTCCGCGAGAAGGCTGCTTGAATCCTTGCGGTTTGAAAATCGAATTGGACAGGAACGCTTTGAAGAGCTGTGCGATTTTCTGGATGAACATTTTCCATCCGAGATGTCCGACAGCCCCTACCGCTCCCATCGTCGCACGAAGTCACCCAAGGAGCTGGCCGAACGTAAGCAAGTCCTTCCAACCCGCCCCGAAGAATCCGTTCGGCCAACTCCGCCCACGATTCCTGATCCGCTGCAAGCAGCCGATGTGCTCGATGCGGAATTGATTGATGCCGAGTTGACTGACGAAGCAACGATTCAACCGGGTGTCGATTCGTGGCGGGAGGATCTCAAAGACCCTCTCAAGGCCCCATTAACGCCCCCGGTAGGTGTCCCGGAAAAAGAACGAATTGCGGCCGCCGCAGGTAAGTCCGTTTTGCCAAAATCCGATTTGCCAAAATCAGTGCCAGACGCTTCGGAATCCCTGGCGGGGCTGGACCCGCGATTAAGCTCCTTGCTTTCATCGCACTCAGATAAGCCTTTGCAGCCCGTTCATCAAGCGGAGCATCCTCGCAGGTCGTTCAATGAAATCATCGCGGCGTTCATGCTGGAACGCAACATGCGTTGGGGGGAGTTGGCCAGCGGAATTCTGATCGTGCTCAGTGCGATCGGCTTGGTTGGCAGTTTGCGAAACGAACTCAATGACCGCATCCCCTATTTTTCATCGTTGTTGTTCCTGCTGATCACGGCAGCGATTATCGGAGCAGGGATTTATACGCTTCGTCGGTGGAAGCTGCGTAACACCAGTCGTGGAACGCTGATCATCGGACTGCTACTGATCCCGATCAACTTTGTCGCGGCGACACAGATGTTGTCCAACGAACAGGGCCATTTTTCAGGCTCATTCAAAGACCCACGCTATCTGATGGCGGTTGCCGTTGGTTTAATCTCGCTCAGCATTCTCGCCTGGTTTGGGGCCAAGTATCTGCTCAAGCATTCTTTCGCCGGCCTGGCCAGCAGTCTTGTCGGTTGCGGTGCCTGTAGTGTCATCTTCCGTCACCTGGCAGAGTCTCCAAACTGGTTCGACTCCAGTATCAAGACTACGCTTTACTCGATTCCACTGGGTCTCTTTCTCGCGCTCGGGACTTCGGCCGTTTCAACTCGCACATGGACCGCGAAACGCTGCTCGCCGCGCACGACCCGGCGGTTGCTGTGTGTGTCGGGGATTGTCATCTTTGCGGTTCTGTGTGCGGCGTCTGTCTGGTTGATCCCGTCTAGCCCGAAATGGCAAACGTCGGTGGCGATGGTTCCGATCTTGATTCTGGCGACGTGTTACACGGCTTGGGTGGGATACTCCATCCGCCAGCAATCGCCCGGACACGGATACTATTTGTTCTTCGGTCAGTTCTTGCAGATTATTGGAACCGCGCTCACGTTCATTTTCATGGTCGCATCGCTGAGCAATCCCACCATTCTGCTGATCAACTGTCTGTTGATCGCCGTGTGTCTTGGATTTCTGATCTTGCGAGCAAGGGCCTATGGGTTCATTCCTCCGTTTTGGGGAGCCCTGTCCGCCAGTGCATTGACGGGTTACCACTTGACGGCTCAGAACCTGCCGTTTGATCAGCACGTTCCGGTACAGAAGTTTCTCAACGAAATGATCAGTGGTAAAAGCGGCGTCTGCCTTTTGGTCTGTGGTGTGATTGCAGCCGCCGTTCAATCCTTTCATGCAAGTAGGATCTCGGATGCGAGGGTTGCCCGCACTGTCTTTCGATGGGGAAATTTGTCAGGCGGAGTCATTTTTTTGGTGGGCTGTGCGGTTTCGTTGATTGCCAGTCTGCTGCATCCCGAAAATCTTTTTGATGCGATGGTCGCCAGCGGGTTGCTGCTCGTGGCCGGTGTGGGCGCGACGATCGCCAGTGTTCTCAACAACCGACGACGCGAACTGCTGCATGCCGATACGGTGCCCGAAGCCTATGTTGAGCTGTGGCCAGCGACCAAGTTGGCGTTAGTGGCCGTGGTTGTTTTGTTGCTGGGCCTGGCCCATGCACTGCTGTGGAACTTGTGGATTTCGGACGGGTTCGCTCAGTGGACGAAATGCGTTCAAGCAAACGGAATCTGGGTTCTGGCCATTCACGGTTTGATTCTTGCAATTGCCAGCCGCATCGAACGACCCGGCGCCGATGAAGATGTGTTTCTGTTCGGTTCGATGATTACATCGACACTTGCCCTACTCGTAGCGACCGCTGTGATTCCCTTGCATTCAGGCAATGCAACGTCGATCGCAGCCGTTTCAACGTTGAGTTGGTTCTTGATTTCCTGGAGTTGGGTGCGAAACGGAAAGTACTGCGAAGAGAGTACCATCGATTCAGCCGTTCCGTTTGTCGTGGCCACCGGTGTGCTGGTCGGCATTGCGACTGCGGAGTGGGTGGATCGGCCAGGATGGGGAGAACGGATCGGCGTTTCCCATGTTTTTTACGAGATCATCGCTCTTTCAGTTTGGGCCGCTATATGGACAGTGCTGGCCATCGCACTGCCGAAAGCAGGACGATTGAAGTGGCTGGTTTCGGCGATGCCGCGAGTCGAACAAGTGGTCGTGCCCTACGTGGTCGTGTTCGGAACGGGGATACTGGCAGCCGGCTTGTTTGATGCCAGCTTGTTGGAACTATTTCGATCTCGTCCAGCCCTGCCGGGTTTGCTCTCCGTTTCAAACTTGGCAACGGTTGCACTGGTTGCCATGTGGAGCACCGTGCTGTTCATGACGTTTCAGAAAACAGGCTGGATCAAGGGTGTCTGTTTGACGTTGTTGTGGATCATCACCTGGTGTTTCGGGGCCGCCTGGTTTGAACCGACGCGATCCTCGGCCAGTGCCTTGCGCTGGTTTGCGGCGGCAGGTGGGGTGGTGCTTGCAGGGGCGATGATGTTTCGAACGGATCTGTATCCAGCGTGGACCAAGGCGCGGATCAGGGCCGGAATGCCGGGCCGTTCACGATGGCCATCGCGCATCACTCAAGGCTTGATCCATTTCAATGTCGCAGCGGTAGCGTTGACCGTTTTGGCGATTACAACGTTGCACGCGGGTCAAGCCATTTTGAATGGAGCCAGTGCGCTCGGCGGGCCGCTGCCTGGTTCGTGGTTTGCGAGCAATTCAATCGTCACGTTTGGCGTCCCGATTTTTATGACGGTCGCGATGTTTCTCAGTTACGCAATCTCCGAGCGGAAACCTGGGCTGGCGATGTTGGGATCGATGGTGTTTCAGTACACGGCACTGTTGGCCGTGGTCTTGCTGGTGGCCGCTCCGTTTCCCCAGGCTGCGACTGAGTTTTTTGTAGCCGTGATGCAAACCGCTGCCATGGGGATGTCGGTTTACGGCTTGATCTGGTTTGCATTCGAGCGACGCATTCATTCGGGTGAGACGTTACCGAATTCACGGCAGAATGCACTGAGCCTGTTTTGGAAGCCGCTTGGAAATGTTAGAATTCATACATTTATTAATGGGGCTTTGATCACTGCCTTGGCGTTCCTTGTGATTTCCCATTATTTTTGGCAGCCTCAGCAATCTGTGGGATGGCTGCGGCCAGTGGGAAGCATTTTTGGTATGTCGTCGCTGGCCGTGTTTGCAGTTTTGGCCGTTTCAGTTTGGGGACACAACCAGGGCCGGGACACGGCTACGACGCATTTATGGCTGTTTACCTGGCTCGGCTTGATGCTGATCGGCTTGGTTGCGGCCGCGTCGGACTTTTACAGCGAGACTTTTGAGCCTTGGCTGGCGTTTCGGTTGATCAATTGGGGAACGGTGATTCTGGGAATGATTCAAGTTGGATTGTTGTGGAATATGAACCAGCGATCGCGTATCGAAATGCTGACTCCTGGCTTCGACGGCCACCGCGATTTATCGACGTTGAGGCAACTTCAGTCCGAGCAGGCCAAGGTTCCATTCCTGGTGACGATGGCAGTGGCGTTGGCATTTGCGCTGCGAGGCGCTTGGCTCAATCCGGATCGTGCTACGGAGTCCGTCTGGATTCTGGGGTTGATGGCTTCCCTGATCTTCCTGGGTGGAATGTTGCTGCGACGCGGCTGGATGTTTTTTGTGGCCGGAGCGACGGCCATGATCATGACCGGAGTGGTGGAACAAGCGGGTTGGCTGGACTCGTTTTACAATCAACCGAGATGGTTGAACTTGACGACGATCGTGTTGGCGGTACTGGCGATGTTGAATATCGCCGGAAAGCGTTTCATTGAATGGCGATATGGCGAGCGGCTGACACGTTCGTTCGTCTGGTTCGCCAATGTTGTGCTGCTGGCAATTTCAACTTGGATCATCGTGGGTGGTGAGTTGCAACTCTTTACTTCGTCCGCGAAAAGTCCCGATTCGGACTTCAGCTATGGGTTGGTGGTAGCCGTTTTTGCTGCGGCGATCGGGTTGTTGGTCGCTTCGCTTTGGAACGAATGGAGAGCTGGATGGCCGGTGTCATTTGCGTTGATCTCGATTGGATTGGGCGCGACGGTTGCGACGCTCGGCGAAAGGCTGCTGTTCGATTCAGAGAGAGGTTCCAGCTATAGCGAGACCCTACAGATATTAGCTCATGCCACGGTGGCGCTGGTTTGGGGGTTGGTTTGGTTTTTCGGAAGTCGGTGGACAGACAAACTGAGTCGACTTTCGATTCCTCGGAAAGACTCACTGGTTCACTCGTTCCGTTTTGAAATTCCGGTTTGCGCGATGGTCCTCACCGCGATTCTGATTCCGATCGCGGGCATGATCACCTTGGAGTCACGGCCTGAATCGGGCGGACGATGGGCGGTGGCGATCACGCCGATGATTTTGGCACTGGCGTTTGGGTTGCTCAATCGTGCTCGGCAAAGTCGATTCTTGCAGCCTATTTCGCTTTCCCTGGCAGTGATGGGTGTCCTTTATTTTAGTTGGGTTTGGCTGGAGCTGCATAACGCTCGCGAGAATTTGCTTCTGTTAGTATTTGCCAGCAGCTTCATGGTGCTGGCGACCGCAGCCGTGCTTTACTCGGTCGTTCCTCGCTGGCTTCGTTCGAGCGAACGTTGGACCAAGACGCTCCTGGAGATGGGGCTGGCCTGTGCGGTGGTTGCAACACTGTTCTTGTTTCTGTTGAATGTCCAGGAATGGGTTGCCTTTGTGCCGAAGGTCGGATCGGGTTTGAGTGCGATCGCTGCATGGGCCGTGGTGCTTGCAGGCGTGCCGTTGGTGGCGAGTCTGATTCTGTTTGCGGTGCAAATTCTCGATACACAAGATCGATTCGAAGAGACGCTGAATCATCGAAAAGGATTGGTCTACTGGGCGCAGTGGCTGGTCGCCAGCTTGTTACTGCATCTGTTTCTGTCGGTTCCCTGGTTGTTCCAATTGGAGATTCGGGAGTACTGGCCGTACGTTGCGATGGCAATTTGCTTTGCGGGTGTGGGGATTTCGCATGTGCTCAAATCGAGAAACCTGGAAGTCCTTTCCGATCCGCTGTTCAGCACCGCGTCGATCATACCGATCGGCGTTGCGATCGCCTATTTCACCGTCCACTCGAGTGCCGATGGCGGGACGTTAATGTTGATTGCGGGGCTGGCTTATCTGGTGATGAGTTATCTCAATCAGTCGATGGCAAGCGGTCTGGTGGCAATCATGTTTGGAAACATGGCGCTGTGGATGTTTTATCAGCGTTTTGACAGTTTCTCGTTCGCCCGGAATCCGCAGTGGTGGCTGATTCCGCCAGCGACATCGGCGCTGATTGCGGCTCACCTCAATCGAAACCGGTTAAAGCCTCCTCAGTTAGCGGCGATCCGTTATTTCTGTGCCGCCGTGATTTATGTCAGTTCCACCAGTGAAATTTTCCTCAGCGGTTTGGGTGAAAATATCTGGCCACCGATCATTCTGGCCGTGTTGGCGATTGTCGGTTTAATGGCGGGTATCGTATTGAGAATCCGTTCGTTTCTGTATCTCAGCATTTTGTTCCTGTTGGTCGCGATGTTGTCGATGGTGTCTCACGCTCATCAACGACTGGACCACGTCTGGCCGTGGTGGGCGTTCGGTATTGCATCCGGGATTGGAATTTTGATCCTGTTTGGGATGTTTGAAAAGCGAAAGAACGAGATGCGAGGCTTGGCGAATCGACTGAAGGATTGGGATGTTTAAACGCTCCCAAGAAATCTCCCCACCCACTTCCTGCCACTAAGCTGCTAGTGTACTATCTATGGAAAACACATAACAGGCTTGCAAAAAACCCATGAGTTTGCAACGCCCAAGCGTTGAGCCTATCGGATCGGTTTATTTTCGGGAGTTGATCATGCGTCAGTGTTTGTTCGCGGTGGCTTTGGCTTTGGCCTTTCAAACCGTCTGTTCTGCTCAGATTCAGCTTGCCGATATCAAAGCGGGCTACTACGAAAACTTCGAGCGTCTTTACGAAGTCCCCATCTCCTTCCAGTGGCATGTCGAACACCGATGGTCTGACGAAGCAAAGGTCGAGGTGGATCGACTGATTCGTGAGTTGAGTGAAGCAATTAAAAAGGCCTCGGCAGACCGAAAACCCGGGCTGCAGCAAATGCTGAAACAGGAACAGTCACACAAAGGATCTTATCAGTCCGGATCGCAGAATCCCAACCTGCAATATCAGTTGTTCTACAAGCATCCCGGCTATCGAGTCCGCTTCGCCTATGCCTTTGACAACCATCCTGAAAGAATTCCGTTTTCAGAGAAGAACGATCTCTATCCTCCAGGGGAAACCCGCGCCTCGCAGACCTATACGAGAAAAGACATTTCAAGCAACGAGGTTGTCATTTCTTCGATCACTCACAAGGGCATTCGAGGGTTCGCCATCCTGGATCACGATCTGAGTAGAATCCGGATACCGGACCAATTCGATATTGCCCCCATGGTGTTGAAGATCGATCCAGACGCAGGCGTTTTCAAAACTCCCGTTCGAATACTGCAGGACGTTTTTACCAGCCCCGAATCCGTTCAAAGTATTCAGCTTAATTTGGAAGGCAAGATTGACATTCACGCTATTTTTGCTCCAGGCTGGCAAAATCGAAGACAGGAAGTTGTTGTAACGATTGACCCGGAAAAAGGGTATTTGCCCTCTATTATCAAAAGTCGCTACCTTGCCTTTTCACCAGAAGGTAGACCCATCAAAAAGACGGAAGAATACTGGTCAGACCAATCTCAATTTATCATCGAGAGGTTGCCTGACCGAGAGGTTTTCTATGTGAAGTCAATGGAGCGAAACATAACGTCCATAAAGGTCCATCGCGATCGATTGGTAAGTACTGTTTTCGACGGAGTTGAGTTGGGCAACCGCGGTTGTTATTACACGGGACCCGTTGACGGGGAAACGACATTCGTCGCCTCCACCACTAAAATTGATGTCATGCACATATCGGACTGGATACCGGAGTCGGACCATCCGTTGGAAGCCTCCTCTCCCGATGATGCCCGGTTTATCAATAATCAAAGAGCGGACCACCCTGAAACATCGGCATCACCCGCAACATCCATCGATAACGATGCTGCCGAAAAACAGAAGATGGCATTGCCTCCCAGCGATTCCGTGCCCCAATCCGACCCTCGCTCGTGGACAGCCTGGATATTCCTGGGGCTTGCATTTCTATCTCTGGTCGTACTTTACCTTTGCAAAAGAAAGTAAGGGGTAATTCCATGTCAAATCATATTGTCCGCGGTCTACTGATCGCATTTTTTTTCAATCTGTGTGGAGCGGCCACATTCTCGCAGACCCGACAGACCGGCGGTGAAATTCAGGATGGTGGTCAGGCTCCGTACTCCACCGTTTTCTGGATGCGCGTTGATTCTCTCGACACGTTTATTACGGCACTGGCCAATTCATCCCTGTTCCAGGCCTTTCAATCAACCCCTGCATCCCAAATTGTCGATGATTTCGTCCAGTCATGGTCCGACGAGCAAAAGGATTGGCTGGATCTGGATCGCGGCGACGTCCTTCGTGGCGAAGGGCTTCGTGGCGAAGGGCTTTTGGCTCAGCTCCGTTCCCTGTTCGGCCAAGGGGGATTGGAACTGGCAATTTTCCACGATGAAAATCTACAACACCAGTTCCTGATCTCCATCTCCATTGACGAGCGACACCGGCTGGCCGAAAGGGCGTTGGAGAATCTGAAGTCCGAGGAGCATCGAGACCGTTTGGGAATCCAGGTGATCGATGCCGAGCGTGGACTCTTCGGCGTCGATCAGGTTCGGATTTGTGTTCGTCCATCCGAATGGATTCTGGCCAGCAGCGTAGAGGCCATTGAAAACTGGATCGATGAACCGAGCGGAACCTCGACGAAAGAAAAACGGCGGCTTCGTGACAATCGAAAGTTTCAACGCATTCACCAGCATGCCGAATTCGGCAAATCATCGGTCAGCCTGAAACTGTATGTTGATCTCGGACATTTGATCCGGGCGCAACTGACCGGTAACTCTCGATCAAAAGAGCTGTTGCAATCCGTGCAGGCCACCGGCGTACTAGATCTGCTGTGCGGTGGAGGCAAGTGGGTCTTTCCGGATGAGACCTCCCGAGCGCCCGGACCCGAAACCGAATGGTATGTCGATTTCCATGTACTTATTGCGGAGCCACGAATTGGACTGACGAAGGTGCTTTCATTCAAACCAGTTTCAGAAAACCGATTCAAGCTGGTTCCCGAAGAGGTTGATTTTTGCCTGGTGGTCAACTCGGATCTGATGGCCATCAAGGCGGGCCTGGAGGACCTGATGCAGGTCGCCGAAAAGCAGGGAGTCTCCCGAGACCGTGTCATGGTGGGACTTTCCCAGGTCGCACCCATGATCACGCTCCCGATGATGCTGGGCAACGATTTCGATCAGTTTGATGGCCATGCACTGTTCTTCGGAAACACCACCGATGAAAAAAATCTCGATCGGTATGACTTTACCTTGCACATGGGAACGCAGCCGAATCAGGCTCAGCGGCTGATGGACGCGTTCGTCCGTTTGGCAGGGAGCGGCCCTGGACCGGGAATCACCAAGAAGCAGGCCCATGATATTGAATACTGGACCATCGCCGATGATGCCTATGAGGCTCAGCAACGACGGCAACAGGAAATTGCACAAGCCCATGAGAGAGAAATCCCCGACGGTGCGATGAGACGAATGGGCTTTACCGCCCGTGAAGATGGTATCTACATCTTTTCCAGTATCGAGTCCATGATTTCCTATCTGTCCCCGGATTCCGATTCAACGTACCGGCCTCTCAATGATCGTCCGTCGTTTCGCCAGTTGATTCGGCAAATTGAAGTCGTCAGCGGTTCGGATCAAATGGATTCGCTGATCTATTTTTCGCCGGGACAGCTCTATCGAACTCCCTATTTCCGGCTGTTGAGGTGGCTGGATCGCCAAGCCTATTTTGAAGAGTATCGACGGACTCAAGGCAATTTGGCTACGGATCCCGCCGAGCGCTCGTTCCCTCAGAAGTTGGATGCAGCTGCGGTAAAGCATCATGGAGACTGGCCGTCATTCAAGGAATGGAAGCAACATTTCGGCCCATCGGGAGGCGCGGTGACCGACAGCCCAAGTGGTTTGCGATTAACGTTTTTTCAGTTGAAGCGGGGTGAATAGGTTTCGTAACGATCATCCGTTACAGATCGAACGATCCTCACACTGATAAAAACTGGGCAATCATCGGGCGCAATTCGTCCATCGCTTGCGATCTCTCCGCCAACTCCGGCGCCACAAAAACTCGAACTTGCTTTACAAAATCATCGAACTGTCGATGGGCCAATGTATTGACCACCGGCGAAAGTTCCCCCAGTGCAACCATTCGATTTTCGCGTACATGGCGAACTTGAACGTCGAATTGAACTTCAAGACCCACCGGAGGCGCGTCGAGCAGAATTTGATGTTCACTGACAGGACATTTCAGCCATTGGCTCATTCGGGACGCCAGCTCCCCGCTGCGCTCAAGCAACCACGAATAGGAACGATGGGCCACGTTCCGATAGAGGACTTCGTCTTCAAAACAACTGAACGATGCGAATTGCTTGTACAGTTTTCTCGTCGCCCCGAATAAGCCTTTCAATAAATCGTGTTGCTCTTCAGAAACGGGATCGTCCATCAGTTTGCGAATCATGTCTCCTTCCGAAACACCGAATAAGTCATTGGCCAGACTTTCAAACTCGTGACGAGCGGCATGTTCGCGATACCAAAGAAAAAAAGCACGTTGAAACATGGCCGTGGCACTTCGAACCGCGTGATGCCAATAGACTTCGCTGAACATCACATAGCGGGCAAACACCATCAACTCGGCGGCCGTTTTGCCTTTGCTAGTGATCGCCAATCGATCTCCGGCTTGATTGAGGCACAGGCTATGAATCAAACGATGGGCATCAAAGTTTTGGCCGTATGGTACCCCGCAGTGCAGGCTGTCGCGGTACAAATAGTCCATCTTGTCGATGTCAATCGGACCTGAGAGAATCGACGCCAGTAGGCGTTCTCGTGTGTTGCCAGTTCGACGATTGATCAAATTGGAAACCTCGACGGGACCAATTTGCCAGTCTTCGCGAATTCGTTCCGCCAGTTCCCCGCAGGTCAAATAGTGATGAGCGTACTGCTCGTGTTTTGGAACTCGCTCTAGTCCAAGGTCTTCAATCGGATGACAAAATGGCCAATGACCGATGTCATGAAGCAGCGCCGCAAGGATGAAAACCGTCGCATCACGATCCGAAATCAGGCTCACAAACTGCGCATCGTTGATCAGATGCCGCAAAAACAACAAAGCGTTTCGATAGACGCCCAGCGAATGCTCAAACCGCGTGTGGGTCGCTCCCGGATAGACATACGAAACAAAGCCAAGCTGGCTGATGTGCTTCAATCGCTGAAATTCAGGCGTGTCGATGATTCGCAACACCCGCGCCGACACGGGAACATCGATTTGATTGGGGATGCGGATCAACCCTCCCGCTCCCTCCATGGCAAGCAACTCGGGAATCTGGCGAAGCGAGTTCATGGATTCAAAGGATGCGAAGCGGGGATCGCGTTGGGGGTGACCGGAGACAATTCAAATTGAGAGACTCCCTGATCGGTCGAAAGCACCAGATTGAGTGTCCCCTGATATTCGTACAGGCCTATCCCGTTCAATGGCACGGGCGACGCAAACTGTCCCAGATAGCTCCCATTGTCGGCAATCACGGTCACTCGCTGATTGGCATCCGCCACACCGATGACGGAACCCGCCGACGAGGAAGGATAGGGCCGAAACGAGCAAACACTCAAAGGCTCAATTTCATTTTCGAAAAGCTGAGATCCGATCGGTTGGCGCCATGCAATTTCTCCATCGCTGGTGGCTCCGGCAAGATACCAGTTGTTCTCTCGATCGACCGCCGTCACCACCACCTGCGAATCGCGGTTTGCATTTCCCGTCAGGACATTCCCCGCCGGGGTACTCCCGGCAGGAACGATGCCAGTGATTCGCTGAAACATCAGATTCGAAGTCGCCATCTCGGGGACCGAATCTTCGCTTAGTTGACCAAAGCCGGTCGCATGGGCGGCAAAGATCGAATGTCCGCTCGTCGCCAGCGAATCCACTCGGGAGGTTGAAATACGAGTCATCGTTCGCTGCTCGAGATCGAATGAATAGCAACCACCGCCGTTGGCAAACGTAATCACAATCGCCGGGAACCCGTTTTCGTTTTCGAGAAACTGTACATCGCGAATGCCATCGTGCTTGAAGTCGTTGGGAGGAAGTGCCGTTTGCAGTTTCCACCGATGATCGAACAGATAAACTTTTTCAGCATGGACATTGAAGGCCGCAAACAGGGGTGAATCCTCCCCATGAAATTTCGAGGCCATTCGCAGGCAACACACCGCCCCCTGCTCAGGCAAATCCAATTCGTGCCGGGCGGTTTCCGTACCCTGCATATCGAGCGCGACCACTGTTCGCCAACCATCAAGCAGATACAATGTCGCGGGTTGTCGGTGGGCGCTGAACAAAATATTCCCTGGTCTTTGGAGATTGCTGTTGGTCCAGCCCTTTTTCGATTTCCATTGGGACGGTCGATCGGTCTGCGGCGTCTGAACCACCTTGCCGACACCCGATATGCCTACTTCTTCGGATTCGGAGGATACAACGGAATCCGACACGCCGATGAGTTGTGCCGCACTGACAGCCGCTCGTTGCAGATGATAGTCGTGAACAAACTTTTGGTATTCGTCTTTCATGGCCTTGGCCACGTCCTCACCTCGACGAACACGAGCGATCGCATTCAATAGATCCTGCTCCCAGTTTTCATTTGTGAGAATTTTAACATATTCGACACGTGATTGGGGGCCAATGATCAGAGCGGCTGGCATCGCCTTGAAGCTGAACTTGTCGGCCAATTGCAACTGCCGATCATAGTAGAGCGGTGCTTGAACCGACCGAGCCAATCGCTCCAGCTCCGGTCGAGGCACCGCCGAATCACTGGCCGCATCGTTCAAATTCGAATCGCTGTAAACGAGTCCGAACCGTAGATCTGACTGAGACGACGGGTCGATCACCTGTCGTAGTTTTCCGGAAAGCGATTCCAGCTCCGCGTTCTCGAGCCACAGCAGCACGGATGTCTTGCCATCGAAGAACAGGTGATTGACGGTTTTTCCGTCGGGAAGCAGCAACTCAAATTTGGGAGCTTGCTGGCCAATTCGAGTCGACGGGAACGGGTCGGGAATCGAAACAAACCGCCGCACGGGTGTGGCTTTCGGTTTGAGAGCCACTGAAAAAAGCTCGTCGGTGGAGGGATTAGGGTTGGAGTCAGCCCCGTTGACCGAAGCCTCATGAAATTTCAGGACCAGGGACACGTCGCGAATTTCACCCGATGTTAATACTTGCCGGTCCATAATTTTCAGCGGCATTGAAACTTGCGCGACCAGTTTGGTTTCCTGATCGATCCAGAGATCGGCCGTCATATCATTGAATTGACTGCGAATCACATAGCAAGGCCGCTGATCGAGATGAGCATCCTCCAATCGTTGGGCAGCCTGCGGGGCCTGAACCCAGCCGAACGAAAACTGCTGCGTCAGCAGTGAAATGGGCGGCGGGATCAAAACAGGCGATTGCGACTTGTCGGTTTCATCAAGCGGAAGGTCGGCATAACCACCGAGGTAATGCCGGACGATCGAATCATCATACAGTTGCTTGAGGGGGAGTTGATTTTCAACACTTAGAAAAAGTTGCTGTTCGTCCAGATTGCTGGTGGCGATGTCAAAAACGTAGCAGGTCAACAGCTTCGAGTCGGATTGAAGATGTCCTTTGAAAATACGTGACGACAAATGATCCTGAGAATCCCAAATCGTCGAGAACGGATGCGGCTCGACAATGGCTCGTCCCTCAAGCGTGTACGACAGATAGAGTGCCCCCTTGTCGCGATAAGATTTGGCAAGTGCATAAGTATTTGAAACTTGCTGCAGCAAGGTTGAGGCATCGATGGAATCGCCCTGCGAATCGAATCGAGAAGCCGATCCTGATCGGGAATTTCCATTCGACGGGCTGTTATCATCATTGAGGGGCTGGCCGGTGCAGCCGAGAAATCCAGCCAACATCAATGTGGCGACTGAAAGCTGCCAGCGGTAACAGTAATCTAAGGTCTTTGGCACGGCTTGGTTCCTGAACCGAGTGTTTTCAGACCCATTAGAATGATTAACATCGTCAGGCACCATACCGAACGGGACGATATTCTTCGGGATTCGAAATTGCCGTCCGCCCATCGGTGTCCTGAAATGTCTTTGCCATCAGTTTTCCGACAACGTGAACGTCCATTTGCGGGTAGGGGATCAAGATCCCATTGGCATCCATCGCATTCTTGGTCGCCTCGGTCAGCGTTTCCCTCGTAACAAAATAATTTGCCGGATGTGTCCAGACACGAAGCTGCCAGTGGATGGCGTCGGCTCCCAACTCCATCATGATGACCTGACCATCGTTGATTTCATGGCGGCTGGCCACAACATCGATGGCACTTTCGAGCGCCGCTCGCGTCCGCTTCAGGTCGGCTGAATACGAAGACCGAACCGTCACATCGACACGCCGGATCGCGTTCCGATTGATATTCTCCAGCCGGTTGCCGAAAATCTCGCTGTTGGGAACGATATAGTGGCGATTATCCCTGGTGTTGATCTTGGTGGATACCAGGTCGATCTCCTCCACCCGCCCTTCAATACCGTTGACGACAATCATGTCATCTACTTTGAACGGCCGAAAAATCATCAACATGATCCCCGCTGCAAAATTGCTCATCGTACCCTGTAGCGCCAGCCCGATCGCAAACCCCATTGCCGCGATCACGGCAGCAAAACCGGTTAAACTGATGTTGTTGTATTCCAGCACCGCCATGGCGACGATGGACATCATCCCGATTTTGGAGGCCTTGGTCAGAAACCGGCCCAGCGTGACGTCTACTCTTCTCGATACCAGTTCGCCGACCACGCGAGCCAGGTTGCTGGCAACAATATAGCAGACAAACAGAATGGCAATCGTCAGGCAGATCGGCGCCAGGTAGTCGTGTACCAGTTCCTGCTGAACCTGCAGATCGCCTCCGACCGCCTTGGAAATTTTCTGAAAGAGACTGGTTTTGATTTCCTCGACCTGATTGGCCAACTCATCACCCTGCACAGGAGGCATCTTAAGCTGAGCCAGCAAATCGTCTGAAAATCCCAGTGAAATCACAACCATCACGATCCATCGCAATGATCTTGCCCCAAACATCTTGTCGCTCCTGTACCAAATGGATCCTAACTACTGCCGGCGGATCATAGGCGACTGGCAACAGAAGGAAAATAGGATTTATTTCCTATTTTTGGCCGTTCATGGCAATTTAGCTCAAGTTTCGGGTTGGACTGGACGACAAGTGGCGATTTCTCTAGTCTGGCAGTCGAACTACTCCCCACCGAATTTATTCGGTGGGGAACTTTTGTGAATCTGGATCGCGGTTAGTTACTGATCCCTGTTTCCACCGAATAAATTCGGTGGGGAACGTAAATTCAGTGGGGAACAAGAAATCAGAATTCCGTTTTGGTAGGTGGACAGCCACTCCCACGAGAGGATGATCGTGAACCGTTACAGTTCAAGGATGAACGTATGAAACAACTTCGAGATCGATGGCAGGATATTGTCGTACCGGGCGGGATCATTGCTTGCCTGCTGCTGATCTTCATGCCGCTGCCAGCGAGCCTGATCGACGTGTTGCTGTCGGCGAATATCGCGATCTCGGTTCTGATCCTGCTCGCGACCGTCTATGTTCGCTCGCCGCTGGAACTGAGCGTCTTCCCGTCGCTGCTGCTGACGACCACCTTCGCCCGCCTTGCCTTGAGTATCGCGACGACCCGATTGATTCTGTCCCAAGGTGCCCATTCAGGCGAAGCAGCCGCCGGACACGTCATCCAGGCCTTTGCCCAGTTTGTCACCGGAAACAATCTCATGATCGGTGTGGTGATGTTCGCCATCATCATGGTCGTGCAGTTCGTCGTGATTACCAAGGGTGCAACTCGTATCAGCGAGGTCGCCGCACGATTTGCGCTCGATGGATTGCCCGGTCGGCAGATGGCCATTGATGCAGAACTCAACGCCGGCACGATCACGGCCGAACAAGCCAAAACACTCCGCGCCGAAACGATCGAACACGCTGATTTTTACGGGGCCATGGATGGAGCAAGCAAATTTGTGCGAGGCGATGCCGTTGCGGGAATCGTCATCGTTTTTGTCAACCTAATCGGCGGATTGTGTATTGGGTTATACCAAAACATGGCAGTGGCCGATGCGGTGAATACGTTTACGCGTCTGACGATCGGCGACGGACTGGTGACGCAATTACCGGCGCTGCTGATTTCGTTGGCTGCCGCACTGCTGATTACTCGCAGCACTCGCCAAACGGATCTACCACGCGAATCGGTTCAGCAGATTTTTGGCAGCCCGATGGCGCTGGTTCTGACGGCAGTTTTTCTGTCGCTGCTGGTCATGACCGACTTGCCCAAGCTACCGCTACTGGTGTTGTCCGCTGGATGTCTGGCGGCCGCCCGGTTCTTGAAACATGAGGATCGTGAAACCCAATCAGCTGCTGCATCTGCGGCCCCCCACTCGCCGGCTACGACGACGTCCCAGGATTGGTCGATTGAAAAACTGCTGGCGAGCGAGCTGATCGAAATGGAGCTGGGACGCGGCTTGATCCGGCTGGCAGATACCAGTCAGGGAGGCGGTTTACTGGGGCTGGTGACGCGAACTCGACAACGTCTGGCCGCAGAGTGGGGCATCATTCTTCCCAAGATTCGAGTGCGAGACAATCTGTCGATCGGGCCTCATGAATTTCAGATTCTCGTCCAGGGGAATCCTGTTTTCAAAAGCACCATCGACCCACAATCATTGCTGGCCATTGATCGCGGCCGAGCGACGTCAGCGATTGAAAGCCAGGCCGTTCGGGGCGTGACGCAGGAAGGGTTTCTGAACTGGCAAGCGTTCTGGATTCACCCGGACGCATTCGAGTCGTCGTTGGCACGCGGATACGAAGTGCTGACCGCAGAAGAGGTGCTGGCCGAGCAGTTGATGAAAACGGCTCAGCGTCATGCTCCGTTGATTCTGACTCGGGATGCGACCAAGCAGTTGATTGACGATCTTCATCGTCGTTCGCCAGCGGTCGTCGATGAACTGTTGGCCAATCAGGTAACGGTCGGTCAGGTCCAGCAAATTCTCAAGTCACTTCTCGAACAAGGGGTTTCCATTCGCCCGCTCGAACTCATCCTGGAGACCTTAGGAGACAATGCCAAGCTGATCTCCAATCGCTGGGAGTTGGTAGAGAAGGTCCGCATTCGATTGGGACGACACATTACCTCGAAGCTGCAGGACGCTGCATCCGGCTCCCTGATCGCAGTCGCGATCGATGAATCGCTGCAACAGAGAATCGCTTGTGGTTGGGAACGCAAGCAGGACGAAATTCAGATCGGTGTGCCGCAGGAAATTATTGCCAATCTGGTCACGGCCATTGAAGGAGCCGCGACTAAACTGGCGGCCGCGGGATACTTGCCGGTGGTTCTGGTCAGCCAGGAGATTCGGCCCGTCATTGCTGAGCTGGTTTGCGACATCGAACCGAGAATCTATGTGCTTGGCAATCGGGAAGTGCAGGGCACCGATGTTCAAGTATTGGCGGAGATTTCAAGCGAACAAGTCGCAGGCGTACGATCTGCGGCCTGATTTTAAGGGATGACTTGAACGTTCTCAATTTGCAGCGCATATTCTGAAAAATTTTCAATATCGGATATTTTTTACAACCTTTCACGTTTTGAGAGTCGATAACAGGAAAACGGAAATCTACCGTTATTGAGGATATTGGAGCTGGCTTGGCAAGTTCCAACATTAAATTTAAC
Source organism: uncultured Pirellulaceae bacterium (assembly GCA_964414815.1). Lineage (GTDB taxonomy): Bacteria > Planctomycetota > Planctomycetia > Pirellulales > Pirellulaceae > Mariniblastus. Next base: position 94,862 of record CAYPXY010000009.1, on the reverse strand, counting down.
GACAACTGCAAACCCGAAAGCCGTCCAGAAATCAATTTCGAAAAAATTTACTATCATGTAAATTGTTCATTGACGAGTGACTCCGGTTTCTGATATTTAGATTCTCCACATCGGATGTTTTAATCGAACTTGTGAATCGCGAAATTCTCACGGAGGATTGAATGGCGACGATAGTTGCTCAAGAAGACGACATTCTCGAAGTGTGGCGAAAGTACAAACCGGACTGTACGGACAAAGCACTTCGAAATCAACTGATGGAACGTTACTTTCCATTGGTTAAATATAACGGCGAACGAATCTGGCAACGATTGCCGGATGGCGTTGAACTCGACGACCTGGTTTCGGCAGGCGTTTTCGGACTGATGGACGCCATCGACGCGTTCGATCTGGACCGGGGCGTCAAGTTCGAGACTTATTGCGTTCCGCGGATTCGCGGAGCCATGCTGGATGAACTGAGAACGATGGACTGGGTGCCTCGTCTGGTTCGTTCCAAGGCCAGCAAGGTAAACGGTGCGACCAAGCGGCTAGAAACAACACTTGGCCGCGCTCCCACGGTCAACGAACTGGCGGAAGAACTTCAGCTTTCGGTTCCTGAAACGGAAAAGATGATGTCCGAAGCCAATGCCGTTGGCTTGGTCAGTCTCACCAAGAAGTGGTACGAAACCGATAGCTACAAGGACGTTCGTGAAATCGATATTCTGGAGGACAAGAAAGGTGAAGACCCGACACGTCGCATCCAGAAAAATGACTTGATGCGGCTGGTCACCAAGGGGCTCAACCGCAACGAACGGCTGATCATCATCTTGTACTACTACGAAGAGCTGACCATGAAAGAAATCGGCCAGACGCTCGACCTGAGCGAAAGCCGCGTCAGTCAGATGCACAGCAGTATCGTTCAGCGACTCCAAGAACAACTCGGTCGTCGCCGACCGGAGTTCAGCTAGTGCGGTAACAAATTGCTGTATGCAGAGACACTCCGCATACAATCCAAATCAATCAGCGCGCCAGAGCCCGTCCAAAGACTGGAATCCTGACTGAGTCCATGACTCAGCCAGGATTTTTTTTAACCGTTGACGATAAGCCAAAACGTTTAGCCTCTATGGAGTGCGGGACTCTTGTACCGCTATCGTTTCTATGGCTTCGGACGGTTTCGACCTCTGATGAAATCCAAATATCCAAAGCGGTACAAGAGTCCCGCACTCCATAAATACCCGCAAGCCGTCGGAGGTTGCCGCCAAAAAAATTCTGCAACACGGAAATGCCTTATCGGCAACCTCCAAAGGCGCGCGGCACATCGGGTAGTAGGTATTCTATTGGCAGGCAGGTTGAATACGGGGACTGCACACCGCCGTCGCGCCTGCGCCGACCACTTCTCGATTTTTTTTCTTCAACCATGAGTCGATCGACTTTCCATGATCGCTGCTAATCAATGGCGGTCGGCTTCGGCTTGCGGCTAAACGTTTTATCGCTCCGTAAATGGGTACTTTTCCAGCGGTGGGGAGTTGCAATCCGACTGCACGACTGTTAGCCTGTCAAGCTCTCACGGTTACCGAATCCCTAACCCCGAATCTGAATGATGCCATCTGTCGAAGTCGAACAAATCATGGTTGTCAAAACGGAGTTGTTCCGTCAATGTGGCTATTTCCAAGGGTTTAGCGACCAGATTGAATCGTATCTTGATACGCTGCTCGATCCTGAAAATACCCGCTATCTTCCGCGCGATCTCATGGAGCAAGATCCGGGCTTTAAACAGCTCATTCCGTATTGCATCTTCCAGCATGTACGTCCGGATGACTCGATCGAAGTCTTTCAGTATCGACGTGGCAGCGGCCAAGGCGAATCGCGGCTACATCGCAAACGCAGCGTCGGCATTGGCGGGCATGTTTCAACCCTTGACGCTGACGACCCATCGCCCTACCTCGTCGGAATGCAGCGTGAACTGGACGAAGAAGTCTTGATCGAGACGGCGTTCGAACAACGATTGATCGGGCTGATCAACGATGACGAAACTGAGGTCGGCAAAGTCCACTTGGGATTTGTCCACCTGTTTACCGTTGCGGAACCGAACGTTCGGCAGAGAGAATCTGAAATCATCGAAGCTGGATTTCTCCCGGTGGATCAATTAATGAATGAACTGGATGATTTCGAGTCCTGGTCACAGATCGCGCTCAAGGCCATCTTTCCCGGCTGAATCTTTGTGCCTCGCCGAACCTTTTTTTCAGTAAACTTGTCCGAATACGGACCGACCACTGAAATCATGGATGCGACATTCCAATAAAAAATCGCTCCGAGGTAGTTTGCGATGCTGATCGTTGATTCCAATATTCAAATCAGGATTTCGGAATTCGATTTTCGTTTTGCGCGTTCGCCAGGCCCCGGTGGCCAGAATGTCAACAAAGTCAATTCCAAAGTGACGCTTCGTTGGGCCATCGAAACTTCATCCGCCTTGCCGGACACGGTCAAGTCAAGATTCCTGAAACAGAACCCCCGACGAATTTCAAAAGATGGCTATTTTGCGATTTCAAGCCATCGGTATCGCGATCAGGGCCGAAATATTTCGGACTGCCTGGATAAACTCAAGCAGTTGATTCTCGATGTCGTTCCCGAACCTGTTCAACGGAAAACCAAAAAAGTCAGCCGGGCCGCAAAGAAAAAGCGGCTTGATGAAAAACGCCGGCAATCCGATAAAAAGCAATCCCGCTCCAACCGATTCGGCGATTAGGCGACCGGCAGGTAAAAGTTTACCCAAGCATAATGTGTTTCCCAGACGCTGAGTTGCGAGTCGCGGAGCGACTCGCCTACACTAGGGTACGTTGTCACCTGCCGGTCGCCTTAGGCTGCTGTTTCAAAACAGCAATACCCAGATGGCAATTGCGATGGCGACGATCGCAATGAGAATTGAAATCGCATTGGCAATTTGACGACGTCGCTCGCGTTGTTCCGGGGTTAATTTCGCCAAGATGTATTTTTGGCCTTGATACTCGATGGTCACCGTATTCTGATCCACGGCTTGAGTACCCCCATCAGCCGTCGGCAAGATAACTACGGATCTTCCACCGGTTTGAATCCAGGCATCGGATGAATCGCTTCCTTGATACTTGGGAGGCAACAGGTCGGCGGTCGGCTGAGATTCTGTCGGACGGGTTTCGGACTGATTCGAGGATTGACTCAGAGATGGAATAGGTGATGGAATAGGAGCCAGCGTTGGTTTTGCGTCCTTCCCGGAAATCTTCGGAGGGAGCAATGTCTCGATCGCGTCGGATTCCATCCGTTCCTCAGATGCAGGTGTCGGAGGAATCGCCACAGGAGTGGCCGGAGGAAGAGCTATTTCGATGGGAACCCTTATGGTTTGCGAGCAATGGGGGCACTGCACGGCCTCACCCGCAAATTGAATCAGAACTTGCATTTCCTTGCGACAGGCGGGGCAGGCGACAATGAAAATTTTCGTAGGATCCTGCGTCATGCCACCTGGCTAGTGCCCCAGTGTATTGAAAATGCGGTCGCCTGCGTCGCCCAGACCGGGAAGAATGAATTTATCTTCATTGAGCCCTTCATCGACCACACAAGTGTGAATCTCGACATCGGGAAACTCCTCATTGAGTCGGGCGATGCCTTCCGGTGTCGAGATGATCGACAGCATTTTAATCTGGGGTACGCCCCATTCCATCAGGGACTGACAGGCCATCGCCGCCGACCCTCCGGTGGCCAGCATGGGGTCGAGTACAAACGCGACATCGACCGGAAACCGGTTTCCCAATTTGCTGTAATAGTGAACAGGCTGAGCCGTCAGTTCGTCCCGATAAAACCCAAGATGCCAGACTTCCGAGTTGGGGATCAGATCGAGCATCGGCTCCACCATGGCCACACCGGCTCGCAGAATGGGAACCAGACCGATCCGCCGCTTGAGCGCCTTACCCGTCGTTGTCCGAAGCGGAGTCTGAACCGGAACGTCATACGTTTCGAGACTCCCGGTCGCTTCGTAGGCCAGCAGCGTGGCCAAGCGATTGACGGACTGTCGAAAAATTGCCGGTGGCGTGGCTTGGTCGCGAAGCACCGTCAAGTGACATGCGACCAGCGGATGGGAAATGATTTCGACTTGGGACATGGTGGTTGCTTGTTCAAACGCTACATTAACAAACTCGAAATACGGCCGATGTCCAGCACCACGACAAAGATCATCAGGCTCAGAATCATGGCCAGACCGATGTAGGTCAGCAGAATCTGAGTTTTTTCATTGACGGGACGGCGGAAAATTCCTTCGTAGGCCAGGAATAACAAATGGCCGCCATCGAGCACCGGAATCGGCAGCAAATTGATTACGGCCAGATTTGCACTTAGAAATGCCAGAAACAACAGCAGCCGTGAGTTGCCCTGACTCGCCTCCGTCGTTGCGACAATCGCGATCGTACCAGGGCCTCCCAGATTCTTCGGCGAAATTTTTCCGCGAATCAGTTTCAGCAACGTCTCACCAACTTTGCGAATGTCACGAACGACTTGCTGCGAACCGTATTTGAAAGCGGACGACCAATCCGATGACTTGTAATGTTCCTCATAAGAAGTCAAACCCACTCCCCGAGCAAACTGGTGGTACTCACTGGATGCTTCGGTTTGAGTCTTGATCGTGTGGTTTGCACCGCCGCGAAAGACTTCTAATTCGACTTCGGTGCCGACCTCCATTGACTGCAATATGTCGTCCAGCTCAGCGTAAGTCGTTTCTTCTTTGACAAAATCAATCGCCTTCTGGCTCAGTCGCGAATATCGACTAATTTTCTTTTGCTGATCGTTGAGCAGAAATTTCAGTGAGACCAGCCCATCGCCCACCTTCAACCCCGCTGACTCGGCCTTGCTGCCAGTTTCAACTTCTTCAATGGTCAGCCCGATCGGCACCGCAACGCCGATGGAATCAATTGGAACAGGTTGATTTTCTCCTGTGATCGAAGGCACCAGATAAAACGTCGGTTGTACTTGAACGGTTAGCACTTCCTCACCCCGTTTGATCTCCAGATCGACCGGCTTTTCATCACGGGCAAAACGAATCAATCGCTTGTCCAGGTTCAGCAGGTTTCCGCGCGGTTGGCCATCGACCTTGATGATTTCATCACCCACTTTCAGCCCCGCTTGCTCGGCAGGTGATCCGTGCTGAATCGAGGCAATCGGTTTCCAAATTAACGAGAATCCGATGGAACGCAGTGGATTAGGCTCAACGACAGTTTCTATGCGTTCCTTAATTGGATCGTTTGAATTCTTTCCTTGGGGAGTTCGTTCAACGACGAAGGTCACAGGATGGTCGACCTCCCGAATCAAACGGCTTCGCAGATCGATATCGGTTTTGACATCAAAACCATTGACGGAAACAATCTTGTCGCCGCTTTCAAGCGGCACCGTAGCATGAGCTGCCGAGGAGGCTTCGTTGATGCCTTCTTTGGCGACCACCAGACTCCACCGCTGTGATAAACCGCCCAACGCAAGGTCCTTGTTATCGCGAAGCAAGCCCTTGCGAGGATAGATTTCGGTCTGCTTTTCCGAGGACGATGCACCATAGGGAACATACGCGACCGGCAATGCCTTCTCATCGCCGTTGAACACAAAATGTTCCAGCACATTGAACCAGGTGAAATAATCTTCCGTGGTGCTTTCGCCGATTTTCTTGATTTCGGCACCTGCCAGGTTGTGTTCCCATGCAGGTCCGCCCCCGATGGTGCTGCCGATCTTGGCAGGCCAGAAGTTGACGCCCGACTTGAACGCAATCGCCGCAAAAAAGACGGCTGAAATCAGATTGAAAATCACACCGGCAGAAATGATGGCCATCCGCTGAAGCACTGACTTGGCCAGGAAACTTCTTGGGTCGAGCTTGGAGCGGTCGATCAAACCGGCTTGAGCGATTGCCGCGTCTTCAGAAGTTTTCTGAGAGTCGCCTTGCTTGGAACGCTCCAGTTCCTGCTGGTAATTAGCCGGGTTGTCGTCCTGGCCGAGCATCTTGACGTATCCACCGAGCGGTAAAATTCCGATCCCGTACTCCGTCTCGCCCCACTGCCACTTCCAGAGCGAACGGGGAATGATGACGCGGTCGCCGATTTTGATGTCGAACGCATCGAAGCCCACATAGAACTTGTCGCACTTCACGCCACACGCCTTGGCCACCAGAAAGTGACCGAGTTCGTGAATAAAGATCACCAATCCCAGCCCCAACACGACGCGGGCAATCGCCCAGTACGAGGCGGGGTCAAGCCAGAAACTGAGCGAGGCAAGCAAGCCTGATTGCAAAAAGCCATCCATATTCGACAACAAAGTAACCATGCCGACCAGATAACCTGGATCGGCGGGGATCACGCTAACATCCACTTGGACATCTCCTGCCTCGCCCAATGGTCAGCCCATTCGATCTGTTTCCAATTGGGGTGAGGTTCAAAATTGTGTTCATCCAGAATCTCGCGGCAGGCTGCCGCAATATCAGTAAATTCTATTTCGCGATCGAGAAACGCCCGAACCGCGACTTCGTTGGCGGCGTTGAGTACCGCACCGGCCGTGCCTCCCTGCCGGGCCACTTCGTAGCCCAATTGCAGTGCCGGAAAACGATCTAAATCCGGCGGAAAAAAATCCAGCCGCATTGATTTTTTCCAATCCAGTCGCGGACAGCTTCCGGCCACCCGCTGAGGATAGGTAAACGCATACTGGATCGGCAATTTCATATCCGGAGGGCTGAGTTGGGCCACGACCGATCCATCGCAAAATTCGACCAGTGAATGTACCACTGATTGAGGATGAATGGCTACCTCGATTCGCTCCGGTGGAATATTGAACAGCCATCTCGCTTCCACGACCTCCAGTGCCTTGTTCATCATCGTCGCCGAGTCGATCGAGATTTTCTGGCCCATATCCCAAACCGGATGGGCCAGCGCCTGTTCCACTGTAACGCGCCGCAGTTGCTGCTCGTCGTAATCCCGAAACGGGCCGCCCGAAGCCGTCAACACCAGCCGCGAAACATCCTCGATTTTTCCACACGCCAGGCATTGAAACAAAGCCGAGTGTTCGCTGTCAACCGGAATGATGGCCGCGCCTGTTTTTTTGGCAAGCTCGGTAATCAGTTCACCCGCCATCACGAGCGTTTCCTTGTTGGCCAGCGCAACGGTTTTGCCGCATTCGACGGCTGCGTAAGTGCTTCGCAGGCCCGCACTGCCGACAATCGCCGCCAGCACAATATCGACTTCCGGATCTCTGGCCAACTCGATCAGGCCTTCCTGACCGTACAGAAACTCCGTTCTCGTCAGTTCTGGTACGCGAAAATCGCTTTGTGCGTAATCGGAACAAACTACGACCCGAGGCTGAAATTCGTTGGCTTGCTCCGCCAGCAAATCCAGCCGGGAATGTCCAGAGATACCGTAAAGGTTCAAACCGGGAACTTGTCGCACGACTTCAAGCGCATTTTGACCAATGCTGCCTGTTGAGCCTAAAATAGCGATGTTCCGAGTCATTGTTTGGTTGGTGGTTGCAAAAACGCATCAAAGTTGTACGGACGGGTCGAATTAATCGAACATTCGGGCTATTCTAGGTTTCATACGGATGCCCAACAAGGCGAACTGACCCGCAAAGCGGCATGATTCGCGGCAAAAAGACTGGATCGAACGGATTTCAGGCGATACCATTGGCGGAATTTGAAACACGGCCCCGAATGTGCGGTAAGCCAGTCGCGGAAAGATTATTTCAATGTCCAAGCTGGTTCGGCGTTTGCTTGTTCCGGCCTACTCACCTACTCACCTACTCGCCCGAAGTCTGAAACCTGAAGTCTGACCCCTGAATGCTGACCCCTGCCCTCATGGAAAATCCTCAAAACAATTCCAAACGCCCGGTTGAAAATCGAAACAGCTCGACGGTGTGGTTCGGGTTGATCGTGGTGGCCTCCATTGCGATCGTGCTGTTTTTCCTGCTCAGTCAGAATCAAAGGACGTTGTCCTACAACGAGTTTCAGGACCTGCTGCGACTGACCACTTATCAGAGTTCCCACAGCAATCAATTGACGGCTGAATCCGAAGAAAAGGGAGGCCTGCGGCTGGCCGAGCGTGGTGACGAACAACAGGTTGAAATCAGTAAACCCAATGACCTGCGAATTCGTGACAACCAAATCGTCGGCAATGTTGATTTTCGAGTGGTCAGTGGTCCCGGTACGTCACTGAAGACGAATCGTGTCAAATTCTCGGTCAACAAAGACAACTCGGACTCGACGAATCAGGCGTTGATGGAGCTGATCGACAAAGCCAATATTCGCTATCAGTTCGAGCAACCCAGTATCTGGGAACAGTACGGTTTCTTTTTGATGACCACGTTTTTGCTGCTGTTGTTTCTGTACTTTATGCTCAGGCGGATGGGCGGCGCAGCGGGGCCGATGCAGTTTGGCCGAAGTCGAGGACGGCTGTATGCGGAGGAAGATCTGGGCGTGATGTTCAGCGATGTCGCGGGCATTGACGAAGCCGTGGAAGAGGTCAAGGAAGTCGTCGACTTCTTGCAGAATCCTGAAAAATACCAAAATCTCGGTGGCAAAATTCCTCGCGGTGTGCTGTTGGTTGGTCCGCCGGGAACCGGAAAAACGTTGCTTGCAAAAGCGATTGCCGGTGAAGCCGGTGTCCCGTTTTTCAGCCTTTCAGGAAGCGATTTCGTAGAAATGTTTGTCGGCGTCGGAGCCGCTCGCGTTCGCGACATGTTCCAGCAAGCCGAAGCCAAAGCGCCCTGCATTATCTTCATCGACGAACTCGATGCGCTGGGAAAAACGCGAAGCGGGAACGCCATCGGTGGTCACGATGAGCGCGAACAGACGTTGAACGCGCTGCTGGTGGAGATGGATGGCTTTTCGACCAACAGCGGCGTGATTGTGGTCGGTGCAACCAATCGTCCCGAGACGCTTGACCAAGCCCTGATGCGTCCCGGTCGTTTTGACCGAACGGTGTTGGTGGACCGTCCCGACGTGAAAGGTCGCGAAGCCATCCTGAAAGTGCATGTCAAGAACGTCAAGCTCGACAAAGATGTCGATCTGTCTCACGTCGCCGCGATCAGCCCGGGTTTTGCCGGTGCGGAACTAGCGAATCTGGTCAACGAAGCCGCTTTGATGGCGGCACGTAAAGGCCAGAGCACCGTCGCCATGCAGAATTTTAACGAAAGTGTCGAGCGAGTCACTGCGGGGCTGGAAAAAAAACAACGTGTGATGAATGTCGACGAAAAGCAGCGAGTCGCCTATCACGAAGCCGGTCATGCGCTGGTCGCCTATTCATTGCCCAATACCGATCCGGTTCACAAAGTCTCGATCATTCCGCGTGGAATTGCAGCATTGGGATATACCATGCAGCGGCCAACGGATGATCGCTACCTGATGACGCAAAGCGAACTGGAAAGCAATCTTCAAATCCTGCTGGCCGGCACGATGGCCGAAGAGTTGATTTATGAAGACATTTCAACGGGGGCCGCAAACGATCTGGAACGAGCCACGGACATCGCGCGTTCGATGGTCATGCAGTTCGGCATGAGTCCGCTCGGCCGGATCAACTACAAGGACGAACGAAGTAGTGCTTTCCTGTCGGGGAGTTCCATGAGCTTGGGCGGAAAGCGGTACAGCGAGGCTACCGCCGAAAAAATCGATGCCGAAGTCCGGCGGATTATTGATACAGCACTCAACAAAGTCCGAAACATTCTGACCGTTCGAAAGTCCTCGCTTCAGGCATTGACGGATCGGCTGATCGAAGTCGAGTCGATCGATTCGGACGAATTAAAAAGGATCATCGACAACCACTCTCCCGGCCCGTTGCTAGTGCCAGGCACTGACGTGGTTCCAAAAAAATCCCACCAGAACCCGCCAGAGATTTCAGAAGACGCTGCGGAGAAACCCATTCAAGGACAAGTTTAACTGCAATGCCATTCAAGTTTTCGTTTAACCGCGCCGCAGAGTAAATGGGGCGATTATGCAGTCTACCCTTTTGTTGATGCAAACCGACTCATTTGCGCCGCCAAGCGGTCACGATTGGTGAATGCCTCCATCACCTGGATAATCAGTGGGATAGACGTCCACGTCTGTCAACTGAAGGTGATGCTCCTTTTTTCAACCTCTGCGAGTTTTCTCGCAGGAGAATCAGTTTGAATGGTTAGAGAGATGGGTGATCCTGCAACAACCACGGAAAGAACCATCGCAGTATTTCGTCCCCGGTTATGGGCAATTTTCTTCTAGGCTCTGATGGGCTTGATGTCTTTGATGGTTCCGGCAGGTTTTATGTTGTTGAGGTTTCCGCTCGGATTTATTTGCTTCGGATATGTGGTTGCTGCCCTCTGGTTCATTCAGGTGGTTATTTGTGCAATATCTGGGCGCAGGCTTCGAGGCCCCTGGACCATATCTGTGTTCATGAATTTAAGATGAAACGCTGGGTGTCTTTTTCAATGTTTGCCACACTATTGATTGCCGGCCCGTTGTTGGCTTGCTGGTTGGCGTTACGTGTTCTCAACTTTGATCCGGCAACACAGCGGGATCCCTGGTTGCAAAGCGGAATCCTGACTTCACTGGTATTGAATTTCTACTGGCTGACCATCTACCTCGCATTTCGAGAATTTGGCAAACTAAGTTGGCTTTTTCCATTCGCATTGGCAATCAATTCGATAGGCGTATTCATCAGTTACCTGGCATTTATCGCCGTCATATATGCTTAGTTTCTCTCGTATCCAGAGGGCTGCGTCCTTCGTTAGGCGAGCGGCAGATAAGAATCTACCCGAAAAGTAGGCGAGTCTCTCCGAGACTCGCAAGGTCGCCGTCTCGGAGAGACGCCGCTACATGGTAAGTTATTATCTGCCGCTCGCCTTATAACCAGCAGGAGCCATTATGATGCCCAGTCCAGGTGAGTTGACAAAATGTTCTGACACAAATGAGTTGATCCAGACACCACCTGATGAACCTCCAACTGAGCATCAGCTGAATAGGGCGTTTGCCATGATCTTCGCAAGCATCTTTGCTGTCCTGCTTGCACTGCTTTGCAGGCTTCCAACTTTCATAATGCTTCGAGATGGCCCCAGTGCTACCTCTTGGGCCTCACAGCAAATTCCTTACCTATCCCGATCCATGGGAGATCTGGCATTCACACTCAATGTAGCAATTTTTCCTCTGGCTGTCGCTGCAATCGTCTTTTCCCTGGTTGGCATTTTCAGATTGTTGGTGACCTCTGACTGAACTGACAACCAATCTGGATCAGATCTTTGAGATCGCATTGACTGGAAGCAGTTTCGCTGATATTGAACGCTGCGATCCAATACACGAGATTGTCCATGTTCAATCAAGGAGTTGCAGAACCTCCATCGTGATGTTACAACAAGTTGGGGAGTCTGGAATTTAGGGTCATGGAATCAACAGCGCGACAATTTGCCGATTTTGCTGCCGAGCAACAGTTGAGGTTTGATGCGCTGGTCTCACCGGAGGTTCGTAAACGACAAGGGCATTTTGGTACTCCGCCAGGAATCGCCGAGTTCATGGCTGGGTTGTTTTCTAAAATACCCACTGGTCCAATCCGAATCCTTGACCCCGGTGCTGGTGTTGGAACTTTATCTGCTGCGATCTGCAATCGAATTGCCAATCAAAAAGCGGGCCGTCAGGTGTTCTTTGAGCTTTGGGAAAATGATCCCAAACTTCACTCCCTTTTGGAAAAAACGATGATCCATTGTGGCGAGCGACTTTGCGATTACGGCCACAAGGTTGAATTCAGAATCTGCAAGGACGATTTCATTCTTGCCAACTCGCAGCGATCACTTTTTGAAGAAGGCCCGAAGCCCACGTTTCATTTGGCTATCACTAACCCACCTTACTTCAAACTGCGAAAGGACTCCGATCACGCACGAGCGATGGAGCATGTTGTACACGGTCAACCCAATATTTACGCCCTGTTTATGGCTCTTTCTGCCGACCTTTTACTTCCGGGAGGACAGCTCGTCGCGATTACGCCAAGAAGCTACTTTAACGGCCCCTATTTTCGACAATTTCGGAGGTGGTTTTTAAAACGCGTTGCCGTTCGCCAAATCCATGTTTTTGATTCGCGAAAAGATGCTTTCAAAAGCGACGCAGTATTGCAGGAAAACGTCATCCTCCATGCCGAAAAGGACGGCAAGCCCACACAAATTGTCCTTTCAACAAGTCCAGGCCGAGATTTAGCCGATTGCCAACAACGGGTTTTATCGTATGGGAAAGTCATCGACGACAACAGCGGCGACCTGATCGTTCGAGTTCCAGGTGACGAAATGGAAAGCGAAATTGTTGACTACATGGATCGGTTGCCGGAACGGATACGCGATTTGGGTTACGAGATCTCGACGGGACCCGTTGTTACGTTCCGCTCGACAGAAGTCCTTTGCCAATGCCGCGCAAAAAACACAGCTCCTTTACTTTGGATGCATAACGTTCGGCCATTCAAGACACAATTTCCATCCAAAAATGGAAAGCCAGCCCACATCCTGGTCAACAAAGATTCTCAAAAACTCCTGGTTCCCGCGAAGACCTATGTATTGCTCAAGCGGTTCACTTCCAAGGAGGAAAAGCGACGCCTGGTAGCAGGAATCGTCACTTCAAAGGATTCATATTCAGAATGGCTCGGACTGGAAAATCACCTGAACTATATTTATCGAACCCAATCAGATATTTCTCAAACTGAAGCTTTCGGCTTGGCATCATTCTTTAACTCGGCAATTGTGGATCGATATTTTCGTGCGGTCAGCGGAAATACTCAAGTCAATGCGTCCGAAATGCGAGCGATTCCAATGCCAGACAACAGAACGCTAGAAAAGATTGGCGCTGCGGTCATGAAAATGGAACTTGGCGGTACTGAAAGCCTTGAGCGGATTGTCGGAACGGCCCTAAAGCTACCTTCTCAATTTATAGAGCGATTGGTCGAGGCCAATCTATGAGCAAACGGGACGACTCGCTTGAAATTCTTAAATCGCTCGGTCTTCCCAAACAGCAGCAGAACGAACGTTCCGCTCTGACATTGCTTGCGCTCGCTGGTCTGAAAGAAGACGATTCATGGACAAGGACCTCTCGTCCGTTGTGCCGGATTTGGGACATCATGGCCTGGATGCGAGTGCAATACGGCAAGGACTATGCCCCAAACAGTCGGGAGACGATTCGTCGCCAGACAATTCATCAGTTCGAACAGGCGCGAATGGTTGACCGCAACCCAGACGATCCCATCCGTCCGACCAACAGCGGCGATACGGTATATCAATTGACTTCTGAGGTTTCTACTGTCCTCAAGCGATTTGGCAGGAGAGATTTTTTGACAAAGTGTGATCAATTCATCAAGAAACATGGAAGCCTTTCTAGTGCTTACCAACGCAAACGAAGGCTTCTGAAAATCCCGGTTACACTACCCAACGGTGATAGGGTTCATCTGTCGCCCGGCAAACACAATGAATTGCAGCGACTGATCGTCGAGGAATTTGCTCCAAGATTTGTGCCGAATTCAGTCGCCATTTACTTGGGTGACACTGCGAACAAACGTTTGGTGATTGATATCGAGCGATTGCAGAAACTTAAAATTCCGCAAATGAGTCACGACAAACTTCCTGATGTCGTCTTGTTGGATGAAAAACGTAAATGGCTATTTTTAATCGAAGCGGTCACCACCCATGGCCCCGTTTCACCTAAGCGCCATTTAGAACTGGAGGTTGCGACCAAAGATTGTCCATTTGGTCGAGTTTATGTGACTGCATTTATAGACTTTGCCGGATTCAAAAAGTACGCTTCAGATATCGTTTGGGAATCTGAAGTTTGGATCGCCGACTTTCCCGACCATATGATCCATTTCAACGGTGACAAGTTCTTGGGTCCATATGGATAGTCAAAGCCATAGCTCGTTCTGACGGGCTTCCAAATTGAAGACAAAGACAGCAAAGATGTTGCTCGCGAATCTGACCTCAGACGTTGCCTCCCATTCAATCGATGTGGCATCGGTTGTTCTCGGCTTGGCGGGAGGGCTGGCGATCTTCCTTTACGGCATGCAGCATCTCACGGATTCTCTTCAGGCCGCCGCAGGGGCGGGCTTGAAAACCATGCTTGCCCGATTGACCACCAATCGTTTCAGGGCCTTCTTTGCGGGGTTTCTCATTACCAGCCTGGTGCAATCATCCACGGTTACCACCGTGATGGTTGTCGGTTTTGTTTCGGCGGGGTTACTGACGTTGCAGCAGTCGATCGGAATCATTTTAGGCGCCAATCTGGGATCGACGTTGACGGCGCAATTGATTGCTTTCAATATTTATCATCTGGGCTTGCTGTTAATTATCGTCGGGTTTCTGGGACAGTTTTTTAGCAAGCTACAAACGCTTCGGTTCTGGTCATTGGCCGTCCTGGGCGTCGGGCTGATCCTGTTTGGCATGCAGATCATGGGCGAGGCGACCTCCGTTTTTCGCCAATGGCCCCCACTGGTTGAGTGGCTGCAAACCGATCATCCTGCGTGGGTCGGAGTACTGGTCGGATTTGGTTTTACGGCCATCGTCCAAAGTTCGGCCGCATCCATCGGCCTGGTCATCATTGTGGCCAGTCAGGGATTGATCCAACTGGAATTTGGAATTGCGATGGTGCTGGGAGCCAACGCAGGAACCTGCTTGACGGCGCTGTTATCGTCGATCGGACGACCTCGCGCCGCCGTACAGACGGCCCTGGTTCACCTGCTGATCAACATAGTCGGGTTGCTGATATGGATTTGGATCATTCCTCAGTTTGCGGATTTCCTGCGCTGGATTTCGGGGGCCAGCAGCGAAGCAGGATCGGCCGAGTCGTTGGCTGCGGTCGTGCCTCGCCAGATCGCCAACGCACACACGTTTTACAATCTGGTCAACACCTCAATGTTTTTGGCGCTGACGAGTCCGTTGGCCCGACTCGCGCAAAGACTGGTTCCGGAGATACCGGTTCCGATCGATCCCGAAGTGCGTTTCCTGGACGATATGTACTTGCAGCATCCGGATACGGCTCTGGAACAAGCTCGACTGGAAGCGACTCACATGGCGGGACAGGTCAGCCACCTGATAAAGCAATCGCTTGCGGTGGCTACGACCGGCTCGAGGGAGGAAATCGCAGACCTGGTGAAGCTAGATCGCAAAGTGGAAGACTTGCACGGGCCGATTGTGATCTTTCTGGGCAAGTTATCTCAAAACAATCTGAATCCAAATCAAGCTACGCTTGTGATGCAGATGATCGGGATCGCGAACTATCTGGAGAATATCGGCGACATTATCGAGAACAATTTGATGGCGGATGCGCGGAAGCGAATCAAGCTCGGGGTACCAGTCAGTTCGTCCACCCTGACCTTGCTGAAAGAATTGCACGCACAGATCGTCAACGATTTCGATGTAGTGGTGCAAGGACTGGAAAGCAAAGAACCTGATGAACCGCTGCAACAAGTGATCGCCAACAAGCGGCAGGTCAATAAGTTAAGCCAACAACTGACCCGGCATCTGGCCCAGAGGCTGGTGGTCAAGGAACCGAACCGGCTGGCGGCATTTCAAATCGAAGCGAGAATGGTGGAGAACTACCATCGCATCCATACGCTGACCCGACGCATCGCCAGGGAATGGATTTCCAGTCGCAATGAACAGTAGCAGTAGGCCCGCCGTTGATTCTTAAGCTGCACGAGCTTTCTGGCCCAACTTGGGAGCGGCGCCGAAAAGAATGGACTGATACAACTCAATGTACCGAGCGGATTGCCTGGATACTTCGAATTCGGACTCCATCATCTTCCGTGCATTGTGGCCAAGCTGTTCTCGGACTCCGCCCCGAACCGACAGCCACGCGACTTGATCTGCCAAGTCGTCCGCACGGCCTCGTTTGGCAAGTAGCCCCGTCACGCCGTGGCGAACGATTTCAGGAATGCCTCCGGCGTCAAACGCAATCACTGGGGTTCCGCAAGCCATCGCTTCGAGCGCCACTTGCGGTTGATTATCCTCAAGCGAAGGCACTACTACAAAATCGGCGGCAGAATAAATCAACCGCTGACGATCGATGGAATCCACAAACCCCATCTCGTGCAGTTCCGGCAACCCATCTCGGTGTTCGACCTTGCCTGCGCCAAACAACAATCCTCCAACACGAGGCACGTCCGACTTGGCGTCGAGCGAATCACCCTGCACGGTGCGCAATGCATTGAGTAAATGACAGATTCCTTTCCGAGGCGCATTCAAATCGTCTGCACCGAAACCGATCAAAACACCGTTCGTTTCGATTCCCAGTTCCCTCCGTGCAAGTTGCTTGTCCACCGGACGAAACGGATGCAAATTCAAACCGTACGGGATGCAATGAAACGAAGTCGTCTCCGGCCAAATGGAACTGGACCGGGCAGCTTCCAGCAGCCACTGACTCGGCGCGACAACGGTGTTGATTCGTTTTGACAACGCCGCTTGTTTAGCAGCAAAAGAATGTCGAGAGACGTCGTTTGAGCCTGGTTGAATCACTTGAGGGCAATTTCCGCATCCTGATCGATACAGCTGACAATCGCCAGCGTAGTGACATCCTCCCGTCAATGGATTCATGTCGTGCAGCGTCCACACCAGAGGTACATGACGGGGAATCGAATCAAAAAAGCTCGGATAATCGGCCAGAAACGAAATCCAATGCAGGTGAGCAATATCGGCGTCGATCTCCGGCCAGTTCAGAACCGTTGACTCGGGCAATTCCGCCATCGCGAACGTCTCCATTTCGCGGGGGCGATTCGCAAGATGAGCATCAAACAGCCGATAGATCTGCTTTTGACGCTGCCGTGTCGCGCGGTGTGAGAAAAAACTGTGAGCGCGGTGAACCGGCCCATCGGCAGGGGGCACAAATTCGATCGGTCTGAATCGGGGATCAGCAATCGGCTCACGCTCGTTGCTGCGATACCAGAACTGGCTGGAAACAACACTGCTGCGAAAGCCTTTGAGACCGGCATGAATCCGCATCGCAGCCGTCGCCGCGCCCCCATGAGGGAATGTGTTGAAATGAGCAATGCGCATATTGTGCGAGGAAAACCAAACGAAAACTAAAACGTCAAACTCGCCCTTGTTCAAACTCTCGCTTTGCCAGAAACATGTTCTCCAGCATCGCCCGATGACCACGACGGACAAACTGAACCCGGACCTTTCGGGCCAGCAGCTCCCAACGATCCATCATCGGGTGCCATACAACCGCTCGCCGCTCCTGATCCGTGATCGGATCGCAGCATCCTTCGATGAACTGATCCTTGTCCTGCATAAAACCGTGCAGCAATACTTTGGAATCGTCCAGCAAGTCGCGACGCACTCTCGACAACGTCGAAAAGGCAATTTGACGGGTCGCACGAATTCGTCCCAGCTCATGGGCGTATTGAAAAACTGCCATATCAAAGACGCCTTGTCGGGCCGATGGCGGCATGTGCCGAGCAAAATCCATGGAATAGCATGCCCCGCCGTTGATATGAGCATGCAGCAGGAGCTTCTTTTGTTTGAACAAGCGATGTTTGTAGACTTCCGGAACGTAGCATCCCATCATGATCGGTGTCGTACCCTTCGCACCGCCTTTTGGGTTGCCCTTGGAGCCAGGCTCATCCGTGAACCATTCCTTCGACAGGCGGTCAATCCAGTCCGGCCGCGTCGGTGCCATGTCGGATTCCATCCACAGGGCAAACCCCCGGTTGTTCGAAAAATGTTGGGCCAGATAATCCATGCAGTCCCAGAACATGGCGGTCGGCCCCTCGGGATAGCCCGATTGCTTCGTGGGGCACGACATCGGGATCACCTCACCGATTTTTGAGTAGCAGTCGGCCAGTTCATCGCTGGGCCGTGTTTGATGGCTCGCGGCCAACAAAAAATGATAGCCTCCTACTGGTTCCGGAAAGCTCTTGAGCCGATCCGCGATTTTCAGATACCGCGAGATTTCCTGATCGCAGTAATAGGGCAGGATAACAATATGTTTGTCTTTTTGATCCATTCGCAGCGCCAATCCGTTAAAAATGCTGCGAGTTTTTTAGAGAATCCTGACCAGATGGTCAAAGCCAACTGTTCGCGAATGATTGCTAGCATCGTTGCTTGCCGTGGAGTGGACTCCGCACAAGAGTACCCCGCTTAGGGCTGCTCCATTTCTGACCTGACCCAATTCACGGCTCCCCCTCGCGGAGCCCACTCGACCACAAGCGGATGAGAACATTCGAACTTCCGCCACACGATCCCTCCAGTTTAAGCATTTCCCGACATTCCGTCAAACCAAAACACCGAAAACTAATTCCCCAACCAATCTCGCAGGTTTTGCCGTTGGGGACGACTCGTCCGGGTCGCCGTTCGCACCGACCAGTTTCCTTGCGGCGGCCTGGCTCCGATCACCAGCAGAATCTCCTGCAGCACCCCATCGCGGGCGATCAATATCTTGACCGGCTCCCCCACTTCAAACTGCTGGGCCAACTGCTCTACATTCTCTTTCGCACGTGTTCCATTGATGGCAAGGATCTCGTCTGTATCGGCCAAACCTGCTGCCGTTGCCGGCGAATCGAATTCACCGATCCCGATCCATCGGCGAGCATTGCCAGTCTGCCGCTGCGGACGAGAATCGCTGGCTTCGGCCTGACCTTCTTCACTGGAAGATTCACTGGATCGTCTGGCCTTGACGTCTCCCACATCGAACCCAAACCAGTCTGCAAACTCCTGGTAGTCCAGTTCCTCAATGGAATCGACAGAGGTACTGAACCAGCTGCTCAAATCTTCACCCGCCACTTCACTGCACAACTGGCGAAAATCGGTTTCCGTGTACCCCACCTTGCCTTGGTGACGAATCCAGAATTCGCGCATCACATCATCGAGACTTTTCTCGCCTTGAGTCGCAACCCGAATCCTGGCATCGAGCAACATGGCAACCACCGCGCCTTTGACGTAATAACTGACTTGCGTCGTCCGCGAATTGGACTCCGGCCGATAAAACTTGATCCACGCATCGTGCGAAGAATCTTTCAGGGACTGCACCAGCCGACCTTCCGTTCGCTGGTAACGTTGGACCAGCCCTGACAGCGATCCCAGAAATTCTTCGCGAGTCCACACACCCGACCGCACCAGCAGCAGCTCCTCATAGAAGCTGGTCAAGCCCTCCATAATCCACAGCGACGGAGTGTACGTTTCATTCTCGTAGTCATAATCCACCAGTTCGACCGGGCGCAACCGCCGAACGTTCCAAGTATGAAAAAACTCGTGGCTGACCAGACTGAGCCACCTGGCATAGTTACCGCGATCACGCACGTCGAGGTTCTGCACCATCATCAAACAACTGTTGTCATGTTCCAGACCTCCCCCTCCTCCACCCAAAACGGTGATGAAATAGTATCGATCATAGGGAATCTCACCCCACAGTTTGTGATGTTCGGCAACCAGTTTCGACACATCCTCAATGGCGGATTGGTAATTAAAGTCTCCCGTCTGCCCCACGTTGACCAGGTAGTGCGGGACACCCGCAACTTCAAACGGATACTCGACCACATTCCCCGCAACAATCGGACTATCGACCAGTTCGTCATAGCTTGATGCTACGTAAGCATGTTCGTTGCGGCCCTTGCGAAGGCTGCTTGAGGAAGCGCTCCAGTGCTTGGGCAGAACCAGCCGGACGCGATGTTGATGTTCGACCTGTTCGGGAATGGCCAGAAATGTTCCTGCGCCGACGAGCACCGCCCGTTTGAAGTCCACGCTATTGGTCCGCACGGAGACTTCATCGCAGAACAGTCGGTAGCTGAGCTGAAACGTCTCCACACCTTCGGTGTCGACCACCCAGCGATTCTTGCTGGTCTTTTCCATCCGCAAGCTGTTTCCGCGGGTGTCTGTGGCCGAAATCTGATCGATATGTTTGGCGTATTCGCGAATCAAGTATGATCCCGGCGTCCAGGTCGGCATCATCAACACCGTTTCATTGCCGGTAGACTCGGCGGTCACCTCAATGGTAACGTAGCGGGTTACGGACTGACTTAAATCAATCACATAGCTCGGTCCGCGACGATTCGATTCGCTGTCCGAGACTGGGTCTTGGTCCGAATCCTGCCCATGAACCACTGCAAAAGCAGCCGTGATCCATACGGCCATCGTAAGCCCAAGCAGCCGGTACCAACGGAGTTGCAATAACATGATGCGGATTCCTGATGAACGAAGGAAAATTGAATTTGCAATCCCTCATTATAACTCAACTCCATGCTTCACACCTCATGTACGTCCATGTAAACTGAATGGAATTATCGGCGTAACCCCTCAATCCGAACATCATGAATTCAATCCTCATTCGCGTTCCTTTCCGTATCGTTCATCTGGTAACGTTGACCTGTGTCGGAGTTTTCCTGCTTTTTGCTTTTGCAGCATCCCCTGAAGTGAAGGGGCAAGTACAGGGGCAACCGGCGGAATCCACGGAGCCGATTCAGTTTGCACCGCACGAGAAAATTGTATTTTTGGGTAACAGTCTCGGTGAGCGTATGGGCCTGTTCGGTCATTTTGAAGCTCGTTTACATCAGCGATTCCCTGAGCTCGAACTAAAAATCCGCAGTTTTGCTCGGCCCGCAGAAACGGTCGCGATCCAGCAACGCTCCAATGACTACACCCGTATTGACGACCCACAAAAAGTTTTCGGCGCCGACACCTATCTCTGTTTCTTTGGTTTCAACGAATCGTTTGAAGGCGAATCTGGGATCGAGACATTCAAATCAAATTATAAAAGCTATCTCAGTCGCACGGCAATTCGCTATCGAGTAGCCGCTGACAATCGTCCCCGGTTTATCCTGGTTTCTCCGATCGCTTTTGAGCCATCCGGGGAAGGCTTCTTGCCGGACGGCGCTACTGAAAATAAAAACCTGAAACGGTATACCGATGCCGTGCGCGATGTCGCCGCAGAACTGAACTTGCCGTTCGTCGACCTGTTCACCCCGACGTTCGAACTGTTTCAGGCCGAGAAGGGGCTGAATTATACGATCAACGGTTGTCATCTCAATGAGATAGGTGACCAGGTGGTGTCCCGATTACTTGATGAAGGACTTTTTGGTGAATCTACTCAGCCTCTTGCACCCGACCGATTCGAAACCGTTCGGCAAGCAGTCGTCGACAAAGCCTGGGTTCACCAGCAAGACTATCGTAAGCTCAATGGCTGGTACGTTTACGGCGGGCGGCGGACGTGGGACACCGAAACGTTTCCTCTCGAATACAAAAAGATTCGAAACATGGTCGAAGTCCGCGAGCAGGAAATCTGGGCACTGGCTCAGAGCAAGAAAAGCCTTTATGAACCCGATGATTCTGATACGGGCGAACTCCACAATCCTCCCACACGGTTCGGCGATCCGTCTCAGAAATATTCCGAGGCCGAGACGCTGACGTATCTGACGCCGGATGAGTTTATCGCCAAAACAGAAGTCCCGGAAGGATTCAAAATCGAATTGTTCGCCGATGAAACCCAGTTTCCCGAACTGGCCAATCCGGTTCAGCTCAACTTCGATAATCGGGGCCGGCTGTGGGTGGCTTGCATGCCCACTTATCCACAGTGGAAACCGGGCGAAGTCAAACCCAACGACAAACTGATTATCCTAGAGGACACCGATCAGGACGGAAAAGCCGATGCGTGTAAGGTTTTCTACGACCAGCTTCACTGCCCGACGGGATTTGAATTCTGGAATGGCGGCGTACTGGTGATTGACCAGCCTCGCCTGATTTTTCTCAAGGATACCGATGGCGACGACAAGGCCGACGTCGTCGTTCAATTGATCGACGGAATCGCTACGGACGATACTCACCACACCTGGTCGGCGTTTCAGTGGAACCATTCCGGTCAGCTTCATATGCTCGAAGGGATCGCCACTAGTACCACCATCGAGACGCCTTGGGGGCCGCATTTAAGCAAGGGACCGGGAGGCGCGTATGTGCTTGATCCGCGATCGCTCAAGCTGACCCAGTTCTCGTTACCGGGCCAGTACAATATGTGGTCGTATGTATTCAATGAATGGGGACAAGGGTTTCCAGGTGACGGCACGACCTGCAATCAAGCCTGGGATACGCCGCTTTCAGGAGCATCCTTCGGTGGCCGTAAGGGAATTCGTTTCATCTTCGACAATGAGGGAATGCGACCGGGTTTCGGCAGCGAGTTTCTGGTCAGCCGCCATTTCCCGGACGAAGTTCAGGGCCAGTTCACCTTCAGTTGTGTCATCAACATGAACGGCTTTCCCCGCTTTAGCCTCGGAGATGATGGCGGCGGGTTTGCGGGAAAACGACTGAAGAAGCCGAACGGTGAGCCGGACGATTTGATTCGATCCCATGACAGGCATTTCCGCCCCGGTGCGCCGCAAATCGGCCCGGACGGAGCGATGTGGTTCCTCGATTGGTGCAACGCATTGATCGGCCACATGCAATACAGCCAGCGAGATCCCAATCGCGACAAGTCGCATGGACGCATTTATCGACTGGTCTATCCATCGCGTCCCTTGGTGGAGCCGGTGACTCAGTACGGAAAATCGGCCGAAGAGTTGCTCGATCAGCTGATGGCCTACGAGTGGCGTACTCGCTACCGTGCCCGGCGAGAACTTCGCGATCGGGACTGGAGCGAGATTTCCGAAGTGCTGGATTCATGGTTGTTGGATCAACTCGTTGATAGCGATCAAGGAAGCCGAGATCAGGGTAAAGCGGAACATTTCGATATCGACAAACTGCTTTCAGGTTCCGAGGACGATGAGGTAGAGGTGGATCCCGAAACTGAAAGCCGAATCAGTAGAGCCGTTTCTGAAGTCATTTGGCTTCAGGACAGTCATCGACAATTGAATTTGGGCTTTTTGAGCGAAATGATGCAACATGTACCTGCCTTTGAGGCGCGCGCCGCAATCGTTCACGTCGTTGCTGACGCTCGGGATCGAATTCCGAACGCACTTGATTTGTTGATTCAGGCATCGACGGACCCGCATCCGCGCGTTCGTACGGAAGCCGCCCGCGGTTTGAGTTTTTTTTCAACGGCGGAATCGATGCGAGCCGTGCTGGCCATGCTCGATCAGCCTGAAGATTACTGGTGTGACTACACCATTTATCACGCACTCGGAGCCAATCAATCCGTTTGGCGACCAGACTATCTCAGTGGAAAGCTGGTGTTGTCGGACCGAGCCAATGGGCTGGTCAGAGATCTGCTGTCTTCGACCGAGCTGGATCAAAAGGCACTTCCACTGTTGCTTGATGCCCACAAGCCCGATCAGACGCCGGAGCAGCGCAACAAGATTCATACGGCGCTGGCCGATCTGGAAGGAGGCAATGCTCGGCATGGCCGCGAAATTTTCAAGCGCAATTGCGCGAACTGTCACGTCGTCGAAAATGAAGGCCGGGACTTCGGTCCGAACCTGTCGGATGTAGCGATCCGGCTGACGCGTGCAAAGATTGTCGAATCGATTCTCGATCCCAACGCCGACGTCGAAGAAAAATATCGCTCGACATTGATCCTGACGATCGACGGAGACGTGATCAGCGGCCTACTGGTCAAGGAAGATGAACAGACGGTGGAAATCTATGACGGAACGATCATTCGGAAGGTCGCGGTCGACGATATTGAGCAGCGAACCACAAAATCCCAAAGCAGCATGCCGGACGACGTCGTAACCGCAATGTCTCCGTCCGAACTGGTGCATGTGATTGAATATCTGGGAACACTGAAAACAAAACCGGAGTCGAAGTCGGAATAAGGCGACCGGCAGGTAAAGGTTCACCCAAGCAGTATTGTGTTTCCCGGACGCTGAGTTGCGAGTCTCGGAGAGACTCGCCTACACTAGGGTACGGCTTCACTCCCACGCAAAAGTGACTTAGAATGAAGCCATTCCCTTGCCCCCGTAGCTCAGTGGATAGAGCGGCGGTTTCCTAAACCGTAGGTCGCAGGTCCGATTCCTGTCGGGGGCACTGAGTTTTTTAGCTCTTCCGCAAATCAGATGACTTGGGTGATTGACGGCGATGGACTCTATGGAGCGGTGCCATCAATAGACGCGTCTTCAGGTCATATCTTTGTGCGGCGAATCAAGCTGCGCTTCACGGGCGGAGCGGTATCGCGCCTATTCCGCCTTCTTCTTGGCAGTGGCTTTCTTCTTTTTGGTCGGTTTCGTGTCGCCTTCTGCTTTCTCTTTCTTTTCTCGCGGCGCGAACTCCCAACCCAGTTTGCCAGTCGTACGGTCGAGTGTTAAATGAGCCGAAAACGGGCGGCCCTTTTTCGAGACAAAACCAGGTATCAGATCCGTTTTGCCTTCCTTGAATAACTTGATGGCCTGGTCCGTTGGAATTTCTTTCTTCAAAATGGTTTTCGCAATGCGAACGCCGCGCGGATCCGATTTGGTTTTCAGTTCGGGGACAATATACGCTCCCTCAAGTTCGTATACCTTGATCGTCTCCTCCGAATCGGCAGACCGGGGAATCTGGCAGATCATCTGATCGTCTGAAAGGTCTCTCAATTCCTGTTCGCGCCGGTCATCGCCCTCAAAAACAAAATTGATCTTCCAAGTTTTCTTTTCCTTGATCAATGAAAGCTCCGCCGCAAACGGTTGGCCAAATCGGTTTTTAAGATCTTCGAAGGGACCAATTCGCCGGTCGCCTACCAACTTGGAAAACTCTTCGACGCTCAATTCACGGCCGGCGATAAATTTTCGAACCCGAAAACTACACTCTGGATTCTTGCACTCATAAGTCCCATCGGTTTGCTGAATGTTAATATTCTCACATTCAGGGCAGGCGATAGGGACGTCCGGGAAGCTTTGATTTTGCTTTTCGCTGATTTTCGATTTAGCCTGCGCGACGATTTCCTGAGTCAGGTCCTTGATTTCGTTCATGAACTGTTCGCGACTGAGCTTGCCGTGTTCCATCTGCTTCAGTTTGAACTCCCATTCGCCCGTCATTTCCGGTGAGCCAAGCGTGGTGATGTCCAGTTCATGCAGCAAATCGACGACTCCCATCCCCTTGTTGGAAACGATCAAGTCCCGTTTGTTGATTTCGTCGCGGAAGACGTATTTTTGATAGATCAGGTTCTCGATAATGGCGGCGCGGGTTGCCGGTGTCCCGAGTCCACGTTCGCTCATCGCGTCGCGAAGATCTTCGTCTTCCACTCGCTTGCCGGCGGTTTCCATTGCGGAGAGCAGCGTACTGTCGTTGTAGCGGGCGGGCGGGCGAGTTTCTTTCTTGACGGGTTCGACTTCGACGGCGTTTGCGGATTCCCCATCGCGCACGGAAATGAGTTCGTTTTCTTCGGCGGCTTCACCCGTGTTGGGGTCCGTTTTTCGGCTGGCGGTGCGGCCGTAGACTTCGAGATAACCTGGAACGACCAGCACTCGGCCATCGGTTCGGAAGCTGTCGCGATCGATTCGCGTGATCCGCTGGGTGATTTCAAATTCCGCATGCGGAAAGAAAATTGCGATGAATCGTTTCAACACGAGGTGATAAATTTTTGCCGCTCCGTCGTCGAGTTTGATGGAGGGAAGTTTGTCGGTGGGGATGATCGCGAAGTGGTCGCTGACCTTGCTGGTGTCAAAGACCCGTTTCGAGTTGACAATTCGGTCATTGTCCACCAGCCACTGTGCACATCCGGGAATGGTCGCGGGCAGTCCGTCATTGGCTTTTTCGCTTGCCTGGGCAAAATTGGCGATCGTGGCCCGGACGGTAGGGAGATAGTCGTCGGGCAGATATTTTGAATCCGTTCTTGGGTAGGTCAGCAGTTTATATTTTTCATACAGCGACTGGGCCAACTGCAGCGTCCGCGACGCGCTGAAACCGTGTTTATTGCCGGCCTCGCGCTGCAGCGACGTCAAATCGAACAACTGAGGTGGCGCTTGCTTAGTGGGTTTCTTGGTTTCTTCGATGATCCCCGTTTTTCCCACGCAACGTTCGACGATGGCTTGGGCATCGTTTTCGGACCAGATTCGTTCTGCGCGAAGGTGAGGATCTGTTTCATCCTTCTTGAAACCTTCCTGAAACCACTTGGCGTCGTACTGACCGTTGGCGACTTCGAAAACGGCATCGACCTCGTAGTAGGTTCGCGGCACGAAGTCCCGAATCTCTTGCTCGCGCTCTGCGAGAATCACCAGGGTAGGCGTTTGAACTCGACCTGCGGAGGTGACATTAAACCCGCCGTTTCGTGAATTGTAGGCGGTCAGGGCGCGGGTTCCGTTGAGTCCGATCAGCCAATCGCTTTCGCTGCGGCAGATTGCGGCGTCGGCCAGCGATTCCAGTTCTTCGCCGGACTTCATATTTTCCCAAGCATCCAGGATGGCCCCGTCGGTCATCGACTGCATCCACATCCGCTTGATTTTCAGATCTTTTTTCGGTCCTGCCAATTGCATCAGGTAACGGAAAATCAGTTCTCCCTCGCGCCCGGCGTCGCAGGCGTTGACGACGGTATCGATGTCCTTCTGTTTCAACAGTCGAACCAGCAGCTTGAACCGCGATTGCGATTTTTCGATAGGCTCCAGCTCAAATTTTTCCGGAATGTGCGGCAGGTGAGCCATACTCCAGGGAAGTTTTTTTCCATCGTCGGTGGTCGGCATTTTCAATGCAACCAGGTGTCCGAGCGCCGAGGTAATAATCGCATGGTCGTTCTCGAAATAGTCGTCCTTTTTCGTGAACTTTCCCAGCTCACGAACCTTTCCCAAGACTCTGGCCAAGTCTGTCGCAACGCTTGGTTTTTCCGCGATAATTACCGTTTTCGACATCAGTTCACATTTAAAAATTTTTCAGACAAACTCCCCTCTGCCTTCTTGATGCCGATTTGGCATTGAAATTAGCGGCTTTTGGAGATAAATTCACCGCTAATCAAAGGACGGATACTTCCTTCCTTGCTAAAAGCATAGATGACAAATAACGCTTGGCTTGGTGGCTTGTCAACCCCCAATCCCGATTATGGGGCTGTCCGCCAATCCATTTTCTCCATATAAAAGCAACCCCATTACGGATACAAAATCAGATGGCTTCACCCACCCGTTGGCTCCGCCAGAACTCGGCGATATTGATGGTTTTCCTGGCAGTCTTTGCGATGGTCATCTTTGGACTTGGCCCCGCCTTTGACCAATGGATGCGGCCGGGAGGAAATCCCGACGGAGGTCGCGATACGCGAAAGGACGTGATCGCCGAATGGGGAAATAAAAACAAGCTGACTCGAGTGGACCTTGAGAACTGGCAGACTCGCCACTTCCAGTCTCAGCAGTTCCTCGAGGAACTGATACGGGCGTCGGAGGACGTGGCCAAAAAGAAAAACGAAGCTTATCTGCCGATGGCGCCGCGAATTCAGCCCATCGAAGGCAGTGATCGCGTTTCCCAGGCGGCGGTCTACGAACAAATCGTCGGCCGAATCCTCCTGGCAAAAAAGGCCGAGCAGGAAGGGGTTGTCATTTCGGATGCCTTTGTGGAGGGGTATCTCGACATGCTCAGCGGCAATCAGGGATTTTCAACCAGCCAGCTTGCCGACATCAACCGCCAAGCCAATCAAAACCGGGTGTCGTTTGAAACCGTGCGGCGGCATTTGAAGACCGAACTGCTGGCCCAGCAGATGAGAATTTTAGCCAACACAGGATATTCAAGCGTTCCGAATCCACTTGAAGCCGTCGAGATGTATCAACGGTACAACGAATCGGTCGAATGCGAGATCTACCCAGTCGAAGTCGCTTCCATTGCCAATGATGAAGCGGGTACGCCTTCGTCCTCCGAGTTGAAACAGCTTTTTGAAAAGGGAAAGTTCCACTTTGTCGATTCGACTGGAAAAAAACCAGGTTTCAAAAAACCTAACCGGATGTCGGTGAACTACGTCATCATCGATCAGGAAACCTATATCCAGAACGAAATCAATAAACTGACCGACGAAGAAGTTCAGAAAGAGTACGACCGACTGGTCGAAATGGAAAGCAATTTGGTGATGGAGTTGGTGCCGGAAGACGAGGTTCCGCCGAACACCGAGAACCCTGAATCGACGCCTGCGGAAGGCGCTCCAGCCGATGGCGCTCCAGCCGATGGTACGCCAGCGAAAAATGGATCTGAAAATAATGGTGCGTCCAATGAAGCAAAGACTGAAGAGCCTCCGGTTGCCGATCCGGCTACTGCCGATCCGGCCACTGCCGATCCGGCCACTGCCGATCCAGCCACTGCCGATCCAGCTTCTGCTGACCCCGGCACTGGCTCAAATTCAGATGATCCAACGGGCGCGGGTGCCGATGGCGCTGATCCTGGACTTCAGGGAGCGAACCTGAAATCCGATAGCGAACTCCAATTCGTTTCCTTTGAGCAAGATGATCCTGCGAACCAGGGTGGCGCGAGCCAGGATCCTGAAACCAAGGAAAATAAAGCCACCGAACAGGAATCGACATCAGCCGATCCAGCCACTGCGGTGGAATCGGGTCAGCAATCGCAAGACGAAACCACGCCTCCGGTCACTCAGGACTCCACCACGCCTCCGGTGACCCAGGAAGCTGCGGGCACTGCCAATCAACCGCTACAGGACGATTTTGGTTCGCTGTTTTCAGACGATAAAGCGCTTCGAAAACGTCCGGTTCCGTTGGCAAAAATTGTCGACCAGGTCAAGCGATCCATGGTTCAGGACAAAGTACAAGCTGACGTTCAGGAATTGGCTCAAAAGGTTCAGGATGAACTTGAGGTCCAGCTCTCGATGTTGATTGCTTGGGAAAGCAGAGATCCGTCGGAGCGAGGCGCGAAGCCTGAACTGGATATCAAGGCGATTTCAGATGAATTCAAGGTGCAGGTTCGCGAGACCGAATTGCTCGATTTCAATGGCTTGAACGAAACGGATCTTGGAAAAATCACCATTCCGATCGATATGTTTGGTCGAACCATCACGATGTCCGAAAATATGTTCGGTGGTTTTGACCGACAGAACAAGTTCTACCTGAGTCGTCATGATTATGGGTTCGGGGACGTGGCTTTGTTCTGGTTGACTGACAAAGAGGAGTCCCATGTCGGTACGTTTGATGAATGCAAGTCGGACGTCGAAGAGTTCTGGCGAAGAGGAAAGAAAATCGAATTGGCCACTGCTAAAGCAACAAAAATTGCTGATGAGATCAATTCAAGTCGGCAGTGGCTGTCTGAATCCGATCGTTATCGGGATCAGGCGATGAGCACGGGTGAGTTTACCTGGTTCAAACTGGGGATTCTCGATGGAGGATACGGAAAACCCGCCGGAGTTACCTCGCCAGGAAATGATTTTATGGAAGGTGTTTTCAAACTTGCCGAGAAGCAAGCCGGAATTGCGGTCAACGCCGATCGGTCGGTAGTTTACGTGGTACAAGTGAAATCGCCACGCAAAGGAATTGAAGCGCTTGGAACGGACTTTGTTGAGAACCAGTATCTGCCCAAGAAAGCCATTCCCCGTGAAGTCGACGCCATTTTTGACGCTTACCGTCAGGAAAGTCAAATCGAGTGGAATCAGGAATTCATGGATGAGATGAACGTGAGATTCACCGGTCGGTAGGCGGCTCGCTTACTAATCACGAAGTGATGACAGTCTGCAGACTGGATAGGTGCCTGTCCTTTGGTGCCCCCCCTTAAAGGAAAATTTGAACGGTATTGCGCTAGACGGCAGCGGTTCCGTTAAACCAATTCGCGTTCCCGTACTCATAAATCACGCCTTCGTTCGCAGCCTCATCACCACCCACAGATGCCAGTATCAGCCCCGTAATCGACTTACTGGTAGACTTGGCATTGGACGGCAGAATCACGTGCAGTGCATGGGCGGCACGTGTCAAGGCGACGTACAAAACGCACATGGCTTCCCTAACTTCACGCTTCAAGTCCTCTTCAAAAACTTGTTGGACGGATTCCGGTAACAACTTCCGCAGTTCCTTGCCCTGATACCGCGTGACCAAATCAATCGGCGACGCCGGAGAATCACGTCCCACAACGACGCTGGGCGATTGACCGTTCCAGTTGCCCGCTCGTTGCGGAATTGGAAAAACGACGACATCAAACTCAAGCCCTTTTGCCTGATGGATGGTCATCACTCGAATGCGCGAGCCGCTCGGCTCGGCCATCCGGGCTTCATCGCGAACATAGTCCACAAATCGTTTCGGCCGAAGCCCCCACAGATCGCTTTGATGAGATCGAGCCCAGGCAAGCTGAACAAGCTGTTGCAGCCGCGACAACTCCCTCTTCGTACAACTCGGAACGAGCACCGCCGCCAATGACTCCACCACCGGGCCGTATCCTTCGTATACTAACCGTCGACGCAACTGAGCCGAAGCCGTATGCCCGAACTCCATATTTTCCCTCTGATTCGCATCGTCCTCAGGAAGCAGGCCGAGTCCTCCCGCAAGCGGACTGTGCGAGACATGGAACCGCGCGATACTGTCGCCCGGATGATCGGCCAACGTCAAGGCTGACAGAATTAATTCCACCGCTGCAGAATCCGTGAGGATGCTTCCCCCTTCTTCGCTGGCATCGATTCCACGCTGCTGCAACTCGGCGATCAATCGGCTGACCTGTTGATTCGTTCGAACCAGCACTCCCATCGTGTTGGATTCAGGAAGGCTTGCATCAAGCTGGGCAATCCGCTCAATGGCTTTCAAATCGAGCATCTGATTGGCGATGGCTTCGGCCGACCCTTCCATCTCTGTGGATTCGGGATTGGAGTCCGCTTTTTCAATCGCGACATAACCCGGCATATCTTCGTATTCGGTGGTGTGTTCGGAAAACCATTGACTCCAGCTTGCAATCGCCTGTTTGACGAGCGGATCATCGATTTCGTAATTCGCCGTATTCAGAAATACCTGATTGACAAAGTGAATCACAGCCGGAGAACTGCGGTAGCTTTTGGTTAGCGTTTGGCTTTGAAGTTGATCAAACTCCCGATCTACCAGATCGAAAATCTCTGCGATCCCGCCGCGCCAGCCATAGATCGCCTGCTTCAGGTCGCCCACGCAAAAAAAGGATCGCAGCTCATCGGGGCTTTCGGCGACACGACTGACAAACGGGCGAACAATCTGCCACTGGCCGAGTGATGTGTCCTGAAACTCATCGAGCATCACATGTTGAATTCGCTGATCAAGCCGGAAATTGCTCCGCTCCGAATCCCAGGAAGCGATCAGCGACTGCAGGCGATTCGTAACGTCATCGAAACGCAAACTGCCGGTTTGATTTTGCATTCGGTTGAGGTGATCTCCAAAGATCCCCAGTAAATCGCGGGTCGAATGATTCTGCTTGATCAACGAATCCTCGACATGGGCACGGCAATGGGGTAACAACTGACCATAAATCGAGAGTACTTCCTCGGGAAGTTTTGTCTGGCCATAGCGATGATTGCCATCGAGAAAATTCTGAAACGAACGCTGGTGGATGAACGCCTCCCAATCGCGCTGTTGCACCGCCTCGATCACTTTCGTCCAGTGTTCCGCAAGGCTCTTTTTATTCATGAGCAGGTTCTCCATGGCCCCGGTCAACTGCGCCAACGCTTCGTCGGACAGAAACTGGCTGGTGCGTGCGATCCTGTCCCAGGGCTTGGGGCCGGAATCCCGAAACGTTCGGTAAATGTTGTCGACCGTATCGTGCAGCAAGGTCGCGACGCGCCGCGGCACATCTCCCTTGGCCATCAAATTCAACAGCTCCATCGCCGGGCGGGATTGTAAGACTTGACCGATCGCCCTGCTGTAAAGTCGCCGCATCTGCTGGTCTTCGACGATTTCCCAAGTGGGCGGCAGTCCTAATTCGAGACTAAAGACACGTGCGATGCGACTGAAGAAGCTGTCCAGCGTTCCGATTTCGAGCCGGTGGAGGTTCCTCAGCAACTGATGCAGGATCTTGCCTGTTCGTTCTTGAGTCAAATTCCAGTCCAGACGCTCGGAAAGTTCCTCAGTGGCCTGGGCGTCGAGTGCGGCCTCGGCCAGCCGTCCAACGATACGGTCGAGAATCTCCCCGGCTCCTTTTTTAGTAAAGGTGGTGGCAAGAATCGTTTGACATTCCTGCCCCGAGGCGAGCAATTGCAAGTAGCGATTGGACAGCGCGTACGTTTTTCCGGTCCCCGCTGAAGCTCGAATGACCACATTGCGAAACACTTGTTTTAGTTCGCGAGTTGCCGTTTCATTTCTCATCGTTTCCGCTCCGTCGATGGGTTTACTTTGGGGGGACTTTTTCTTGTGGGCCGGTGTAGTTCCGGAGGATTCGCGATCTCGTACTTTTCAAAAACGTTGTCCTGGCAAATGGCCGCAAAGTCTTCTGAAAACAGGGGTGGTTCAGGGCTCGGCGGCCAGAAAATAGATCGCCGGATTTGCCGCAACACCTGCCGCGCCACACCGGCTGCCTCCTCGTATTCGGCCTCCGTCCAGCCCGTCTCTTCAAAGCGAATTTCCTCCAGTCGTTTCGGCAGCAACACATAGCCCGTAATCAGATTCGACAGATCAGCATTTTTGAACGGCTCCAGTTCCTGCACCAGGTAACGGTAGAGGGGCAGTTGCAAGTCCTTCCACTCTTTTTTCTTCGGAGCATAGTGATAGGTCAGTGGGCCATCGCCCTTGTCGGAAGATTTGTAATCCCAAACTGCGATCTGGCCCGTGATTTCATGCTGGTCGATACGATCGATTTTGCCTCGAATCCTGAACGGCTTTCCATCGACATCGAAATCGTGTTCGATCATTTCTTCCGTTGAAGCGATGAACCATCCGGCTGATCGTCGATCGGCCTGAATTTGTGAAAATCGTTCGAACCGCAATCGAATTTGTTGCAACTGAATTTCCAACGCCGGATGCTGCGTTCCCTGGGTTTGCCGGGCCACCCGTTGATTCAGGGCATCGTTCAAAAACCGCAAAATTCGTTCGGGATGCGTTGCATCACGTTCATCACTCTTTCCAAAATGCTCCAGGCAGTCATGCAACAGCGTCCCGAACCGCCCGGCGTCAAGCTCCCGCCAGTCATCGGTGACGGTTTCCAGACGCATCACATGATCGAGATAGAACCGATAGGGACATTTCAGATACTCCCGGAACTTGGTTACGGAAATCTGTTCGACCGGTCTGGAAAGGTGCGGCTTGGGAATTTCAAACGACTGGTTGGGCGGGCACTTTGCTGCGTCGCCCAGCCAAAACAGGGTTTGCTTTTTACCTGCGTAATTGAAGAACGCTTGGGCGCGTTTGGCCGACACCAGCGGTGTATCAGCAAACAGCAGTCGGCTGGGCTTAAGCGGTTCACCCCCATCCTCATGCCGCCCAGCAATCAAGTGATACTGGGTGCGAACGCTCGTCATCACCGTCATGGCATAGGTGTCTCGCGCAAATCGCCGGTCGTCTTCCCCGATCTCCAGCTTCTTGCACAGCTCATTCGGCAAGAAGGCATGATCGCGTTCCGAACTTCCGACATGGCCGTCGTTCACCCCCGTCACAATCAAGACGGGCACATCATCGAGCGCCAGATCTAGCCAGCCCGCCAGCTCAATCGCATCCGGATTTTCAGGCGCCAACACACGGCGGCTGGCCGCCAGTTTCAGCACCCAGTGGACGGCATCAATAGCCGACACCGTCGGTTGAAACCGCTCAGGGATTCGGGCCTGCTCTTCAAACAGCCGGCTCAGCGCATTGAGCCCCTCCATCGCCAGATACTCCGCTTCATGGCTGCCAGTAGATTCTCGGTCTTCATAAATTTTCAGCATCGCTCGATGCCACAGAGGCGCCCAAGCAGAAACAGGCCGATCAAACGTGGGATAGGCGTCTCCGCCTGTCGAGCGCTCGGATGTGGGATAGGCGTCACCGTGTGTCATCCCCCCGAAAACATCCCCCTCCGGCCTGACCAACGCGCCCAGCAACGGCTGCATCGCTGCATGTACTTGATTCAGCCGCCCGATCGCCTCGGCACGTTGCTTGGCCCGCGCCTGCGACGCGGCATCGTCTGAATCATATTCGCTGGCAATTTTTTCAGGATCGCCGAACGGCTCAACATCGAGCAGCCAAATCGTTTCCGGCAAGTAATCGTTTTGAAAAACAGTGAGATCCGAAATCCACGATATCGGTTGAACCTGCTGGCACAACCATTCAAAGACATCGGGATGCCGCACCAGCGCCGCAAACGCATCAAAACTGAAGTCGCGCAGGTAATCACGACTCGCCTCCAGAAATTTCGCCGGCGGTGTTTCCAGCAGTCGCCGCCCCGGCAGGGACCGGCTGGCAATTCCCCGCGACTTGAGCGTCCTCTCGAGTTGCGGAATCACCGACTCGTCGGGAACGCCAATCGTTACGTCCTTATTTTTTCGTTCCTTCACGGAAGGAAGAAACTCCACCGCTGCCATCGCCTGGTCAATCGGTTGGTCAACGACGCGAATGGAATCATCGGAAATCGAAATCGTGGCGTCGAGCCATTGGTCGACGATCAGTCTACCAATACCATCGAATCGATCCGCCATGCTCTGCGGTGCCGCAACAAGAATCTTGAGTTGATCGGGTACCGCGCTCGCGATCTGCTGCACCATTGAGCCAATCAATCGAGGTAAGTCGGCGGTGGCCAGCATCACAATCGTCTTCGTGGTATAGCATTGACTGGGCTGCTTGCCATCGACTCCTCCCACAGCATCAAGTCGAGCGGCCTGTTTATCCCAAAGATTCGCTTCATTGAGCATTTGGTAATAATTTTTTTCGACCGCCGCCAGGACTTGCCAACGGAAAAGCTCCGCCTTTAAAAATCCGGGCAATTTCGCCAGTTGCTTGGCAACGCCGGAGAAATTCCACAAATCGGCTGCCAAGCGGTCGTGCAATGCTCCGATCATTGCCGCCAGCGGCTGCCAATCTGCGGGGCGTTCGTCTTCCTCTCGTCCAGTCAGTTTTTTGAATTGGGATGCGGTTATCTCGGCAAGCGCATTGGCCCAGGCAATTTGCTGAACCAGTTCCGATGCCAGCTCTTTTTTCGAAACGTATAGCAACTCTGGCAGCTCACCGAGCGTGACCACCATCGGTGGATCGAGATTCCGGTTTTCGGCTTCCGACCGCTCGGCCAGCAACTGTTCAAACCGAAATTTGCTTCGCTCGGTGGGAACGACGATGATATATTGCCCCAGCGACCAGACCGATTTTTCTTCTTCGGCGCTTGGTTCCCGTTCGAGCCACTCGATTGCCGTCACCAAGGGCGGTCGATCGAGCCCCAGAAAGACACGGAGATCAGGCTCGTTTTCCGTGTAAAACAGCGATTTTTGAACGTTTTTTCCGGCCATGAATTTGAGGTATGCTCCTGAATCAGATAGAAATTGCCAAGCGATTATAAAAATAAAGAGTGGCTTTGACACATCAGGTCACTGTCAGCATTTTTTTTTTGCTTTTTCTTCGTTGGCCAGCGGCCTCACCGTTTGTAAAAAAAATAACACCTATTGGTTTCGGCAAAAATATCAAAAAACGGCAGATTAGGTGCAAAAACTACTTGTAACGCGGTTCGTAATGGCATAGAATTCATGGTTGCAAATGGAGTTACCCATAGTGGGTGAACTCCGAATTAGTTTTTTTATATTTTTCCATTAGGAGAGTACCCAATGACTAGAAAAAGCTCAGGTTTTACTCTAGTAGAACTATTGGTTGTCATTGCGATCATCGGAATTTTGATTGCAATGTTGTTGCCAGCAGTTCAGCAGGTTCGTGAAGCCGCACGTCGTACGACATGTGCCAACAATTTGCGCCAAATTGCCATCGCACTTCACAACTACGAAGGCACGTTTATGACATTGCCACCAGGGATGCTGCACGCCCGTGAGGCAGATACGCTTCCAGGTGGTGTTGCAGCTCAAGAGATGGGAATTTTGGTCCACATCCTGCCTCAGATCGAGGCGGTCAATCTGAATGTGAACGTCGAGCCGGTTCGAGACCGAAGAATGTTCGGTGATGACGGCGCAGGATATGGAGTTTGGTACAACTACAATTTGGCTGGCGGAGCGCCATCCCGATTTGCTTCGTTGTCCAGGGTCTCGTCGTTTGAGTGTCCTTCGGATACCATTATTGCCGAGAACTTTTGGGCCACGATCTATACCTATCTCGACTCAACAGCAGGTTCGTGGTTTACTTCAGTTGGATATTTTACAAATATCTATCGATGGAGTGCAACGAATCCTGTTGCCCACACCAACTATGTTGGTGTAAGCGGTGCTTACGGCAAAGAGGGCGCCAATGGGGCGAATGTACCTACACCGGCAACGGGTTGGGGAACCTACTACGGAGTCTTCCTAAACCGAAATAACACAAAGCTGGCTGGGATTCCTGATGGATCCGCGAACACATTTATGTTCGGTGAAACCAGAAGAGATCGTAGCACATGGCCTATTGACCAAGCAATTTTCCAGGTTCCATGGATCTCGCAATCCATTTTTCCAATGGGAAGCTGGGCTTCAACTGCTGGCGGTGGCTATCATGCCAAGTTTAAGAGTAACCACCCAGGTACAACGAATCTCGCAATGGCAGACGCTTCCGTACAATCGATTCCAGTTGATGCTACGCTGCAACTGATGATGTACATGGCGGGAGTGGCTGATGGACGTACTACATCTTTGAACGACGTCAAGTAACAAACTAAGTAAGTATTCTAAAATTTAACGAACGAAAGGAAGTTATGATAAAAAAGATCGGATGTGCCGTTTTCGCACTTGCGATGATGGTGGCTGCCGGATGCAATGATGGCACGGCTAAAGTCACCGAGCCGGATCCAAAAGCGTTTGTGCCTCCAACGGCCGAATCACCCGTTGAAGTGAGCGCAGGCAGCGGCGGAAGCGGTGGAGCGACGACGACAGCCACAGAATCTGAAGCAGTGGTTCCTCTTGATTAGATACGTTTGTATCTGCAAAAGGAAGAAGTCCGTATCAGACTTGATTTTCGAAGTTTGATGTACTTCACGGTTTAAACAAAAGAAGGGTTCGATGTTCATCGAACCCTTTTTCTTTTTTCCACGGATGTATCCCCCCATTATCGCTTTTCAATTATTCCCGTTGTCATTCTTCAATAGGGCTGACGTACTCGGTTGAACCACCCCGCCCTTTTGTCGATCGAAGAGCTGTTGGCTCAATGTGAAGTCCGAACCACCAAGGGTTCCGGGCCAGGCGGCCAGCATCGCAACAAGACCGAGTCGGCAATCGTTATTACTCATCTGCCAACGGGGATTGTTGGACAGGCCAGTGAGAGACGAAGTCAACATGAAAACCGGAAGGTTGCCATCGAACGACTGCGCATCCGATTAGCACTAGCAATTCGGTCGCCTTTTGAAGAAGATGGCGCGCCCTCGGAACTCTGGAGGTCGCGCCAAAGTGGAAAGCAGATCCACGTAAGCGAGTCGCATGTCGATTTCCCCGCAATTCTGACGGAGGTACTCAATCACCTGGAATTTGACCAGTTCAACATTCGGAAAACCGCAGAGCGGCTTGGCGTGACAACATCCCAGCTGGTCAAACTACTCAAGCAACTGCCGGAGGCTTTTCAGATGGTAAACCAGCGGCGTGTTCAGGTTGGTTTGGAGAAGCTGAGGTGATGATATGTGCAGAACGGAATGAATTCCGTTCTACACATCTTCCACGCTGGTCACGGTAATGATATTGCCTGAGATCCGGATGACCTTGACCTGCGAACCGGGTTCGATGAACTGGCCGTCACTGATCACATCGAATGAGCGGCCAGCAAACCGGGCACGGCCAGCTGGCCGTAGCAGCGATTCGGCTTTTCCCCAATCGCCCACCGAAATGTGAGGGTGCGACGTTGGCAGCGGCTTTCCCTGTGAATCCTTGCCAGCCGTTGGCTCGGTAGTCAGCGGTGGCGGTTCGAGAACGAGTCGGTTGAACAGCGGGAGCGAACCGAAATGGCGGGAGATGAACATCACCACCACCAGAAAGCAGGCGACGCTCCCGAGCAGTACCAGGATCGAATTGATCGACTGATTCCACTCTTCGGTCGTGGACGGGATCGTGAAGTGCTGTCCCGCCAGAATGACACTCGCGAACAGCAACAAAATGCCGGTAAAACCCGCAATCCCGAAACCGGGGATCACAAAAATTTCCATCAACAAGAAAATCAATCCCGCCGTAAACAAAATGACTTCCAGCCAGCCTGCCGTTCCGCCCAAGTAGCGACTCCAGAAAAACAGCAGCATACACAGCCCCGCGATCAAACCGCCCGCTCCCAGTCCCGGAGTAGTCAACTCCACGTACAGCGCGATCAAACCAATCGCAATCATCAGTCCCGTAATCAGTGGATGGTTCAGCAAGTGGACGATCGAATCGTTCGAGGAGTACTGATAGGTCCGAAAGGATTTTTTTTCGACACCCAACTCTTTGGCCAGTTCGTCCCGATCCGCGGTCAGATGTTGCGCAAGAGTCAGTTCACGAGCGCGAATACCACTGAGTATCAGAAATCGTTCGGCACGCGCTTCAGGAATCAGCTCCCACGGCGCATCGGGCTTATCCGGGCTGTCGACTCGCGACTGACGGAATTCGATCGTTCCATCCCGATGGGTTTGGATGTAGATCAAAATATCTTTGTCGACAAATGCTTCTACCAGTTCTTCGGGACGGCCCTTGGCTTTGGCCAGTTGCCGCACATCGTGGGAGAGGGTCGATTCAATTTTCGGTCGAATCAGACGAAACGCCATGACTTCGGGATCAAATCCGATTTCACCAATGTTGCCGAGCTTCGCATCGGGTGCGATCATGATTTCATCGCACCCGAGTGCCACCAGTGCCCCGCCGCTTTGAGCCTCGCGAGGGATGAGCGCCACGGTGTAAGCCCAATCGCATTTCGCAAGTTTGTCCGCCATTTCGAGGCTTTCAAATTTCAATCCGCCCGGACTGTCAATTTCAATAATCAACAAGTCCACACCGTCGCGACGAGCTCGCTCAAATCGGTTGTCAAAATAGCGTTTGAGCGCCGTATTGATTTCGCCCTTGAATTCGATCAAGCCAGGATTCCTGAACGTTTGGGGACGGACGGGACGCTGCGTTTCGTCCGGGCATTTGATGACCGCGGCGGAAGCGGTATGGGTATCATGGGTACAGGCCAAGGTGGCGATCGCCATTAAACAGGCTACGATTCGAAACATCAGGTCTTCATCTCTCGAAAAATTGTCCCTCGCTTACGCTTCGGGTTATGATGAAATACGGAAGTTATTTCGGGACAATTCCTGAAAGGCAAAGCCCGACAAATAAAATGCTAGCAACAATAGTCAAACTTTACTATCGCAACTCAGGTTTCCCCATTTCGGCATTTGGATTCTAATTCTTTAGCCAAGTTGGCACAAAAGATGCTGAAATCCTTTTTTCAGTATCGGCTACCTGCTTTGGATGACTACCCCGGCGAGATAAACGGAGTTTTGCTCGCTGACCCGGTCGGTCAATTTTACAAAGCATGTAGATCTTACAAACAAAATCCAGCACGCCTGCAAATGAGTTGCGGGCAATGACCCAGACCCAATGGAAGCACGATCAGACGGCGTGTTCCAGGGAGCGTCTAAATTTCCACGGAGGGAACGAATGAGGTTAACCAGGACGGACCAGTTCTTTTTCATTTCGCGCGCTCGACAAGCCAGGCATGTTCGCGCTT
This sequence comes from uncultured Pirellulaceae bacterium, assembly GCA_964414815.1. Taxonomy (GTDB): domain Bacteria; phylum Planctomycetota; class Planctomycetia; order Pirellulales; family Pirellulaceae; genus Mariniblastus. Next base: position 55,371 of record CAYPXY010000009.1, on the reverse strand, counting down.
CGCTGATTTCAAGATGGAAACGAAAGTTTGCGGCGGCGGTGTGGTTGTTTGTTCTTGCTGGAACTCTGCACGCTCAGGGCACATCCGATGTCCAATTGTATTTCTTCACCAGTCAGGGCTGTGCTCCGTGCCGGCAAGTGGCTGCATCGATTGAAACGCTCAAGCACGAAGGCTATCCGGTTACCACCGTTGATATTGGGCAACATCCCGAGTGGGCGAAAACTTTCTCGGTCGATCGAACGCCGACCGTGACGATGGTGGCCAACAGCCGTCTGGTGGGACGACATGCTGGTCAGATCGACGCAGCGACGTTGCGAGAATGGTTCACGGCCGTCGGGTACGTGAGAGGAGTGGCTGGACCTCCAGCCCCCGCGTCGTCAGCCGCTGTACCTGTTGTGGCAGAAACACGGCGGCAAGCTTCGCAAAACGAATCCACACTGCCTGCCACCGTCCATCAGGGCACTGCCGAACCCGCCAATGAACGGGAGCGTCAGGCATTGGCGGCGACGGTGCGACTGAAAGTGCAAGACCAGGAGGGAATTTCGTATGCGACGGGCACCGTCATTCATTGCCACGAGGGCGAATGTCTGGTGATGACTTGCGGCCACGCTTTTCGAGAGGCCGGCCATCGCGGCAAAATTTCTGCCGAGTTCAATTTCGTCAATGGTCAGATCGAGTCGGGGCCGGGAGAGCTGATCGCCTATGACGCCGGTCCGCGGGACATCGCCTTGGTGGCCGTACATGCGGGGCGTTCGATCGAGCCGGTGAAACTGGCGGAATCATCCCGTTCGGTGGGGCGAGGCGACGCCGCGTTTACACTGGGCTGCGATGGCGGTGCCAATCCCACCATTCGACGAACCAAAATAAAAAATAGTGCGATTTACGACGGAGCCGTAAAGTACGACATCGTCGGACGACCCGCAATTGGGCGAAGTGGCGGTGGTTTGTTCAATGATCAGGGGGAGTTGATCGGGGTCTGCAACGCGGCGGCTGTGGAAACGGATGAAGGGATCTATTCCGCACTGGAAACGCTGCACTGGCAGCTTGCCCAAGCCAATCTTTCACACATTTTCCATGAACAAAAAAATCAACAGATTGCTCAATCGAGTTCAAACCTCCTGAATACGGGCGATAGCGAAATGCAATGGGTCACACTGGATTCGAAGGTCCGTTCCAGTTCGCCAGGAGATAGGTTGGCCAGTAATGAAGCTGATCCCAGCCCGGGCTATCGCGCGGTCAACTGGGATGCTGGGGATAGGGGGCATGCGTCTGGCAATTCGGCCAGTATGCCTCGATTCGGAGGAGGCCAAGGACGAGACCAAGGGACAGGCTTGGGAGCTGGCGATGCTGACAAGGAGGTGATCATTATCGTGCGTTCGAAGTCGGGCAATGGAATGGGTGAGTCGATTACGATCAGCAATCCGACGGATGAGTTGCTGAATTATTTGAAAGAGATGCCTGACAACCAGTCCAACAGCCGTCACGTCGGCATCGCCAGAATGCGAACCGAGCATCGGTGAACTATTGCCGTGTAGCTTGCAGGACTGATCTTGGCAAGCCGCATGGAATTTTCTAACGTTCGGGTGGCGGACCCCACTCAACGTAAACACAGGAGGCGTACCTTGTCGATCCGGCTTCTATTTGTCCTTTTTTCATTCTTTTCCATGTCCTGTCCCGTACAGACGTTCGGGCAGTACGATTTTGATATGGCCAACTGGTTTTCTTCGGAGCCTTATCCGTGGACTGGGTCCGTGGCGTCCGGAGTCAACGGGCGGTCCGGCAATGCCAACACCATGGACATCAATTTCGATTTGAAAGCGAACCGAGACACTGAAATAAATACTACTAATATCATCGCCAATTACTTTTATGGCCGAAATAATTCGGCGACGGTCAATGACCGGGCATTCGGCCAGGTTCGCCGCGAGCGGAAAATCAATGATATTTGGGCGGTCTACTTCCAGCTCGGCCTGGAATTTGACCGCTTCAAGGACTTCGATTACCGGATCGCGATCCACTCCGGTTTTTCGAGAGATATTTACCGCACCGATTCGGGATTCTTGAAAGCTCGCTTGGGGGCCGGGGTTTCGCGAGAAGTCGGCTCGCCGAACGACGATTGGATTCCAGAGTTGCAGTTGGGAACTGACTGGGAACAGCAACTGACGGACACCACCAAAATCTATACCAATATCGACTACTTCCCCAACGTCTCGGATTTCGGTGATTTCAGGCTCAACACCAATGTCGGATTGAATTTTCTGGTGGATGCGCCGCGGAATATCAGCTTCCGAATTTTCGCGAACAACCGTTATGACAGCACGCCGCCTCCGGGAAACAAGAGCAACGACGTGGACTACGGTGCAGCACTGGTTTGGGGATTTTGATGCGCCTCTCATCGCCGAGTGGCTACGTTTAGGGTATGATTGAGGTGTAAGGCGAGCGGCAGATAAAAACGTCCCCTCGTGTAGGCGAGTCGCTCCGCGACTCGCAACCGAGCGTCTGGGAAACACAATACTGCTTGGGTAAACTTTTACCTGCCGGTCGCCCAATGCGAAAGCGGTCTGACACCGCCCAATCGAGAGTGACTTTCCTGAATCCCTATGTCTGAAACCTGGTCGCCGGATAGCTGGCGCGCGAAGAAAACCCAACAACAACCTGCTTATCCGGATCCCGTTCGACTGGAGCAAACGCTCGAGCGACTGGCCAAGTTGCCACCGCTGGTAACGAGCTGGGAAATTGAAAGCCTGAAACAGAACCTGGCCGAAGCGGCCGATGGTCAGGCGTTTCTATTGCAAGGTGGCGATTGTTCCGAAAGCCTTGACGATTGCGAAACGGATGCCATTGTCCGGAATCTGAAAATCATCATGCAGATGAGTTTCGTGCTGACCTTTGGCTCGATGAAAAAAATCGTCCGCCTGGGGCGGATTGCTGGACAATACGCCAAGCCGCGATCGTCGGAAACCGAAACCAAGGATGGCGTGACGCTGCCCGTCTATCGCGGCGATCTGGTCAATCGCGTCGGCTTTACCGAAACAGAACGGCTGCCCAATCCTGAATTGTTGTTGCGGGGGTATGAACGGGCCGCATTGACGTTGAATTTTATTCGCGGGCTGAGCATTGGCGGTTTCGCAGACATGCACCATCCCGAAAACTGGGACTTGGGGTTTGCACTGGAGTCTCCTCGCGCGGTTCAATACCACCAGATGATTGATTCGATCCGGAACTCGCTCAACTTTATGGAAGCGTTACTCGGTTCGACAACACGACAGTCCAGAATTGTCGATTTTTTTACTTCGCATGAAGGGCTGCATTTGCACTACGAACAGGCCCAGACCCGCCGAGTTCCGCGCCGTGACGGTTGGTACAATTTGAGTACCCATTTCCCCTGGATCGGTTACCGAACCGCCGATCTTGACGGTGGACACGTCGAGTATTTTCGGGGGATTCAAAATCCAATGGGCATCAAGGTAGGTGCTCAAACGGATCCCGCCGGGTTGATTGAATTGATTCAGGTTCTCAATCCGAGCAACGAGAAAGGTCGCATCACCCTGATTCATCGTTTTGGAGCGGACCAGATCCAAAACGTGCTGCCATCAATTGTTGAGTCTGTTCAGCGAGCGGGGCTCAATGTCCTGTTCTGTTGTGATCCCATGCATGGCAACACGTTTTCCACCCGCCAGGGAATCAAAACCCGAAGCTTCGACCGGATTGTCAAGGAACTCGAATTGGCCTTTGAAGTCCATCAGGAATTAAATTCGCGACTGGGGGGTGTCCACCTGGAACTGACCGGTGACAATGTTACCGAGTGTCTTGGCGGCGCGGCTCATGTTTCCGAACCGGACCTGACGAAACGCTATACCAGTCTGGTGGATCCGCGTCTGAACTATGATCAGGCGATGGAAATTGCATTTGTGATTGCCGAGAGAATGAGGAAGATGAATGGCCAGGCAAGGTAGCTCCAGAAAAAAAAGCAAGATTCCTATGCTTGCGCGACCGCCTGTGTCTTCGGCATCGTCGAGTTCCGATTTTGATCTGGATACGGTGCGGGGCTCTGCGGAACCTTCGTTTACTTCGGAACAGCAGAAGGTGTTCGAGAACTGCGAAGCCAGCCTGGGATATACATTCAACGACCGGTCGATCCTGTTCGAAGCGCTGACTCATACTTCGTATGCGGAAAAGCGACTCAATTCCTACGAGCGCATGGAGTTTCTCGGCGACTCCATTCTGGGGTTTGTGGTTTGCGAATATCTTTATCAAACCTATCCCGATTGGGATGAAGGTGACTTGACCAAAATCAAATCCGCTGTCGTCAGTCGCGATACTTGTTCGTCGGCCGGCGAGAAACTGGGGATGGCCGACTTCATTGCGGTTGGCAAGGGCATCGGCATGCGGGGTGCCGTTCCCCGTTCGCTGCTGGCCAATGCGTTTGAAGCCATGGTGGCAGCCATTTACCTTGATGGCGGTCTGGAGACGGCCCGTGAATTTCTGATGCCGCTGGTTCGGTTGCAGGTGGCGGAGGCCGTTGGGGGAGGACTGATCGTCAACTATAAATCTGATCTGCAACATTATGTTCAGCGGCGATTTGGAGTTCCGCCGAACTATCTGGTGCTGGGACACAGTGGCCCCGATCATGAACGACAGTTTCAAATCGCGGCGCAGGTGATCAAACGGGTCTTCGAACCGGCGTGGGGGAAAAACAAAAAGGAGGCCGAACAGCGCGCGGCCGCCAATGCACTGGCCATCATTTCCGGCAAGCTCCCTCCGTTCACTCAGCGAGATTCCTGATCCCCCACCTCGATTTCTCTCCCATGCACACCATGATCGCCAAACCGCCCATTGGCCCGCTCAAGCCGGTCCGCACCAGGCAAATGATTGGCAAGTATCGAATCGAAAAAAAAGTCGGCCAGGGCGGATTCTCATCCGTTTACGCGGCCTACGATACGATCGAAGGGATTCGGGTTGCGCTCAAGATCCCTCATGAGATCTACGTCACGGAAGAACTGCTCGAGACGTTCAAAAAGGAAGTGCGACTGGTCGCCAAACTTGACCATCCCAATATTCTTCAGTTGAAAGACGCCAGCCTGATCGATAATCGGCTGGTCGTGATCACGCTGCTGGGCAACCAGACGCTTCAGGACCGCTTGAAAAAGCGAATCTCGATCGAGAAGGCCTATGATTTTTCGGCTCAGATGATTTCAGCGGTGGCCTACGCCCACCAGCGGCATCTCATTCACTGCGATATTAAACCTGAAAACTTCATCCTGTTCGATCAGGATGTTTTGCGGCTGGGAGATTTTGGAATCGCCAAAGTCTCCTACCGAACGATCCAGGGATCCGGTACGGGCACCGTAGGACATATCGCGCCGGAGCAGGCGATGGGAAAACCCTCCGCCCGCTCGGATGTCTTTTCGCTGGGGTTGATCATGTATCGCATGTTGACCGGACACTGGCCGCAGTTCCCTTTCGAGTGGCCGTTTCCCGGAGCCATCCAGCTTCGCCGCAAGTTTGTCCATCCGGACATGATCGCCCTGGTTCGACGCTCGCTAGCGACCAAACCGCGCGAGCGATTTGGTGATGCTATCAAATTAAAAAAGGAATTCGAATCGATTTTGCCAAAAGCGATTGAATTTTTGCGGCGTAAACGTCCGTCAAAAAGAAAATGAGTTCCTGTCAAAAGCACTTCTGGTTCCACGAAGAAGAGGGAATCGTTGTGTCTTTGGAGTACGAGTGCGGCCAGGTTGCCGGTGTTTCTCAGCGGTATCCGGCCAGTACGGCGATCAACGAAGACTCCGCTGGCGTTTTCGTTTGCGGCGACCGAGCGATGGTGCTGGCCGTTGCCGACGGCATGGGAGGCGCAAACTGGGGAGATCGCGCATCGCGAACCGTGATTGAACAGATCGCTGCTCAAGTTGAAAAGACATCGGAAGTCGATGGCCTGCGCACCGCCATTCTCGATGGCATCGAAGCCGCCAACGAGGAAATTCTAGGCTGGGGGCAGGGCGCCGGAGCGACCTTGGTAGCCGGGCTGTTCATCGACGATACCATTCGGGTTTTTCATGTGGGGGACGCCGAAGGTCTGCTCAGCAGCAATCGCGGCCGAATCAAATACTCCACCGTGGCTCACACGCCCGTCGCGATGGCGGTTGAAATTGGTGTGCTGGGCGAACGCGAGGCGATGCATCACGACGAACGCAATATCGTCAGCAATCACGTCGGCTCACGCGAGATGAGGATCGAAATCGGTCCGGCCATCCGTATGGGAGTCCACGACACGTTCCTGCTCGGCTCTGATGGACTGTTTGACAATTTGATGACCGGAGAAATCGCGGAAATTGTTCGCTCCCGGAAACTGGCCCAGCGAGCGGAGGAACTGTTGGAGATGACTCGAAAACGAATGTTGGCGTCCGATGCGAACCAGCCAAGTAAACCGGACGATCTGACGTTTCTGCTGCTGCGACGTAAACGACCTACTTCGTCGGGGTAATAAAATCGACTGAATCGGCTCGTGAATCTATTCACATCCTGTTGTTTTTACAAATTTTACCTAATTTACCCCATTCCCCTCATGCGACAAAAAAACGGTTGCCGATGGAATTTCAAGCTAACCGTCAGATATTTTCAGCTTGCTGCAATTTAGGCGACCGGCAGATAAAAACGTACCAAAGTGTAGGCGAGTCGCTCCGCGACTCGCAATCCAGCGCCTGGGAAACACAATTCGGCTTGGGTTAACTTTTATCTGCCGGTCGCCTCAACATGTGAAGGATCACGAGCGAACCGAAATACGTTCGATTTGAAGTACGCAAGAGATTGCTTTGAACCAAGGAGGGGCAACGATGACAGGGCGTGTCTACCATTTAGTTTGGCCATTCGTGTGGGCGCTCGCCTCATGTTGTGCTGCCCCTGTCGTCGCTCAGGTCGGAAGCGAAACCGGGCTTTGGAAGTGGACCGAGAAACTGCCCCATCACCAGACAATCGTGGAGGTCATGACGCCGACTGGAAACGGTACGGGAGTCGTCATCTGGATAGATCGGGACAAGCCATCCCATGACGGTCATGAAGGCTATATCCTGACCGCCTGGCACGTTGTTCAGAACGACATCAAAAAGCAGAAACCAGATATCAGGGTGGGGTACCGGACGGGGGTCCGATCCAGAAACTGCAAAGTCGTCGACTACGATGAAGACAAGGATGTCGCGTTGATCTGGGCCTGGATTCCCGGTGATATACCCGCCGCCACCATGGCCACCACGCCGATTACCCCTGGCAATACACTGGAATTTGCAGGTTTGGGAGGGGGTTCCGATTTGAAATGCTGTATTCGACATTTCTCTGCCATCGCTTCCTCACCGTCGAGCCTAGAAAAGATCTTTGCCGATGTTCCGCTGCTGCCGGGCGATTCCGGTGGTCCCGTTTTCAATGAGAACCACGAAGTGGTCGGGATTATTTCAGGCGGCTGGTTCTGGTTCGACAGTGGTTTGCAAACGGAAACCAACTCGAAAAAGATCCCCACCACCTGGCCCGCTCGGGCTTGCAATGTCGGTCCGATTCAACAATTGGTGGGCAAAGTTTCCGTCGGCTCCATCGCAAAAAAAGATGACCAGGAACCGGCAACGATCCAGCGCTGAACCGCTACACGTCGAACCGAATCCCTTGAGCCAGCGGCAATTGGGCTGAGTAATTGATCGTATTGGTCGACCGCCGCATATAGCTCTTCCAGGCATCCGAACCGGACTCGCGTCCTCCGCCGGTCTCTTTTTCACCGCCGAAGGCTCCGCCGATTTCAGCACCGCTGGTGCCGAGATTGACGTTCGCGATTCCGCAGTCGGAACCGGTTGCCGAACAGAATGTCTCAGCCTCCCGCATGTCCATCGTGAAAATGGAACTGGAAAGTCCCTGCGATACCGAATTCTGAATTTCAATCGCTTCGTCCAGCGACTCGTAGCGATGAAGATACAAAATCGGTGCAAACGTTTCGTGCCCAACAACTTCGGCACCGGGATCAATCTCCACCAGAGCCGGCCTCACATAGTAACCGCCCTCGGGCACGCCCTCGTTCACACGAGTTCCACCATGAACGGTTCCTCCTTGGGCTTTGGCCGCATAGAGCGCTGATTGCATCCGGTCAAACGCATCGGAATCAATCAGTGGTCCCACCAACGTGGTGGGTTGACGCGGATCGCCAATGGGAATTTGCTGCCATACCGCGAGCAACCGGTCGCGAACGGTTTCGTACAGATGATGATGGACGATCAGCCGCCGCAATGTGGTGCATCGCTGCCCGCAGGTTCCCACCGCCGAAAACACGATGGCCCGAATCGCCAGTTCCAGATCGGCGGTCGGAGCGATCATGGCTGCGTTGTTCCCTCCCAACTCCAGAATGGTTTTGCCAAGCCGCCCTGCGACGGTCGTGGCGACCGATTTTCCCATCGGGGTTGAACCGGTTGCCGAGATCAGCGGCAAACGGGGGCTGGCGGCAAGGTGCTTGCCGGTCGCCGCATCTCCTACCACCAGTTGCAGGACATCCGGCGGCACGAAATCCAGTTTCCCAACCGCTTCGAGTGCAATGGCATGGCTGGCAATGGCGGAAATCGGCGTCTTTTCAGACGGCTTCCAAATTACCGGATCGCCGCACACCAGGGCCAACATGGCGTTCCAAGCCCACACCGCGACCGGAAAATTAAACGCACTGATCACACCGACCGGCCCCAACGGCAGCCACTGTTCCATCAACCGATGAGATGCCCGTTCGCTGGTAATCGTCAGCCCGTAAAGCTGACGGCTCAACCCGACCGCAAAATCACAGATGTCGATCATTTCCTGGACTTCACCCAAAGCCTCCTGAAAAATCTTACCGTTCTCCAGCGTCACGACCGACGCGAGCAGGTCTTTGTGCCGCCTCAATCCCTGGCCGATTTCATAGACCAGCTTTCCACGTTCAGGAGCCGGAACGGTTCGCCAAGTCCGGAACGCAATCTCAGCTCGTGAAATCGCGTTGTCGATATCGTCCACCTCCGCCAAGGCTACCTCCGCCAGTTTCGCTCCATCAATCGGACTTTGCACCGCCAGCGGTTTTCCGGGCACGAACCAGTATTCGGCGCCATGAATCACGCCGGGCAGTTGGACACGACCACTCTCTCGTCGCGCTGGAACGCCCAGCAGTTCCAGTTGGTTGATCACATCATCAGGAGTCATGGCTTTAGAGAAAGGTTAGTGGTCGTCGGCGTCCAGGTCATAGGCTTCCAGTTTTCTGATTTCGTACTCGTATCCGCCCGAGAGGATCGGGAATCGGCACCAGGTCTTGGGATCAAGACTTTCGTCGTCCAGATGAAACGACGGTGCGTACCGTTCTCGCTTCCACTGATTTCTGGACCACAAACGAAAGAACCGGATGGTCCAGGTTTTCAAGTCCCGACGATCAAAGTGGGGGAACTCGATTTTGAGGTGGCGATACACATCGACCGGCATCATCTTGTCACGAATCGCCAGCAACTCGATACCGTCAAGCACTTCGTAGGGCATCAAATCACTTTCGTCGGTCTGTCGGTTCTCGGGCGGACGAAGTTCAGCGGTGGGTTGCTGATCATTGACGGACTTCAGTTCCGGCAAGGGCACTAACCCAGCGGAGCCTTTGACTTCCATCCATTTGAGCCAACGTCGCAAGAAGGCTTTGTCGATTCCCGCCAGAGGACTCAAACCCCCCGACGTGTCGCCGTCCATGGTCGCATAGCCCACTGCGGCTTCGCTGCGATTGCTGGTCGAGAGCAACAAACCTTGATTCAAGTTGGCCAGCATCCAGACAGCCGGAGAGCGAACTCTCGCCTGAATATTTTGCAGCGTGATGTCGTGTTCTTTCCAGTTCAGTTTTGTTCCGAGCGCCTCACTGACAATCTGGGTGTAACCCGTCACGAGCGGCTCGACATCAAATTCATAGTGGCAGGCATTGACTGCCTCAGCCACATCCCGGGCTGCTTGCCGAGTCACGGAACCGCTGTTTTTCGTTGCCTGGTAGGCGGTGGTCAGCAATCGGTGGGTCAAGCTTCTCAGGTCTTCAATCGGCTCCTGTTTCAGCCAGTCGCCGATTCGCTCGCAAGTCCGTTCGAGTCCCATCTCGGCGACGGCGAATTGCAGCATGGTCCAGACCAGTACCACGGCGCTGCTGGAATCGCATCCGCCGCTGAGTGACACGACATACCCGCGCGAACGGCTTTTGCGAAGGTAGTCAAAAAGCCCGAGCGAAACGGCTCGAGTGAACTCTTCGAACTTTGGGTCCGGCCCGACTGCCCAGGCTTCTTCGGTCAAATGATTCTGAGCGAGCGCGGTGTCGGGAAACTGAAACGCTACCGGGATCACATCGGATTCATTGCCATCCACCTCCGGCATGAAGGACCCCATTCTGGCCCGCGACATGCGGCTGAGATCGACGTCCACAAGGGCCACGGTCACACCCGCCGGCAGATAGGAAAAACGTTTTCCGATGGCCAGCATTTTTCCTGCGGTCGCGATCAGCGTATCGCCATCAAAAATCGCTCGCCCCGATTCGTTACCCAGCAGATTGGAATAAACATAAGTGACATGAAAGGCACGGCTTCCCTCAAGGACAAAACGTTGGCGGACGCTGTGTTTGTGGAACGCAAAATGGCTGGCACTCGGATTGAGAATAATATCCGCTCCTTTGGCCGCCAGTGCGGCTCCGGGGCGAACGCCCACCCAAGCGTCTTCACAGATTTCGAACCCGATTCGAATACCTCCGACATCGAACAGCAGATTGCCGATCGGCAATTTCTGGCCCGCGATTTCGACTTCACCGACGATTCCGGCCGGCCAGGCTTTGAACCAGCGCGGTTCATAGTGGATGCCGTCGCCCGCCAGATGTTGCTTGGCGGCGAAGCCTGCGATTCGGCCATCGACCAACAGCGCGGCAGTGTTGAACAGAGCGCCCGCATACATCAGGGGCAGTCCCACGGATACCGTCATGCCGCGAGTTTCCGACGCGATGGAGCCCAGCATTTCGATGGCGGTCGCGTGAACACCGGGAGCGTGAAAGGCATCTTCGCAACCGTAGCCGGTGATGCAAAGCTCCGGCAGGCACAGCACGGAAACGTCTTGCGCCCGCGCTGATTCAATGGCCTGAATAATGTGTTGGCGATTGGACTCCCAGTCCAGCGGAGTCTGGTTGAGTGCCGCCGCAGCGACTTTGAGCAATTTCATTGAGTGGTACTCGAGCGGGACGCGATTTCGCGCGAACGGTTACACTGGATCATGGGAATACGGCTCTTCCGGATCTCCATTGACGATCTTGTCGTGGCCGATATGAGCTTCCATCTTCCGGACGATTTCATCGGTGATCTGGCGGTCGTATTTCAGGTCATCGACCACAAATTTCTTGACACTGCCGTTGTCATTGTAGTGGACGACGCCCAGTCCCTTCTTCTGCCACCGATTTTTGTCGAACTTGATGATGTCGGCAAACGGAACTGCCTGTCCCCAGCTGGACGTGATCTGCTTTCCATCCGACTCGATCCAGGTACTTTTGTTTCGCAGATACCAGATCAGCAACGGAATCCCCAATCCAAATCCAAGCGTCATGAAGACATATTGCCAGACAATACCTTGCTGGATCTCCTTAAGGCTTTCCTTCTTGGTAGGGCGTTCAACCGACCAGCCTTTTTCCTCGGCAGTCTCCTTGTAGGCGGCATTTCGAGCCGCAGCGTCAAGGCTTTCATCGGCCTCCAGAGACTCCCAGTATTCCGCACGCGGGATCATGGAAGGGTAGGCAACCAAGGCGTCGTATACCGCCCAAAGGCCAAGCCCGGTACAAGCCAGTCCGATGACAAAATACTTTAAAAGGAAAGCTTGGGTAGGTTCAGCTCGCAGCGACATCGTGTAAACGGGGCAAAGTGTCCAAATGGGGCAGTCGAAATCCCATTCCGTCAGTTTTTTAGATTGCTTCAGTTTAGTGTAACTCAACCCCGGCGAATAGCCGATGTTCAGGCAGGGAACGGGGAGAAAATCCCAACCCGAAGCGTAAGCGAGGGACGAAACGCGGTCCCTCGCTTACGCTTCGGGTTAAGATTAGAATATACCAACAGTGATCCCCGTGTTTTCACCAGCCCAACAGGGAACCCGGTTTTGAAAATTCAGAATTGACCAAATGCAACGATTGTTAGATGATTGAGGGATGATCAGATTTTCATGTCGCAAATGTGGTAAGTCATTGCGAGCCGAGGAAGCGATTGTCGGGCGGAGTACTCGTTGTACAGCCTGCCAGGCGCGCAATCGCGTTCCCACCGAATCGACTCGCAAATCGGGTGAGAAGCAAAAAGTCCTGGCCACCGCCGAAGAAGCGGTAGTGGACGACCAGCCGGGCGACATCGTTTCAGAGGAGATCGTCACCTTACTGGCGGACTCTGATTCATTTGAGCAGTTTGAGGATTTTGACTTCTCGAACCTGAAACTCGACGCCCCCCCCAAATCCAGTCCATCGAGCGATGTCTCCGGTGTACCTTCTGGAGCGCCTGCCAACCCATCCTTGGGCGCACCACGAACGTCAACCCCGTCCAGCGAAAATTCGGCGAGTGCTGCGGCCCGGCCCACGATCCTCCGACCTGCATCCATCAAGAAGTTGCAAAGTTTTAGTTTGGACGCCTGGGTAAAACCGGCCCTCATCGCCGCAGGAATTCTGTCGTTGTTGATCGGCGGATATTTTCTGGTTTCATTTTTGATCAACCGATCAAGTCTCCCTAGCCAAGCGGAATTTGAGAAGTCTCCATTGGGTCAACACTATGCTCAAGTGTTGATGGATCTGAAAAAATCAACGCGAGTGATGGAGTATATGGAAAATGGGTACCGCGACAAAAGTCTCCCGGAATCAGGACTGGACCGCGTCAACGAATTCAAAAAGGAATATCGAACCTTGCTTGACGACAAAGCGGCCATCCAGGAGGCCAATCAACTATTTCTGTCGGGGGGAGAACCCGCCGCCCGAAAATTTGTCCGCGAGCGAATCGACAAGATGAAGGAAATGAAAAAGGAAGCCGACCAGCTTTCCGAATCACTCAAACGACAAGTTTACGGCGGATGAGGTGGCCCTGGATCACAATCGATCGGAACCGATTCCGCTGAGTTGATCGGCGAGCATATCCAGATTCGCGTAACCTTCCTCGATCGGTTTGCCGATCATCTCTTTGAGTCGTTGGGCATCTTCCTCCGGCAAGGAGGCCATCAATCGATCATAAATCTCGTTTTCCAGTTCCAGAGACTTGGGCATCAACTCGTCCCTGATTTTCGCCGCCTCCTCGAGCAGGGCTTTCTTTTCGGATTCTGTGATGCCTAAAGTGCGGCCAAGTTGACCATCGACCAGCGAACCTACCAGGCCAACGCGAGTCGCGCCGATGCGTCCGACATATTCCTTCAGCCATTCGACCTGGTGGGGAAGCAGCACTCTTTCCACCACGCCATCGAGTTCTTTGTACAGATCATTTTTGGCGGTTCTTATCCGAGGGATCACTTTTTGCGGATCGCTGGCATATTGAAACTCTCGGTCGAGTTCTTGGTTGCGCTCCATCCATTGTTCCATGGTCTCTTTGAATATATCAACTTGTTCATCCGACAATTCGAGCGGTTTGGCAAGGGTCGGCGAGGTGAGCATCCGGATCAGTTCGGAATTCGCCAACCCTCTTTGCTGAACGGGAGACAATTTAAGATCGGGCTTCTTGCGGGGTTCAAGGGTTCCTGCGATCGTAAGGTTGAAAAGACCGGTGCCTTGCATTTCATGAAATTCTTCGACAAAGTCCTTGGAGGATTCGCTTTTTGATGGGGAAGCCGCATCTTCTGATGCTACCTCTGATTTTCCTTCAGATTTCTTTTGCGATTCGGGCTGATACCCCAATTGCCAAATAAAGATACCAAAGTTGATCTTTTCCAGTTCAAACTTATTTCGTTTGAAATAATCTTCCAGCTCGGTTCGGTGGCTCGGTGTCAGGCGACTAAGCAACCGTTCGATGGCATCGGCTTTTAGTTCTTGAGACTCCTTGCGCAGCGGCTCGGCCAGTCCGGTACCAGCCATAAAAAAATCAGCCCGTCCTCTCATCGGCATTTCCAATTCTTCTCCCAATTTGCCGTTAAAGATGGATGTCGTGGGGCCAATCTCGCGCATGGAGTAGCGCACTCCCAGTTGTCCGACCCGATACCATTGCTCTTCGCTCAGCCCATCACGGATGGCGCCGAGATGATCCTCCATGCCTTGCTTGAAATCCTCTTTTTCTGCTGCGGTGGGGGTTCGCTGGCGTGTGATCTGGGTGTATTTCTCGAATAGGCTTTTGGCCGCATCAAAATCCGTTTTGAGTGATCTCCATTTTTCATCATCCAGTCTCAAGTCCCTTCGGGTAACTTCATTTTCCAGAACCGTAATCAACGGCTCTGCTTTGGGAGCCGTTGTCAGTAAGTTCGATCGAATGCGAGTAAGCCTTCCATTGAGACCCAGTGCAAAGGTGGCGTCGTCGGAAAAGCGGCGTCCATCCTCCGTGGTCTGCGAACTGACCGACGGAACGCCGAACAGGCCCATGGCGATCATGCAAAACAAAATGCCTCGAAACAAGAAAACGGTGTTTGATCGAGTGATCATCATGGTACAAACTCCTTCATCAGTGAGGATTCAATATCGTTGGGATCTGTCTGGACGGACTCAACGATTCCGTGGTTCAGCTTCAACAACGCGGGAGCCGCCGCATGTATATGAATCACGGGGCTGGCGTTCCACCGAAGTACACCCGGATTGAGCATTTCAATCTTTTTCAAATGACCTTCAAACTCGCGTTCCACTTCTTCTGAGAGGTATCCAGTGAAGTAGTTGAAACTGACGATTATCAGCGACTTGTTCGATAAAAAAGGGTTGTCGGCAAGTTTTTTCACCAGCGTTCGGCAGTGGTCACAATTGATCGAGACCATCAGGCAGGTCACCTCCGGCCCCAGAAAGATTTTTCTGTCTGATGGAGAAATCCAAGTGGTCGAAAGCGGTTGTCCGGGATCAGCTCTGAGCTGAATATAAAAGCTGCCAGGTTTTCCTGTTTCTTGATTCCAGTCGATCTCATTCATCCGAACCACTCGAAACGGTTGAACATTTCGGCGGCCGATCGACAATAGTAATCCCAATGCCGACAGCAAAACCACTGCGACGGGCAGGAATCTCGTTGGCCGGCGCCGGTCGTCGCTCAGCCTATCAAGATGGGGTGAACCCTGGCTAGGGTGGGTCTCCTCCTTGAATGGATTCCATGAAACATTCAAACGGATATGAACTTCCAGTATCGCCACAAGCGTCAGATCGAAAATGGCCATGTAGAACGGATGAATCTTTATTTCCGGTCCAAAGCAGCCACAATCGGTTTCGCCACTGAGCCATTTGAACCCAGAGACCAAGGCAAACAGGAAAAGAATCCATTGCGAAACTCGTAGGGCCTGACGAGACTTCCATCCGCTGACCACCCACCAGGCAAGTGCGATCTCACCCATGACCAGAGCCGCCGTACCCCATGTCATCCATTTTGAAGCCATTGTAATGGAGGCCGGATCGAGAAGAACACGAACCTTCCCCAGGGCTGCGAAACACAACAACCCACCCACCAGAAACGGTAGCAAGCTTTGAATGAATGATCTCATTGAATGAAATAGACTAGTAAATCCATCGTTAATAGCTCTCCTTCGGAAGTTTTAACTGAAATCTGAACCACTGTTTTCAGGCTTTCAGCACCCGCAACATTCTGACTGACACGCCTCATGGCCACCTGATGACTCAACGCGGGACCAGAAGTCAGGGTCTCCACTTCAACCCGTTGATGATCATTGAGAACCTCATGAACTTCAAAAGGGAGTTTCCCGGTCAACTCAATCTGCACCCTGTCTGAAACATTCTCATGACTTGTTTTTGGAAACAAAACTTCGCTGGGCGAAAGAGTCACCATCGGCTCAGAATGAAAATGGAAGGTTACCGGAAAGACATGGTTGCCAGACTTAAACGTGACAACTGTTTCATCTGAAAATGCAGACACGATGTCGACTTTTACTGGATAAATTTCCCGGACAATGGATTCCATATCCTTGATTTCTGGGGGCCCAAATTGAACGTTGATTGAATGGCTGTCATTTTCAACGGCCAAGCCACCGGTATCATTTCCTTTCTTTAAATAGGCAATGACATCGAATTCAATCGAACCTGGTTCGGTAACAAATATTTTCCTCTGAAACGGTCGATTTGAAACCGCAGGAAAGACATCACCCGACAAAACGAACGAATGGATCTCATTGGGGATGCCTGTTTCAATGAAGACCGACTCACTACGATGGGCGCGGTTGTAGGGGACCGCAACAACCAAATCGATACTGGATGATTCCCCAGGCTTAAGTACAGGCTGGGTAATATTGCAGGCCGTGCATCCGCAACTAGTAGCCTGAACCTTGAGATGCATTTCGCTGGAAGAGTGATTCTTCAACTCAAATTGGTGTCTGAGACTCCAGGAATCTCGGTCTTCAAAGGACAAGACGGTTGGCGGCAGGACGAAATGCTGTCCATTGTCCAAGGCAAGTTCAGAGGGCGGATTGCAACCAGCCATAAAAATCAGCACTGAAACGATGCAGGTTACACCAAATACGACTCGACAATTCCAGAGCCCCATTTTATTTTCTCCGAAAGCCTTGGGCAGCGAAATATAGCAGTCCGCCTAAAACAATTGCCCCCATACCTGCCCAGACAAAGATCAAATTCCAGTTCAGGGATCCCAAATGATTGTTTGAACCACCTTCTGTTTCGTTTGGGGCGCCCTCACCAGACGCCCGCGAAGCAAATTGATCATCAAGGGACTCTGTTGGGGATTGTTCCGAGCGATCCGAAGACAAACTCTCAAGGGTAATGTCCAGCATATTGACCGGTCTTTCCATGGGTTTCAATCCGGCAAACTTTACGATCGGATCAACATCAATGACGAAATCTTCTTTTGCAGGATCAGAAACGCTTGAATCGGCGATCTCCCAAATTCGCGATAGCCAACGCTGTTCGCTGGAACCGACCAAAACAACCGGCCCGGTAGCCACTACAAAACGTCCCGGAAACAAACATCCGTTTTTCAGTTCAATAAAATCGCTGGCAATTGTGACGTCATTACCATCCTCGCTCGAAATCAACTTCAAAAGAGGAAACCGTCCGGAATTGTCAACTGTATAATGTGTAACCTGACCAATTCTTGGTTTACTTGAGATCATCAATTGATCCCCGTCCCATCGGTGGGTAAATGTGCATAAGTTGGAGTCGATCAACGACTGAAACAAGGCCCCTGAATTACCTCCCATCAACACAAACGGAAACACGTTGGTCAGATCCATCCGGCGATGGAGCAACGGTTCTGCCTTCTGCTGCGATACATCCGAAAACACGATCGTATCGTGGGGGCCCAGTCTACTCGCATACGCTTCCACCTGATTGACAGAGGCCAGGAAAAACGAACTATAGGTACTGGTCTTGGTCTCTTTGTTAAAATCAGGCTCACCTTCAATCTGGAAATCATATAGAATGGCATCTCCCATCTTTACGAAACGGCAATTCGCCCTATCACCATCGCCCGTTGGATACTTGCCTTGGATTGCATCCTCCAGCGATAACGCAAGCCCTTGTCGAAAACGGAACTCGCATTTCACGTTGAGGGCATCGCGCCACTGCCGTACCCCAACATCGATCGCCTCCATCGCAACGATTGTCGCTGTATCTTCGTCTCTGTTCTCATCGACATCTTGGATGCTGGCAACCGCCGAGAACGGCAAGAGAAATATGCCTACTATCCCAATAAGCCACCTAGCATGACTAGAACTCATATGGCGCCTCTTGTTATACCTGCCAAAGAAATGCCTACATTTGGTAGGCATTTCTCAGCAGATAACTGAATGAATATGTTTCGACGGACTAATCTCAATTCACTGAAGTTCCAACGCAACCAAATTAAGGGAAAATGGTTTCGCAGTCGAAGGTTTCAGATTTTCCTGCACAAAGCCACCTATCGCAAGGTGAACCCTCCCGATATGCGTCCCAATTCATGCAAGTTCTCCAAATACCACCGTAAGACTTGCAAGTCACGTCCGGTATTGGCGCATGACAGTACTCATATTGATGTTCAAAAAAATGATTTTTGTATACTGCAGCCATTGGTATTCCACCAACCACACAGACTGTTCCGGAAACATAACACCCGGTTCCAGGTTTAATGCACGGGACAACTCGATTTGCTCCTTCTGGAGGAGCGATGAAACACGCTGCATCTGCATAATACACATCATCAGGGTGGTCGACGTAACCCGCAGATCCTATTAGAAAAACGCTGGAACCGAGAATGATCAAAAGACTGCCGACGCGGTAAAACTTCTAGTGAACATGAGTATCTCCTCAGGTTAATCGAAAAACAAAACGAAAACCGCCATCCGTCACACTTCATTGTAAAGCTTGTTAAAATCAGAACAAGCCGTTCCGATTTAAAAAATTTTTTTTTAGGCCTGTTCTATCAATCATTGACGTAGCCGATTCCAGCGAGTTGGTCGGCAAGCACATCCAGATTCGCGTAACCTTCCTCAATGGGTTTGCCGATCATCTCATTTAAGCGTTGGGCATCTTCCTCCGGCAAGGAGGCCATCAATCGATCATAGATCTCGTTTTCCAGTTCCAGAGACTTGGGCATCAACTCGTCCCTGATTTTCGCCGCCTCCTCGAGCAGGGCTTTCTTTTCGGATTCTGTGATGCCTAAAGTGCGGCCAAGTTGACCATCGACCAGCGAACCCACCAAACCGATTCGAGTCGCGCCAATTCGTCCAACGTACTCCTGCAACCACTCAATCTGGTGCGGGAACAGCACTCTTTCCACCAAACCATCGAGGACTTTGTAAGACTCGATTCTGGCCGCCTTTATCTTGGGAAGCGCTTTTTGTCGATCAGGGGCATCCTGAAACTCCGCAATGAGTTCATTATTCTGCTCATGGAAAATATCGAAAGCCTCACGGAACATGGCGATTTGTCCGTCCGACAATTCAAGTGGTTTAGCGATATTGGGCGACATCAGCAACCGGATCACTTGGGAGTCCATCAGCCCTTTTTTCACAACCGCATCCAGATTAATCGCGGGCCTTTTACGAGGCTCAAGACCTCCTGAGATCGTGAGATTAAAGGTGCCCGTTGCTTGCAACTCAAAGAACTCTTCGGCAAAGCCTTTGTGGTGTTCCGTATTGGTTCGAGGAGTCGACGCCTCTGACATTCCTTCGTTTTTTTTCTGCGACTCAGGTTGATAATCCAATTGCCACATAAAGACCCCAAAGTTGATGTTCTCCGGTTGAAAATTGTTTCGTTTGAAGTATTCTTCCAACTCGGTGCGGTGTCTAGGAGTCAGACGACTGAGCAAACGTTCCATTGCCTTGGTTTTCAGGTCCATCGATAGCCTTCGAAGCGGCTCCTCCATTCCTGTTCCCACCGTAAAAAACTCGCTCCGAATGCCTATCGGCATATCCAGTTTTTTCCCAAGTTCTCCTGAAAAGATGGAAACCGTGGGGCCCATCTTGCGCATATAGTAACGAACTCCCAATTGTCCTACCCGGTACCATTGTTCTTCGGTCAGCCTATCGCGGATTGCACTGAGATGGTTCTCCATGCCTTGCTTGAAATCCTCATTCTCTGCGGCGGTGGGAATTCGTTGGCGCACGATTAGAGAGTATTTTTCCAGCAGGCTTTTGGACGCGTCAAAATCCCGTTTTAGCAGGTTCCATTTTTCATCATCCAGTCCCAAGTCTCTTCGAGTAACTTCGTTTTCCAGAACTGTAATCAACAGATCCTGTTCTGGATCTGTTGTAAAGTGAATCAACTTGAACCGAGAAAGTGTGCCGTCGAGCTTTAGTCCAAAGATGGCTTCATCAGCCAAGCGACGACCATCTTGTCTGGTCTGTGAACTGACCGACGGAACGCCGGACAGGCCCATGGCGATCATGCAAAACAGAAAGCTTCGAAACCCGAAAACGGTGTTTGATCGAGTGATCATCATGGTACAAACTCCTTCATCAGTGAGGATTCAATATCGTTGGGATCTCTTCGCAAGAACCAGAAGTAGCAACAGACCGCACAAGATAAATACCCCTGCTCCGATCCAGATGATGGGCAAACCGGTGCCTGGTTCTGCCGGTGGTGGGTCAGCATCATTCTTGTATTCGTTGGTGGGATCTTGGAGAGCGGCCACCGGCTGACTGTCGGAAGCCGAGGATGAATTACTCCGTATCCGGGGTGCCGATTGACTGCTTTGGGGACGGCCCTTCGGGACATCCATCCTGGGTTGGTCCGCTTTTTCCTTGTCCAGCGAATCCAACGTGATGTCGAGCATATTGACCGGTGTTTCCACGGACTTCAAACCGTATACATTCGCCTCAGGTCCCAAATCGATCACAAAGTCATCCTTGGTCGGCTCGGAAATCTTCGAGTCAACAATCTCCCAAATACGGGACAGCCATTGCGGTTCGGTGGAACCAATCGGAACGTTCGGTCCCGACACGATCACGAGACGACCCGGAAATGAGCAACCATTTTCCAGTGCAATAAAATCACTGGCCATCGTTACATCATTGCCGTCCTCGCTTTTGGTTGACTGCAGCAGAGGATAGGGACCGGAAGTATCAATCGTGTAGTGCTTGGCCTGGCCGATTTTTGGTTGACAGGTGACCACCACCAACGCTCCCTCCCGCTTGCTGGAAAAGGTACGCAGATTGGAATCGATCATGGGCTGGAACAATGCCCCTGAATTGCCCCCCAACAAGACAAACGGAAAAACGTTTGTTTGACCCCGCTGACGATGAAGTTGGGCCCCTTCCTTCTCCCCTGACACGTCGAAAAAATGTAATGGGCTATTGGGATGCGTTCTGTTTATCGTGGCTTCCACCTGATTGGCCGATGCCATTAAAACCGAAGCAAGACTACCTTCCCCAGAACTAGGCTGACCTTCGATCCGGAAGTCGTACAAAACAGCATCGCCCATCTTGACGAAGCGGCAATTCGCCTTTTCACCATCTCCGCCCACAAATTTGCCGTTGAGCGCATCTTCCAGGGAAGCCGCAAGCCCTTGGGTATACCGAAAATCGCATTTCATGTTGAGCGCATCGCGCCATTGCCGAATGCCGGTATCAATCGCCTGCATCGTTGCCAGCGTTTCCGCATCCGCAACGCTTTCCGATTCGGTATCCTGAGCCTGAACCGAAATGGTCCAGACAGCAATGAGAATCGCGTACAACCCACGAACAACGTAGCCACAACATCGACGCTTCATTTTGTATTACTCCCCGAAAATGCAACAACAGCCCGACGTTTCCGTCAGGCTGCTAAACAAAACTCAAATTTGCGTGAGCGATAGACTACTTTGACTTGCCCAGCTTCAACTCACTGATGATGATTTCAGCACCCGGCGAGAGCTTCCGCAATTTACCAGCCAACACTTCCTTTTCGGACGCGTTTGCTTTCTTGGCTCGTTGCTTGATGGCAGCAACACTCTTTTTTCGTTTTCGTCGGCGACGTAGTTCGCGGGTTCGTTCACTCATATCAACAGGTTGGCTCTAGGGTATCTGAAGTTCGGGTTACAAAAATTTCAACTTGAGGCTCCAGAATAACGGAAAGCACGAAGAAATGCAATGAGCCTGATCGGCGATCCGAGTTGAGAACTGACTAGCTGGCCGATTCGACCAACAAACCGCAGCGGCGTTCAATTTCGGCGACAAACTCGTTCAATTGACCACTGTTTTTCAGCTGATCGGTCAGCATCGTTTGGCCTTTTGCAGTGTGAACGCCCATCGTTTTCACGACGGATTCGCCGGTTTTGTCCAGAACATCGACCTTGGTGGGCGTGATCGAGTCAATGGTGACGGACGAGTTTTCGATCGAGTAGTTGACAGAGAATTGAACGTTTCGGCAATTGGCTTCATCGTTCCATTGGAGTAGCAGATTCATTTTCAGTTTCAAAAGTAAGAGGTTAATCGTCCATACAACCTGTCCGTTGCCATTGCATTGGGTCAGGGGATCGCAGGGAACGGGATCGAAAGCATTTCGACCCGAAAGAAACGGCTCGCTGGATTCGTTTGAGACGATTGAACGAGCAAGATCGAAGAATTATCGTTCCGGATGCACTTTTAGCAATAGAAAAACACAGGAATTTACGGCTATTTTGTCGCACAGGAACAGGAAAAACCGAAACGGAAGCTAGCACTGAATGCCATTGACCCTCCTATCGGGGGCTTCTAATCTTCCCGCACGGAAAAATCTGTGTCGATTGCCACCCATGCGAAGGAACGCAATGTGTAATCCCAACCTGCATTCAGACTCCAACTCTCCCTCCTTTCGCTGCGGGCGCCGTTCATTTCTTGCGGGGCTTGCCCTGACCGGAATGGCGGGGTGCAAAAGCTTCGTCAATCGCAGCCAAAGTCCCGATGAGCTGTCGAAGTCATTCACCAATGATCTCAAGAAAGCCAAAGCGGGCTATATCGCCGAACTCTGCAATTTTCACGGCGCCAACTACGCCAAGGTCGAAGGAATTGCACTGGCATTTGGGCTGGCGGATACCGGCAGCAACCCTAAGCCTGGTGCTCAGCGAGATCAACTGGTTCGTGATCTGACCAATGACAAGCTCGATATCAATATCGAAAAACTGCTCGCCGGAAAAGACACCGAAATGGTCCTGTTGAAGGGACTCATTCCGCCAGCTGCCAAGGAGGGAGATCGGTTCGATGTGGAAGTCGGAACGATGAAGTCCACCGAGGCCACCAGTATCGAAAACGGGATGGTGGGCAAGACTCGCATGGGGCCGTTCGAGATCATGAACAAGCGAGGCGTCCGAGGAAACTTCAACTCGGCATGCAGCGGACGTATTCTGGTCGACTCATTGTTTGAATCCCGCAAGGACCAATCGAATCTGCTGCACGGTCACATTCTCGGCGGCGGGGTCGTGATGGAAGCACGCGAATTGGGATTGATGCTCGGTGCCGAGGATGTGTCGACCCGAACGGCACTGAGTATCTCTCGAGCCATCAACTCCCGCCTGACCTATGCCGACAACAGCGGGCGGCACGGGATTGCAACTCCCAAAACAGACAAGTTCGTGACGATCGTGGTTCCAGACGAATACAAAAATAATCTGGGCCGGTTTTTCGACATCATCGGAAACATCATGCACTCCGAAACGCAAAGCCAACGTCTGGAGCGAATCGAAAAACTAGAAAAGTCCATGTCGGTACCCGCGGAAGCCGAACTCGCAGCGTTTCGACTCGAAGCCATCGGAGCCAACGGCATTCCCATCCTCAAACGCGCACTCAAAAGCGATCGCACCGATATCAAATTCTACGCAGCCGAAGCACTGGCCTATCAGGGTGAAGTCGATGGCATGGCCCACCTCCGCTACATCGCAGAAAAAGAACCTGCATTACGCTGGCCGGCACTGACCGCCCTTTCAACGCTGGCCGACTCCGACGCGACGAGAATTCTTGAGGAGCTAATGCACGTCAACAGCGCGGAAACCCGCTATGGTGCCTTCCAAGCCATGCTCGCCCAGTCGCCTAATCATTCACTGGCCCAAGGCCATCGAGTGGGTGACTTCTATCTGCACCGAATCGAATCCGGAACCGATCAACCCATGCTTCACTTCTCCCGCAGGAAGCGACCGGAAATTGTCGTCTTCGGTGATCAGCAAACCGTCAGCGAAGAATTTCTCCACGTTGAACCCAACTTGACGATCCAAGGAACCAAGAACGGCAACGTCTCAATCACCCGCCACTCCGTCAAAGGCGATCAGCGTATGGTGGTGACCAACAAAGTGGTCGATCTGATTGAAGCCTTCTCCCAAGCCGGGTTCACCTATGGCGATCAACTGAAGATTTTCACCCAAGCCAAAAATGGGGGCACGCTCAACTCGCGTCTCGTCGTCAACGCCATGCCTAAACTGGGACGCACCTATATCCACGGACAATTTGCCGACGAGTCTGATTCAACCCACTCAGCCGTTTCAAATGCAGACCTGAATGATTATGATGACACCGGCGCGGACTCTTCCCAAACCACGTCCGTCAGTCGCTGGAAGAATTGGTTCACCAGATAACGTTAATTATTTAACACTACTGCCGAATGCTGAAGGCACTCGAACTCATCGGATTCAAAAGCTTTGCGGATAAAACAAGGTTCGAGTTCCCGCAAGGCATCACTGTGGTCGTAGGACCCAATGGTTCGGGAAAATCGAACATCGTCGATGCGATCAAGTGGGTGCTGGGCGAACAAAGTGCAAAGTCCCTGCGCGGAAAGGACATGTCGGATGTCATTTTCAAGGGCACAAGCGGTTCAGGAGCTCGTCGTCCCGCCAATTCCGCCACCGCGACCATTGTACTGGATAATTCCGAAAACCAGTTTCCTTTCGATGCGAGCGAAATTCATGTCAGTCGGCGGGTGTATCGCAGCGGCGAATCGGAGTACCTGATCAACGGTGAGCAGAGCCGTTTAAAGGACGTCAAGGAACTGTTTCGCGGCACGGGAGTCGGAACCGATGCCTATAGCTTGATCGAACAAGGCAAGGTCGAGCGGCTGCTTCAAGCCAATCCCAAGGATCGACGGGCGATCTTCGAAGAGGCCGCCGGGATCAGCCGTTTCAAAGCCAAGAAAATCGAAGCCGAACGACGGCTGGCCCGCGTTGAAGGCAATCTGGCGCGGCTTGCGGACATTGTTGACGAAGTGGGCAATCGTTATCGCTCCGTCAAGTCTCAAGCTTCGAGAGCGGCTCGGTACAAGGAGCTGGCGGACCGGCTGAAGCAACTTCGGATGTATGTGGGGCGCAGCGATTGGCTCGAATTCTCAGAAAAAATTTCAGCCATTGCTGCGGAGTCGGCTGAATCCGAGTCGAACAAGGAAAACCTGTCGTTGGAAATCGCCGAACTCCACGAGTCGGCAGAACGTTTTGAATCCCAACTTGAAGCGATCACCCAATCGTTCACTCAGCATCAGGAATCCGTCACGCGACTGCGCGAGGAGATCGCGCAAACTGAGTCGCAAATTCGTCTCAACGAAACGCGTCTCGCGGATCTGGAAAAACGAGGCCAGCAGCTTGAGGATCAATCCGAGCGAACGAGAAAACGAGTTACCGAACTCGAATCGCGAATCAACGCTTCCGATGAAGAAGTGCAATCTGCTGAAATCGAATATCACGATTCGCACGAACAACTGAAGCGGCTGGAAACCGAACTGCAGGCCGTCAATGCTCAGATCGATCGATGGACATCGGAAAACGAATCGCGGAGAGCAGAGCATGGCCAACTGATTGGCCTGATTGCCCAAACTGGCCGCCAAGTCAGTTCATTTGAAACTCAGGTCGAGAACTTGACCGAGACCCGGCGCCGGTTGGGGCTGACAATGGATCAGCTTGACGCTTCACTCCGCGAATACCAATCCGATCACGAGCGAATTCAGAGTGAATCCGAACAGCTAAAACAACAAGCCGAATCGGTTGACTCATCGTTGGCTCAATCACGACATCATCATGAGCAGTTGTCGACCGAGTTAGGTGCCGCCAAGGATCAACTGGCGGAACTGAACCACCAGCATATCGCAACCTCACAGCGGGCCGAAGTCATTGAAGAACTCGAGCGCAGCCTCGAAGGCGTTAACGCGGGTGCCCGCGAAATTCTGGCGGCCTCACAGTCGACCTCGGTGGGGCCCGTTTCCGAAGTCGTCGGCTTGGTCGCCGATGTCATTTCAGTCAACGTACAGCACGCAGCGATCGTCGACGTCGCCCTCGGCGAACTGGCTCAGTATGTCGTTGTCAAAGGCAGTCAACTTGCGGAACAAATCGCCCAGGACCAAATCAAACTCAACGGGCGCGTCGGCCTGATTCAACTGGATCATCCTCCTACGATGGGCGCCGATCCATCCGTCAGTCTCAACGGGCGCGAAGGAGTGATCGGTCGCGCCGATCGGCTGGTACAAGTGCAGCCCGAATTCCAGGGTTTCGTCAAACAACTGCTGGGCGGAACGTGGGTGATCAAGTCGCTGCAGGCGGCGTTGAACTTGCATCGCGAACTTGAGCCAGACCAACCCGTGCGGCTGGTGACGATTGACGGAGAAATCGTTGAGCCGGACGGCACGGTGATCGCCGGCCCAAAGTCGCTGTCGATTGGCCTCATCTCCCGCCGCAGCGAATTGCGGGCACTCAAGCGTGAAATTGTAAGGCTGGACCAGCAGATTCAGGCTCAGCGAACCCAGATTGAAGCACTGGCTCGAGAGGAAAAGCAGGCGGCTGCGGATGTCCAGCATCACATTAATCAAAATGGTGAATTGGCGAAGGAACTGGCCAACCGAAAGGCACAGTCCAGATCGATTCAGGAAAACCTGCGCAAGACCAGCCAGCAGCTCAAGGAAACCCAACGGGAACTGGACGAAACCGGTCAACAATTCAATCGCGTGAACACGGAATGGTTGAGCAGCAAGGACTTGCTGACGACGAACGAGTTGCAGGTCGCCGCCCTGATCTCGGCAATGGAATCGGACGATTCACTGGCCCGCCAATCCCAGGCTGAGCGAGTACGCATCGAGAAGGAATCCACTTCGGCTCGCGTAAAGCTTGCCAAGTCGGAGCAAGTGCTCGAAGGCATTCAGTCTCGCATCGCCCAGACCCGATCCGAGTACGACGAGCAGGTGGTTCTGCGGAAGGAACTCGAAACGCAGCAGCACGAAGATCGCCAAGCCGTGACCGCCGCTCTCGAATTGATTGAAACCAACACGCAGCGATTGAGCGAGCTGAATCTGCAACGCGAGGAGGCCGCTGATCTGCTGGCGACCATCGGCCAGAATCGCACCGACACTGATCATCAACGCCGTCAAGTCAGTTTAACGCTCAACGAAAGGCGAGATCAACTTCGCGCGGCCGACGAGCGACTGCATCAGGCACGCATGCGTGTGGATCAAATCCAAATGCAGCGAGCGCAACTTGCAGAGCGAATGCAGGAAGATTACGGAATCGACATTTCGGCGCTGCGTGCAGAGTTGACCGATGACTCGGACGAAGAGATGCCGCCGCGCGATATGATCGACAAGGAGATCATATCGCTTCGCAAGAAACTGGGGGATATCGGATCGGTGAATCTCGATGCGCTTCAGGAGTTGGAAGAACTTGAGGCTCGCTACAATACGATGGATACTCAGTATCAGGATCTTGCCCAAGCCAAGGAGACGCTTGAGAAAATTATCCGCCGTATCGATGCCGATAGTCGGAAGCTGTTCGTCGAAACGCTTGAAGCGATCCGAATCAACTTTCAGAAATTGTTTCGCCAGACCTTTGGCGGTGGAAATGCTGACCTGGTACTTGAGGAAGGCGTGGATCCGCTTGAAGCGGGTGTTGAGATTGTTGCAACGCCGCCCGGGAAGTCACAGTTCAGCAATTCGCTGCTGAGCGGGGGAGAGAAGGCATTGACTGCGGTTTCGCTGCTGATGGCCATTTTTCAGTTCCGTCCCAGTCCCTTTTGCGTGCTTGATGAAGTCGATGCCCCATTTGACGAAGCCAACATCGGCCGGTTTATCGATGTCCTCAAAAGTTTTCTCGGCTGGACCCGATTCGTGATTGTAACCCACTCCAAGAAAACCATGACGGCGGCAACCACGCTGTACGGGATCACAATGCAGGAATCAGGTGTCTCGAAGCGAGTCAGTGTACGGTTTGAAGATGTCAACGACGCCGGCGAGATCTCTTCGGAGGCCGCCGCGCGAAATGACGAGGACGCAGCGTAGAACAAAGCGGAACCGTACGATGGTAGCCAGCCAGTCATTGCTTCCGTCCGGATCACCGGACGGAGAGCTTTCGTTTTCGTTCTCCTACAACCTGAACCCATCCGGTATCAACTGTCCGCTGGTCCACCGTTGTCGATGCTCTGGTTTTTCAGGATCGACGCCAATCACCTCAATCTCGGACCCAAACTCAAAGATAAACTGACGGCAAGCCCCGCAAGGCGACGCAAGCGGCGAAGCCGCCACCGCAACGGCCACAATGTCCTGCTTACCGGCCGAAACGGCAGAACAAATGGCGGCGCGTTCGGCACACAGCGTCAATCCATACGATGCATTCTCGACATTGCACCCCGTATAGATCTGCCCATCAGCCGTCAGCACAGCCGCGCCGACCTTGAATTTAGAATAAGGCGCATAAGCTCGATTTCGAACCTCAATCGCCCGTTCGATGAGTGTCAATTCCAATTGGGGGTCAATGAGCATGGTTCAATTCATAAAAATCATAAACAATCCACAACCAACGGCAATGGTTCAACAGAACTCTGACTGAAACCAACGGACGCCAGCACCAACTCACGCACATACGCCAAATTCTGGTCGTGACAAAAAACGTTTGCGATCAAATCCCCGGTTCCAACCTGATCGCCGATTCGAACCAGAAACTCGATCCCGGTCGAATAATCCAGTTCATCCCCCATCTGCTTGCGGCCGCCTCCCATTTCAATAATCGCCAGCCCCAAACGCTCGGCGTTGATCCACGAAACGAAGCCGGAGTCGGTGGCCCGAACTTCATGAGAGGGTGCCAAGGGCGTCAATCGCCGCAGGTCACCACCATGACTGGAAACCATTTCCTCAAATCGCTTGAGGGCTTCACCCGATTCGATTGTGTTGACCAGCATTTCTCTGGCTTGATCCAGATCTGCAGCCTTGCCGACGGACACCAGCAATCGGCTGCCCAGTTCCAACGTCAATTGACGCACATCGGCGGGGCCACCTCCATCGAGTAAGTCGAGCGATTCCTGAATCTCAACCGCATTGCCAATCATCCTGCCCAGCGGCTGGTTCATGTCCGTGATGAGCGAGGTTGTTTTGACTCCCAACTGATTTCCTACCTCCACCAGCGAACTCGCAAGTTGCTTGGCCTGTTCAAGCGTTTTCATAAACGCTCCGCTTCCCCATTTCACATCCAGAATCAGCGCGTCGATTCCTTCGGCTACTTTCTTGCTGAGAATACTGGCTGTAATCAGTGGAATGGAGGGCACCGTCCCCGTCACATCCCGCAACGCATACAATCGCTTGTCCGCCGGTGCCAACGTATCCGATGCACTGGCGATCGAGCAACCATTCCAGTTCACGATACTGCGAAACTCATCGTTGGACAGTTCGCATCGGTATCCCGGAATCGCTTCCAGTTTATCCAGCGTTCCGCCAGTTGCCCCCAAGCCACGCCCGGAAATCATCGGAACCTGCACATCGCAACAGGCCAGCATTGGCGCCAGTGGAATCGAAATTTTGTCGCCGATCCCACCGGTCGAATGCTTGTCCACCGCTGGCTTGCCCGACCACTCCATCCGCTCACCTGATGCGATCATGGCTTCGGTCAGTGTTTTGGTTTCCTCGAAGGTCATCCCCTGAAAGTAAACCGCCATGGCAAAGGCCGCCATTTGATAATCGGGCACCGAACCGTCGGCATAGCCTGCGATCAGAAACTTGATCTGATCTTCCGTAAGCTGTTTTCCGTCTCGTTTGGCGACGATGATTTGTGCGACGTTCATTGTGGCGATCCAATGTTTAATGTAAAAATAAGACTCCCTGATAAGGAATTATCATAGTAGACACTGCTTCTCGATCCTACCTCAAACCGCATAATTCAAACCCGTTTCCTGCCGCAACCGCGATGCCACTTCGAATTCTGTTATCCACCACATCCTATCAGGATACACCCGGGCCACATCACCAGCGGCTGGACAGTTTGGGTGCATCGATCCATCGCGTTCGTGGACCGCTCAACGAACAACAGATGCTGGACATCGTCGGCGAGTTTGATGCGTTTCTCTGCGGCGACGACGCTATCACGCGAACGGTTCTGGAAAAATCACTGCCGCGTCTGAGAGTGATTTCAAAGTACGGGATCGGCGTCGACAAGATCGATATCGCAAGTTGTTCTGAATTCGGAATTCCGGTGACGTTTTGTCCGGGAGTGAATCATACGACGGTGGCCGAACATGTAATCCTGTTGATTCTGGCGACGCTGAGAAATTTACATGAACATGCAAGCCACGTTCATCAGGGCAACTGGAAACGTATGACCGGCCATGAGCTGTTGGGGAAGCGACTGGGAATCGTCGGGCTGGGTCGGATCGGCCAGGAAGTGGCCAAACGAGCGGCGGCGTTTGAAATGTCGCTGATCGGCTACGGTGCAAACTACTGGCCGGAAGATCTCGCCAGCAATCTAAACATGCAACGCGCTGCAACCCTGGATGAACTTTTTGCTCAGTCCGATATGATCTCGCTCAACACCCGGCTGACGGATCAGTCGCGAAACCTGATCCGGCGGGAAACCATCGAACGGATGAAGGATGGTGTCGTGATCGTCAACTGCGGTCGCGGCGAGCTGGTCCACACGGCGGACTTGGTCGCGGCACTTGAGTCCGGTAAAATCGGTGGCTATGCCGCCGATGTACTCGATCAGGAACCGCCCCATCCCGATCATCCGCTGCTCCACGCTCCTCGATGTTTGATCACGCCGCATATCGCTTCGCGAACGTTTGAGTCCGTTGAACGTCAGGCGATGATGGCGACGGAAAACTTGATACGCTGTTTGAACGGCGAGCCACCCCTGGCAAAGGTAAATTGATATGTCTGAAACGTTTTATGTTGTTCCAGTTGCCGAGCACAATCGAGTCGTCGAAGCAGCTTATCGGCAACGTGGTTTCACGGAATCTGAGTCGCAATCGGCTGCACGGTACGCCGCGATGGCCACCTGGCACGGGATTCGAACCCACAATGCCATCAAGGCCATTCACCTGGACGATCTGTTTGGTTCAAAGCAAAGTGGGTGCGTTCCGGGAGCCGAGATCGTTCGCAAGCCGTCCCGGTTTGCGGCGTCTCAAATCTGGGATGCTCAGAAAAAACTCGGCCAGGCAACCGCCGAAGCTGCCATCGACGAAGCCATTTGCTTGGCCGATCAGTTTGGCATCGGGCAAATCGCGGTTGACAATGCGTTTCACTATCTGTGGGGAGGCGGCTATGTGATGGAGGCCGCCAAACGCGGCTACATCGCCTATACCAACTGCACCGCCGCGCTGGCCGAAGTCGTTCCGTTCGGCGGCAAGTTCCCGACGCTTGGAACCAACCCCCATTCCTGGGGCTTTCCCACCGTGGATGTACTTGGATTCCCGATCGTGATTGACTGGGCGACTTCCGTGGTTGCGATGGGCCGCGTTCAACAGTTCGAGCGAGAGGGGAAACAACTTCCTCCCAACGCCGCCGTTGATAAAAACGGACACTTCACTTGCGATCCTCGACAAGTCGTCGCATTGGCTCCGTTCGGTGCTCACAAGGGCTACGGATTGTCATTGATCAACGAGTTGATGGGCGCCTATATCGGCGGTTCGCTTCCGACCCTTCGTTCCCGATGGAGCAAATCGCTGACCGATGGGCTGACCGATGGCGAAAAACAAACTCCTTCGTTTTATTTCCAGGTCATTCACCCCGAAGCGCTTGCAGGTTCATTTGCTCAACGCCGAACCCAAGCCGAAAATATTCGCGCGGTGATCGACGATATCCTGGGACACGGAAACGAAGGCTGTATTCTGCCGGGTCAACTTGAGGCCGATTGGGCCAAACGCTCGGAACAGCATCAGGGACTATTATTCAGTGCCGCCGAAATCGCTGCGTTCAATGAAATCTGTCAGGCAACCGGATTGGAGGCTTGGGATCTGTCGAGTTTTACAAATGTCCTACATTGATTCACTATTCTCACTTACTGGAAAAACAGCCGTTGTCATTGGTGGCACCGGCGAACTTTGTGGCGCTATGGCTGAAGGCCTCGCCGGTGCCGGCGCCGAAGTGGTGCTTGTAGGCCGCTCCAGCGAAAAGGCGGCTCGTCGACTCGAACAAATCAATCAGAACGGCTTAGCCTCCGCTTGGTTTCTCGAATGCGACCTGACCTGTCCGGAAAATTGCAAACAGTTGCTCGATCAAGTCATCGAACGATCCGGCAAAGTAGACATCCTGATCAACGGAGCGGGCGTCAACAGCGCCACGCCCTTTGCAGAAATTTCAGATGATGAACTCGATTCCATCATCCGGGTGAACTTCAAATCCGTCGTTTGGGCTTGCCAGCAATTCGGCAGCCACATGGTGCAGCGAGGTGAGGGAGGCTCCATCATCAATGTCGGTTCCCTGTCGGGTGTCATTCCTCTTTCGCGGGTTTTCACTTATTCGGCAACTAAGGCCGCTGTTCACAACCTGACCAAGAATCTCGCCCGCGAATGGGCACCGTTCAAGGTGCGCGTCAACACCTTGGTACCAGGCTTTTTCCCAGCCGAACAAAACAAAAAAGTCCTCACACCCGACCGCGTTGCCCAAATCATGAACCACACGCCGATGAAACGGTTTGGCTCAAGCCACGAACTGATCGGTGCTGCATTGTTACTGGCCAGCGACGCAGGCGGCTTCATCACCGGTTCCGAACTGGTCGTGGATGGCGGCTTTTTATCTACTACAATTTAGTATAATTTCTAACATAATGTTGATCCACGACGATTTCCTGTTAAATAATGGGGCTGCGGTCCGGCTGTATCACGAATATGCCGAACGCGAGCCCATCATCGATTACCACAACCATTTGTCACCGCAGGAGATTGCAGAGAATCGGCGGTTCGAAAATCTCTATGAGATCTGGTTGGCGGGCGATCACTACAAATGGCGATTGATGCGTGCCAACGGCATCGACGAACATTTCTGTACAGGGTCCGCTCCGGCCAGGGAAAAATTTCTGGCGTTTGCCAAAACGGTTCCTCTGTCCATTCGCAATCCGATTTTCCACTGGACGCATCTGGAGCTAAAACGTTTCTTCGGACTGGATTTGTTTTTGAATGAAGCGACGGCGGAACAGGTTTGGAACGAGTGCAACGCACAGCTTCAATCGAGGCCGGAATTACAAACGCAAGGAATTCTCAGTTCGTTCCAGGTCAAGGCGCTTTGTACCACCGACGATCCCGCCGATGAGCTTGTCCACCATCAACACCTCAAGAGCCAGCAGCATCAAACCACCGCAGTCTACCCGACCTTCCGACCTGACTGGGCGATGTTGGTTCATCAGCCGGAAGTCCTCAAACCGTGGCTGGTTCGGCTAGAGCAGACAACCAATGTTTCCGTTTCCGGTCTCGATGATTTGCTGACCGCGCTTCGTCAGCGTCACGATGCATTTCATGAACTTGGTTCACGCCTGTCCGATCATGGTTTTGAAGTGCTGCCCGCAAAGTTTTGTGACGAATCCGTCGCCGATGCGATTTTCAAACGCGCACTGGATGGACACGCGGCGTCCTTTTCGGAGTACGAGCAGTTTGCCACATTTTTGATGATGTTTTTTGCGCGACTGGATTTCGAGAAAGGCTGGACCAAGCAACTGCACATCGGCGCCTCGCGAAACAACAATCGGCGGTTGTTCGAACGGGCCGGTCGTGACATTGGATGCGATTCGATTGCCGATACGCTGCAAGGGAGCTCGCTTCAGCGGTTGCTCGACCGGATGGATCATGAAGGCTGTCTTCCCAAGACCATCGTTTACAATCTGAACCCGCGCGACAACGATTTGATGGCCACGATGATCGGCAATTTCCAGGATGGCTCAATCCCAGGAAAAATGCAGTACGGAGCCGCGTGGTGGTTTCTCGATCAGAAAGACGGGATCGAGGCCCAACTCAATACACTTTCGAACATGGGACTGCTATCGCGATTTATCGGCATGTTGACCGATTCGCGGAGCTTCATGTCCGTCACGCGACACGAGTATTTCCGCCGCATCCTGTGCAACCTTCTCGGACGCGAAATGGAGTCGGGCGAACTACCGAACGATTTCGAATGGATCGGCCAGATCGTCCGCGACATTTGCTATGCCAATGCGAAGAACTATCTGGGATTGGTTTAGGCTCGCTCGATCACCAGGCTGCAATTGGTTCCGCCGAAACCGAATGAATTACTGAGCGCGAATCGGATATCCGCCTCCCGCGTTTCTGCCACGAGCGGCAGATTCCCCACCGCAGGATCGGGGTGGTCGAGGTTGATATTGGGAGCGATGAACTTTTCCTTCATCATCAGGATGCAGAAGATAGCTTCTTGGGATCCGGCGGCCCCCAACCCGTGCCCAGTCATTGACTTGGTGGATGAAAACGGGGGAACATTGGAACCGAACACCCGTTTGACGGCTTCCAGCTCAATCACGTCCCCCAGCGGCGTCGACGTCCCATGCAGATTGACGTAATCGATCTCCCCGGCGTCAAGCCCCGCGTCGACGATGGCGGCTTGCATCGCACGCTCGGCACCCGAACCGTTCGGCGCGACCATCTCCTGGCCATCGCAAGTCGCACCGGCTCCGGCGATCACGGCATGGATTTCAGCGCCCCGCTTCCGAGCCGTCTCAAAGTCCTCCAGCACTAAAATGCCTGCTCCGCCGGAGAACACAAAGCCGTCCCGATCCCGATCGAGCGGTCGAGACGCCTTTTCCGGCGTGTCATTGAACGAAGTCGAAAGCGCATTCATTCCGTCAAACGATGAAGCCGAAAACGGATTGATGTCCTCACTCCCGCCGACGATCATTCGCTTTTGTCGTCCCGAACGGATCGTGTCGAGCCCCAGCATAATCGCGTGGGCCGACGTCGCACACGCCGAAGTAATCGAATAGGAGTGGCCCGTGATCTTGAAAACGCTACCGACGTTGGCGGTCGGTGAGGATCCCATGATGATCGGCGTGTAGTAGGCACCGAGTCGGGCGGCACCGCGTGCTTTCAGACGCTCGCACATCTCGTACACGTCGGTCGCACTCGCTCCAGCGCCCGTTCCGAGAATCACACCGGTATCCGGTGATCGGACTTCCTCATCGGTCAGTCCCGCATGTTCAATCGCCTGTTTCACGGCGGCCGCTGCAAGCAGGGCTGGCTCGCACATAAACCGCAATTGCTTGCGATCAAACAGCTCCTTCAGTCCGTCCAGCCGAATATCACCGGCGACCAGGCTTCGCATTCCATACGGTTGCCACGGATCACGAATCGAAACGATTCCCGAACGCCCCTGTTGCAACGAGCGCAGATTCTCTTCGATATCCCGGCCAATGGCACTATTGATTGCAAAACCCGTTACAGCAACACGATGTGTCATGTCAACAACTCGTGCTGTTCCTTGGCCGGCAACGAATCAAACGTAGCAAGCAACTGCAAAGCAATTTCAGACATTCGAGCAACTCCGCTAAATCAGTTCAGAACATTTAATTATATCCATGCGAAATCTGCTCGGAAACAGGCGACGCCCCGAATGCTGCAAGGTTAAGCTTTTGCCACCATCGAGACCCTGCGCCGGTGGAGCAATGACTGGATGGCTACCGAGTTACCCCTGCTCCTTACTTTTTCGACGCTCTTCGATGATCTGTTCCTGAATGCTTCTCGGAACGGGACGATAGCCGGCCAACTCCATTGAGAACGTGGCCTGGCCTTGGGACATACTTCGTAGGTCTGTCGCATAGCCGAATGTTTCCGAGAGCGGAATCTCGCAAAGAATCAAAACGGTTCCGTCATCGCGGACATCGGTGGCTTCCATGATACCGCGGCGAGCCGTCAAGTCGCCCACAATCCCCCCCTGGAACCGTTCAGGCGTTTCAATCTCGCACTTCATCACGGGTTCAAGCAGCTGCGGCTTGGTCTTGGGCAACGTCTCGCGGAACATGCCCTTGCCAGCGGTCGCAAACGCCAACTCCGAACTATCCACATCGTGGTAACTACCATCGGACAACATCGCCAGGAGCGAAACCACGGGATACTCGGCCAGTGTGCCCTTGCCGATCGATTCACGCAACCCGCGTTCGACCGCCGGGATGTACTGCTTGGGAATCCGGCCCGAGACAATTTCTTCCATGAAGATGAAGCCGTCTTTTTCGACCGCGTCTTCGGGAAGATTTTCTGGATCGTAGGGTTCGAGATAGCCCTTGATATGAGCGTATTGACCGGACCCCCCGGTTTGCTTTTTGTGTTTGTAGTCGAATTCAGCGCGCTGAGTCGGCTGTTCGCGGTAGCTCACCTTCGGAGCACCGACCAGCACTTCGAGTCCATACTCACGGCGAATCCGTTCGACATAAACATCCAGGTGCAACTCGCCCATGCCCGCCATGATGACTTCGCTGGTTTCTTCATCGGTAAACACATGGAACGTGGGGTCTTCCTTGCGGAAACGCTGAAGCGCTTTGGACAACTTTTCGCTGCTGCTGCGATCCACTGCACTGATGGCCACCTTGATCACCGGCTCGGCCACATACATGCTTTCGAGCGAACAATACTTTGGCTCGGCCGCATAAGTATCCCCGGAGGCGCAATCGATTCCCATCACGGCAACGATGTCACCGGCGAATGCCGAATCCACTTCCTCACGTTTGTTGGCATGCATCCGCAGAATTCGGCTGAATCGCTCCTTGCGACTGGTACGCTGATTGTAATAGGTACCGCCTTTTTCAATCGTCCCTTGATAAATACGCATGAACGTCAACTGGCCGAAAGCTTCTTCAACGATTTTAAAAGCCATTCCGACGAACGGTTTGTCCTTGTCGGGCGAGAGCGGAAACGGCTCGTCTGGATTTTCCCAGTTCTTGGCACGAATTTGGCGTTCCTCGGGCGATGGCAAATAGCGGACGATCGAGTCGAGCAGCGTCTGCACACCTTTGTTCTTGAACGCGGTGCCGAGGAACAGCGGCGTAAAGCTTTGCGCGCGGATGGCTTCGGTCGCGACCTGGTAGATCAGGTCGGTGGG
The DNA here is from genome assembly GCA_964414815.1 of uncultured Pirellulaceae bacterium. GTDB lineage: Bacteria > Planctomycetota > Planctomycetia > Pirellulales > Pirellulaceae > Mariniblastus. Next base: position 18,551 of record CAYPXY010000009.1, on the reverse strand, counting down.
CACTTCTTCTTCCGAGAGCAGCAATTCCATCATCTCGTCGCTGTACATCGACAGCCCTTCGAGCAGCATCTGCCGATATTCGTTGGCTTGATCGACATGCGATGCTGGAATTTCTTCGGTGCGGATTTTTTCACCCTTCTCGCCATCGTAGTAATAGGCTTTCATTTCGACCAGGTCGATCGTGGCTTCGTACGTTTCGCCCATGCCAACTGGAATCTGGAACATCAAGACTTCGACGTTCAGTTTATCACGCATCTGATCAGCGACCTTGAACGGATCGGCTCCGGTACGGTCCATCTTGTTGACAAATGCCAAGCGAGGAATGCCATAGCGTTTCATCTGCCGGTCCACGGTCAGCGACTGGGCCTGGACGCCCCCCACCGCACAGAGTACGAGAATCGCACCATCAAGAACGCGCAGCGACCGTTCGACTTCGACCGTGAAGTCCACGTGTCCGGGTGTATCGATCAGGTTGATGACGTGATCGTTCCACTGCACCTGGGTTGCGGCACTGGTAATCGTAATCCCGCGTTCCTTTTCGAGCTCCATATGGTCCATGGTCGCGCCGTCGCCGCCGCCACGGACTTCTTCGATTTTGTGAATACGTCCGGTGTAGAAGAGAATGCGTTCGCTGAGCGTCGTTTTACCCGAGTCAATGTGGGCGGAAATGCCAATATTTCTGTAGTTTTTCAAATTCATCTAAACACCGTAAATGTAAAAATAATCACAAATGTGAAAACGGCAGAACCATTCATTCAGCCATCGGACAACGTTGCCCCACTACGGGGCTACACACCAAGACAGTTGCTGACTGGGCGACAGAAAAGGACGGTCTGGTTCGCGATTGTCTGACGCTGGAAACGGACTTCCCTGTCATTTCGGGCTTCGCCTGCGGGAAAACAGCGTGTGGAGGGAACCAACACACAGCGCCGGGAGGCCACAAACAGCGTCAGGACACCCGCGCACAGCGACGCTTGCGCGAAAAGGGCGCAAGCAGCAAAAACAACCCTGGAATGGTTTTGGCAATATCTTAGTTATTTTACTTCGTCAGGAAAGGGCATTTTCCGATTTTTACGGGGACATTTTGGTGCTCAGCCACTTTGTTCCGGGGAACCAGATGACTCCGGCAAATCGAAGGAGCCAATAGAGGCTCTGGAACACACCCCCGACCCGCGTCAACGGGGTTTTCACAGCGGTGGATCGAGATCAAAGCGATCCTTCATACACGGATTGGTTACTGGCCGATTTCTGCCATTGAGTGCGCATGTCCAGCAGATTCCTGAAGAAATCATTTTTCAATATCGTAGCGTTTGATTTTGCGGTCGAGCGTGGACCGTTCAATGCCGAGAATCTGAGCCGTTTTGCTTTTGTTCCATTCGGTCGATTCCAGGGTGGCTTCGATGTGCTGTTTTTCGACTTCTTCCAGAGATGCTGGAACGTAATGCGAGATGATGGTTCCGAAATCGAAACGGGATTCGCTGGCCGTGGCCAGATTGGTTAACAACAAATCGTCCAACTGAATTTCGTTTTCACGGGCAAGCACGACGGCTCGTTCGATGACATTTTTCAGTTCCCGAACGTTCCCCGGCCAGCGGTAGCGCTGTAACTGAGTCCGAGCCTGCGGCGAGAATCCAGTGATCCGGCGTCCGGTTTCGGAATTGAACTTGTTCAGAAAATACTCGGCCAGCAACAGCACATCCTCGGGCCGGTACCGAAGCGCCGGGACTTCGATCTGAATCACATGCAATCGGAAGAACAGGTCTTTTCGAAAGGCTCCCTTCCGCACGTCGTCTTCGAGGTCGCGATTGGTCGCCGCAATCACGCGAACATCCGTTTTGATCGCTTTCGATCCTCCGACGCGTTCGAAGGGATGGCCTTCGAGTACTCGCAAAAATTTAGCCTGGATTGATAGACTCATTTCGCCGATTTCGTCGAGCATCAGCGTCCCGTTGTGAGCCGCCTCGAACTTGCCGATTTTTCGGTCGGTGGCACCGGTGAAAGCTCCTTTCTCGTGGCCGAACAGTTCGCTTTCGAGCAGCGATTCCGTCAAGGCGGCACAGTTCAGGCAAACGAACGGCCCCGCCTTTCGCGGACTGGAAAAATGGACGGAGCGTGCGACCAGTTCCTTGCCGACGCCGCTTTCCCCACGAATCAGAACAGTGGCGTTGCTGGGGGCGGCTTTGGCGACTTCTTCGTGAACCCGAAACATGGCGGGGCTGGCGCCAACGATTTCACTGTCGACGCCCAACTGGCTTCGCAACTGATCGATTTCGGAACGGGTCTTGGTCAGGTCTTCCACCAGTTTCTGTTCGCGATATCGGGTTCGGAGCGCCATCGCAACGGTTTCCGCAACGGCCAACGTGAACTCCAGATCATCGACGTCGAGCAACTCCTTCTTGTCCGTCGTATACAAATGGACCAGCCCCACCACGCGGCGGTTCATTCGTATGGGGGCAGCGATCACACCCGTTGCATGAATCTGGCCCGATTCGTCGCGCAATCCAAGGGCACTGTCGTCTTCAATGTCGCGAGCCAGCACGGCCTCGCCGCTGTTGAGTACCGTTTCCGTGAGAAATTTTGAGATCCGCTGGTATCGCGGCTGGTTTTCGCTGCGCCATGCAAGGATTTCGAGCTTGTCAGGATCATTGGTGGTCGGTCGGTTGGCTGGCACCATCAACACGGCTCCGGCATCGACGTGCGTGCCTTCGATCAGGCAATCGATGGCCATGCGGGCAATGGCTCGGGGGGTCGTTTCATTGGCCAGTTCAAACGCCAGCCTGCACAGCCGAGTGGCATCGACGTTGAATTTCGAGTCTTCGATGTGGGGTATTTCTTCGTCCGCCTGCAGGATTTTGGGCCGCTGAACCCGCTGAACGATATGGGTTGGCTCGGCAATCACCGGTCCGCAGACGGAAACGGTATTTTCGTCAGCAACCTCCAGCCCACTGACTGTTTCTCGTCCGATCTCGACTTTGGAAAAAATTTTGCGGTTATAGGCGGTCGATAGATTGAGTACGAACGCCATTTGGGTACTGGCGATCCAGATCACATCACCCGGTTTGAGCTTTCGGTCGCCATAGACCCGCTCCTGCCCCACAGCGGTTCCGTTGCGGCTGGAGAGGTCGCGAAGCATCCATTTGCCGTCTGAAAGGAAGATTTCAGCGTGCTGGCGGCTGGCCTGCTCATCCTTGATCACGATTTGAGAGGTGGGAGAGCGCCCGATTGTAACGGTTCTACCGGGAGTCAGACGAAAAACATCAGACCACTTTTTCCCGTCCCGAATGACGAGATAAGCTGTATTGGCAGGTGACTTTGCTTGATTTCCAGAAACCATGAAGCTGGCGAAATGTGTTGGAAAACCCGGAAAACCATTTTTTCGCGTGGCGATAAGCTAGAATTATAATGACTTTTCTTGCTTTTGCTGGTTGGTCTGAGTAATCTAAAGCTTAGAGCGTATCGCGGCAATTTCGTTGCCGTTTGCCGCTCAAGAGAAAACGAATCACGGACTAATTCTATTTTAGCTGTGAATCGACCGGGTTCACCAGTAGCTGGTCAAACAATTTCAGGCGTATTACATTTTCGTCGGGGCGACGAGGTTGCCCCGTCCATTTCAGGAGTTTTTCCTATGTCGGCTCGTTTTGCCAAACTCACAGCTTGGGTTGCAATTTGCGTTTTTTATGGATTTTCAATTGCCCCTGCAATGGCCCAGGTCATTGGGGGTGGCGGTGGTTTTGTTGGCGGAATCGTCACTCGTCCCGTCGCAGGGGTCAGTATTGATTCCAATGGGGTGGTGATGAGCCAAAACGTGGCGCTCGACGCCAACACTCGCAGTAAAATAGAAGCCGCCTTGAAGGAAGCTCAGTCGAACAATGATCTCGATTCAAAGAGTGAACTGAGACTGGTGTCGCTACGTGGGCTTGAAGCCGCCATTGTCGCCGCCCGTGACGCCGGACAACCCCTGTCCCCCGAAGTACGGTTCATGGCCGGATTGCAGCGGATCGAATATGTGATTCTTGCTCCCGAGTCGAACGATATCATTATCGGTGGTCCCGCCGAGGGCCTGAAAGTCAATGCCGATGGCTCGGTGGTCGGCTCGGTGACCGGTGCTCCCGCGATCCATCTGGAAGATTTCCTCTCCGCCATCCGTTCGTCCGAAGCCGCACGAACCGGCTATGGAATCTCAGTATCGATTGACCCAACCGAAACCGGCACCCAGGCGTATCAGAAACTGATGCAGACGATCCGCACCCAGAACGTCTCGTTCCGCCCCGAAATGTCCCGCGAAATCGAGCGAACGATGGGAGATCATCTGGTTTCATTGACCGGTGTGCCGGAAGACAGCCGCTTTGCTCAAGTGCTGGTGGCAGCGGACTACAAGATGAAACGGCTGTCGATGGGATTCGAAAAATCTCCCGTCGATGGGATGCCAAGCGTGATGGAAATGGCTGCCGCTAAAAAAGCTGACATGACGAATGCGGCACCGCGGTTCTGGATGGAATGTAATTACCAACCCGTTGCCAAATCCGAAGACGCCAAGGTATGGCAGATTCGCGGCCAGGCTGTCAAAGCGATGACCGAGGAAAGCCGTTTTGACAAAGATGGCAAGCGGACCCTGACAGGGAAAAAGAATGCCTTCGCCACGAAATGGGCCGATAGCATGACGGAAAAATTCGAGGAGCTTTCACAGAAAGAACCCAGTTTCCGCGAACTGCGAAACGTGATGGACATGTCCGTGATCGCAGCCATTATCGATCGCGAGAATTTGTTAGAAAAAGCACAACTTGAGATTCCAGCGATTTTGGGTCAATCCGATTTGCAAACGCCCTCCTGGAATGTGCCTCAAAAAGTGCCGACTCAGTGCAGCTATATTCACTCCGGCAAAGCTTGGCTGATCTCGGCGTCCGGCGGTGTTCAGCTTGACCCTTGGGGAGTGGCCCAAAATGAAGAAGTCGTCCCGCAATTAAATGAAATGGCTCAGCACAAGTCTGCCGGAGCCACTCAGTGGTGGTGGAACGCCCGTTAGGCTTCGTCGGCCAGTTTTTTCAAATGCATGATCAACAAGTGGTTGGCATCGGGAAGCCACTCCTGAATTCCAGCCGCGATGGGCGGTGCCTGGCCGGTCTCGCGTAACTGACGGAGCGTCTGACAAATCAGCGATCTTGTATGGGCATCGCAGTTCAACAGGAAATGCACCCACAGCCATGACTCGGCATATTGCAGGCTGGTCAGATCGACATCCTGAGCCAGGCTCTCAAGGCGGTCGAGATCAGGCTTCCAGTCTTCGTTCCGCAACGCACTGGCCAAAATCCGAACATGGGTCGTATTGATCCCCTGCTCGCTACGAGATACTTCGAAATACTCGGCGATCCCTTCGTCGAGCCAAAGAGGAACGTTCGGCACGGAGGAGTGGACGTATCCGTGCGTCGCTTCATGTCGAATGTCTTCCGCGATCCGATCTCCCCAAAAGGCAATCACGGACAATTGCGTGTCGGTCTTGATAAAGAACGCTCGCCGGTTCGGAAAGCCTGGATAATTTTGGTCGATGTACCGCCGGAATTTTCGCTCGTTCTCGAACAGAAAAATCTGGATCGGCTCATCAGAAAGCGGAAGTTCCAGGGTTCGGGCAACGTCATACCGCAGTGCGACCAAATCATCCACGATCCGATGCTGTGTCGGCAGAAAAAAGTTGGTGTGGAAAACCATCTGCTCGCGGACCAACTCGTGCGAGTCCGGTAGTTCCGAGCGGCGGTCAAACAGCCTGCATCCACTGAAGGTGGTCAGCAGAAGCAATATCAGAATGATTTTCATACCGCTGAGGTTAATTGGGAATGATACGGCAAGGAGCAGCGGGGGCCACTCCGTCCGACACAATACCAAAACGGGCGTGAGGCCCAAACACCAACTTTCAGACCAGCGATAAAAACTGCTTTTCGTATTCCAGCACCACGGGCCGCTCGTACAAATGCGGATTGATGTGGGGGCGTTTGAGTTGGAGCCGCTGCTGGGCCTCCTGGGCGGTGATCTGATAGTGCTTGATCATCCAGCACATGGCAACGGTCGCACTTCGCGCGCGACCGGCTTTGCAATGGACGTAAACCTTGCCTCCTTCGGCCAATTTTCTTTCGATAAATGAAACAGCCTGGCAGACATCTTCGAAACGGGGATGCGTAAAGTCCACCGTCGGCATGTAAAACTGCTCGATCTGGAAATCTTCATAGTCGCTGATCGGCCCGGAATATTCCCGACAGGTATTGACCACCCCCGTGACGCCTGAAGCGGCCAGTTTCGGCACATCGCGACGAAACGGGAGTGCCCCCAGGATCAATCGCTCATCCACCCCATCCCACCAGTTCCGCAAACGCAGGATTCGGCCAAGCAGCACGTTCCACGCCAATGTCGGATAGAAAATCAAAGGTGTCAGAATGATTCGAAGTCGTTGCATGCGGAATGCGGGATGAGGGCGAGAGTCTTTTCCGTCGGGATTTTCGAGAGGCGCAAATGAACGTATGATATTTCAGTAACGGGCGGAGTTGCTTAGTCAAAGAAAAGTCTCCCGACCCCTTGGCGATTTTTCCACTCCTCTTGGCCGCAACTTGGCCACCATACCGCAAGCTTAAGCACTCCAACGCAGGGGCGGGTGGTGGCGACGCTTAAGCTTGTAGCATTCCCCTTTGCCCTCACGGTCCCGTGGCACTGCTACAAAAAAGCCCAAAATGTTCCCGCTGACGAGATAGCCAATTCCCTCCGGGCACAGAAATGATAACATACTTTTTTGGCAGTGGTCAGTTGGCAGTGGTCAGTAGGCCGTTGAGACAAAAAGAACCAAAAGGACATTGGGAAGTTTGCAGGGGTTGGAGAACGCAACCGGACCTCCGACCTCCGACCTTTTTCTGCGTTCGATCTTTCTGCCTCCTTTGCCGTAGCTCCCGATTCCCCAAACCCGATTCCCCAACCCCGATTCCCCAACCCCGAACATGCTAGACCAACCCAATCGTCCTTGGACGAGTAGCGATACCGCTGATTTATATAACCTCACTCGCTGGGGCAAGAATTATTTCTCAGTGGATTCGCAAGGTTTTTTGACGGTTGATACGAATCAAACCGGTAAACCCGACCTTCGGCTGGTCGATATCGTCAACCACTTTGTCGGTCAGGGTGCGAAACCGCCCATGATCATTCGCTTTCCGGGAATCATCCAGAAGCGAACCGAGCAGATCAACCAGGCTTTCCAAAGTGCCATCAATAGCTACGGTTTCCAGGGAAAGTACAAGCTCTTCTACCCCGTCAAAGTCAACCAACATCACGAAGTCATCTCTGCCGCGATTGTCGCCGGTGCAAAATTCGGTGGCGGACTCGAGGCGGGCAGTAAAGCCGAATTGATGGCTGTCATCGCCATGGCGAATCCCGAAACTCCGCTGCTGTGCAACGGGTTCAAGGACCGGACCGTGATTGAGATGGCCCTGCGAGCCTTGAAGCTGGGACGTGACATGACCATTGTCATCGAAAAACCCAACGAACTGGACCTGATTCTGGATCTGTCCAAGGAAACCGGTATTCGGCCACGGCTGGGGATTCGAGTCAAAGTCTCCTCAAAGGGGGGAGGACACTGGAGCAGTTCCGGTGGCTCTCGGTCAAAATTTGGACTGTCGATCCCCGAGCTGACGGTGGCCATTGAGCGGCTCGACACCGCCGGATTCCTGGATTGTTTGCACCTGCTGCATTTCCATCCGGGCAGCCAGATCACCAACGTCCGCAAAATCAAGGACGCGTTGATCGAGATGTCGCGAGTTTACTGCAACCTGATCGAGTACGGTGTCCCGATCAAGACGATCGATGTCGGCGGCGGCTTGGCCGTCGATTACACGGGCAACCAGAACAAGGAATTGTCAAGCATGAACTACACGCTTCGCGAATATGCGAACGACGTGGTTTATCAGATCCAGTCGGTATGCGACGACGCCGGCAAACCGCATCCCGATATTTATTCTGAATCGGGCCGTGCGCTGGTGGCCCATCACAGCATGCTGGTCGTGCCTGTCATTGGAACGTCGCAAAGTACCATGGATAACCTGGACGATGAAGGGAACCGGGCCTTTGTCGCCGCCATCGATCGTGAAAATGAAGTTCAACCCGACGATCATATTCCTCTGCGGGAATTGCGGGAAATCTACAGCGAATTGAATGAGAAGAACCTGCTGGAAAGTTATCACGATGCCCAAGCCATGATCGAAATGGCGCTGCAGATGTTTTCCAACGGGATGTTCGACATCTGGCATCGTTCGTACGCCGAGCGAATGGGATTGGCGATTTGTAAGAAGATTAATTCGCTGCTGGACAATCTCGATTTTGTTCCCCGCGAACTGGAGCAGCTACAAAACGCGCTGGCCGACACGTATTTTGGAAACTTTTCGCTGTTTCAGGCGCTGCCCGATGCGTGGGCCTTGAAGCAGTTGTTTCCAGTGATGCCCATCAGTCGGCTGAACGAACGGCCAACGGTCCATGCTGTACTCGGCGACATCACTTGCGATTCCGATGGCAAGATCGATTGCTTTGTGGGCGATTTCGGAGACCGCGAGTCGTTGGCGCTCCATACGCTCAACTGCGAACCTTACTACATTGGCATTTTCATGATCGGCGCCTATCAGGAGGCTCTCAGCGACGACCACAATTTGATGGGTAAGTTTCATATTGCGACCATCAACGATCCGCACGATGCGGCGACTTGGGAATTTGTGCCCGGTTCTGACCTGGAAGATGTGCTGATGCACGTCCACCACGACTCTAACCGAATCGAACGCAACATCCGCGATCTGGTGCAATCCGCAGAATCAAAAGGCTTGATCGGCCCAGAAGAAGCCGCCGGAAACCTCGACTTTTTCCTCGATTTGAAGAACAGTTACACGTATTTGACGAACGAGAGGAACCGGTAGCAGGAGCGCCAACAAGTCGGGTCTGCCTGAGAAAGGACTCCCACTCCCTGAGTTCGTACGGAAAACGATCAACTACCAACGGCCACTGACCAATGCCTCTCAAGCCACTTGCCCATTGACCAAATGGATCACGTGATCGGCGGATTGGGCAAGATTCTCATCGTGAGTGACCATCACGACCGTAAGATTTTCAGTCTGGCGAAGCAGGTTCAATGTCTGCATCACTTCCCGACCGTTTTCAGAGTCCAGGTTGCCGGTCGGTTCGTCAGCTAGCAAAATCGAAGGCTTGCCGATCAATGCCCGCGCGATCGCGGTTCGTTGCATTTCGCCGCCGGAAAGCTGGTTTGGCTTGTGGTTCAACCGATGGCTCAGGCCCACCATTTCCAGCAATTGCGTGGCTCGGCGCTGATAGCCCGATTTGTTGCGCCAGAACGACCAAGCATTTTCCTTTACCATCAACGGAATCATCACGTTTTCCATCGTGGTCAACTCCGGCAGCAGGTGATAGAACTGAAAGATCATCCCGAACTCGGTATTGCGCAGATGGTCCTTCTTACGGGCAGGCCATTGATCGATGCGCTGCCCGCGAAAATGAATTTCGCCTTTGTCAGGCGCATCGAGCGTGCCCAGCAGATGCAACAACGTGCTCTTTCCAGAGCCCGATTGCCCGATGATCGCGGTGAAATCGCCCTCGCGAATTTCAAGATCGATGCCTTTGAGTACCGGCACCTGCAAACGGGCTTTGCTGTAGCTTTTGTGCAAATGGATCGCCGACATGGCAACCGGCCGGGCGATTCGCAGCGGTGTCCGGCCGTCCGTTCGATGGGGTCGTGTTGAGGTTCGTGCGTTCATGGAAGTTGGGTGTCGAAGGTCACTCATATCGTAAAGCCTCAACAGGATGAAGTCGTGCGGCTCTCAGGGCCGGTAAAACACTGGCCAACACGGCAATCGCTACCGCGCCCAATGCAACCCACAACACCATCAGCGGGCTGATCAATGTCGGAATTTCAGAGAAATAGTAAATGGTCGGATCAAAGACTTCGCGGCCCGTCATCCATTCGACGACATCCGCAATTTGATTGATGTTCGCCGCAAATGCCAGCCCCAACAGGATCCCGGCGCCCGTGCCCACCATCCCCAGCGACAATCCGTAGCTGAGGAAAATGGACATGATTCCGCTCGAGGGTGCTCCCAGGGCTTTGAGAATGCCAATATCCTTCGTTTTTTCCACCACGATCATGTAGAACGTCGCCAGAATGCCAAAGCCTGCAACGGCGATGATCAAGAACAAGAGAATGTTCAGCACCTTCAGCTCCATTTGAACGGCGCTCAGCAGTGGAGCTTGGGTGTCCAGCCAAGTGTGAATGTCGTAGTTGTAAAGCTCAACCGGAAACGCCGCCAGCAATCGGTCTCGGACCTCATCCAGATTGACGTCCGGTTTGAGTTTGATCTGAATCGTCGAAACCGATCCAACGCCCGTCATCGGATCAACCATCCCGCGCAGCTTCTGCAACTCGCTGATCGGCATGAAGGCGAACATCGAATCGTATTCGTGCATGTTCGACGAGTAAAAATCGACGATGGTGCATTTGTCTGTCACCACGGAGGCGTTCGAGCCGACGGTTGGAATCATCACCTGAACATCGTCGCCAGGACGGATCATGAAAACGTCCTTGATTTTCTCATCGACGTCGATGTATTTTCGCTTGGAAAGTGCAACTCCCAGAATAATTCCGGTGTATTGGCTTTTCGCAGGGTCAAACATTTCCTCCGGCTTGATTTGTGGTCGGTCGGCAGAGTGCGGATCGAAGGGAGACATACTGATGATGTCAGATGACTCCCAGGATTCTGCTGATTCGGCGGATGGCGGGTCGTCCGACGCTTCTTCGTTTGCTCTGGCTGCCAGTTGGTCGCTGAAAATCTTCTCGAAATCAGGCGGTGTTTCGGGAAGCGCAGGAAATTGGGCAGGTGCTTCGTTCGGTGTTGAACTTCCGTCCATCGGACTGCCAGCGGATGGCGGGAGCTCGGTTGCGGCGGTGTCCCGAAACTGAGCCGTCGCGGAACTGTAGCGAGCGTCCGCATCGAGTTGTTGTCGAAATTTCTCCAGCTCGAAAACACGATTCCGATGATCCCAACCCGATGCATCGAGCGGTGCCGGGTAGCCCGAAGTTTCCAGTTGAAACGAGAACGAATTGCGTTTGGTTTCATTCATCAGGTACGGGCGAAAATCAGTGACGTTTCCAAAGGTTTCGTCATCGATTCCCATCAAAATAACCTGCTGGGTCATCGGCCGGTCGTTGAATCGAGCCGTCAACATGCCCGGCGTGCGGACCACACAGGTCAACGCCTGGAGGTCATCGCCAACGACTCGTTTCACTTCCTCTACAAACAGATCCGGGAAACGAATTTCGCCCAGCATCGGTGCCGATACTTCAACATCCGACAGAATGCCGTGCATCCGCGATTTCATCTGATCGACGAAGCCCGACATGACGCTGTTGACCACAATCAGCGTGGCAACTCCCAGCGTGACACTGATAATGGAAGCCAGGGCGATAAATCTCGTCCGAAGGTATCGCCATGAAAGAAGCAGTTTATACATCGCCAGTCCTTGGCTTTTTTGCTTTCGAGTTACTCTCCCCGCAACAGCGGGAATAAAATGATCTCACGAATCGAAGCAGAGTTTGTCAAAAGCATCACCAGGCGGTCAATGCCAATTCCCAACCCTCCTGCCGGCGGCATCCCGTTTCGTAACGCTCGCACAAAATCGTGATCCATGCGGGCCATCGAATCCTCTTCCGGCATGCCTTGGAGTTGCGTTCGGAACAATTGCTCCTGCAAGTCGGGATCGTTCAGTTCCGTATAAGCATTCGCCAACTCCATTCCGTGAACAAACAGCTCAAATCGCTCGGCCAATTCGGGCTGATCCTGTTTTCGTTTGGTCAGCGGACAAATGCTCGCAGGATAATGGGTTACAAAGATCGGTCCGGTGAGTTGGTCTTCTACCTTGGCCTCGAAGATTTCGCTTTTGATCACATCCGGGTGTTTTCCGCTTGTTTCCAGGCCAATCGAGCGGGCGTAGTCTGCGAGTGCTTCGGAATTGCAAGCATGGATGCCAGTATGTTCAGCTAGCAATTCGTCGTAAGTTCTCCGTTGGAACGGTGTCGAGAAATCGATCTCGGAATCGCCCCAAGGTACGACGGGGCCGACGCCGATGGCGTTGAGCGCGTTGGAAATAACGGCTTCCGTCAAATCCATCATGGATTCGTAATTGCCGTAAGCCTGATAAACTTCCAGCATGGTGAACTCGGGATTGTGCTTGGGACTGATGCCTTCATTGCGATACACCCGTCCGAGCTCAAACACGCGCTCCATCCCGCCGACCATCAGCCGCTTGAGGTGAAGCTCGAGCGCGATTCTCAGCACCAACTCCATATCGAGCGCGTTGTGATGCGTTTCAAACGGTCGCGCGGCCGCGCCTCCCGCAATCGTATGCAGGGTAGGGCCTTCGATTTCGACAAATTCAAGGTTATGAAGGGTTTCGCGAATCGAACGTACGATTTTGGATCGATTCAGAAATCGGTCGCGGACGCCTTCGTTGTAAGCCAAGTCCACATAGCGTCGCCGCTGGCGAAGTTCGGGATCGACAAGACCGACATGTTTTGCGGGCGGCTGATCAAGCGTTTTGCACAGCACGTGAATTTTTTCCGCGAAGATCGACAACTCGCCGGTTTGTGTGCGGCGCAGCGTTCCATCGACTCCCACCAGGTCACCCAGATCAAGGCATTCGATCAGTTTCCAGTTGTCTTCCCCGACCTGATTCCGACCGACGAAAAGCTGAATCTTGCCGGTCCAGTCCTCGATATCGATGAACAGCAACTTTCCCTTATCGCGTAGCAAAATAATTCGCCCAGCGGCTCGAACGGCTGGCCCCTCGAGGTGGCCTTTGCCAAGTTCGCCCGGTCCACCGGAACCGCCAGGTCCCTTGAGCCACTCGCGAAAGCCATTGTCACCCAGTTGGTCGATTTCCTGCTGATTGGGAACATCAAGGGTTTGGCCGTCCTCGGCGACAAATTTGATTTCACCAGCTCGCTGACGAATAACGCCGATCCAGTCTCGCTGGTCGAATCGCTGGCCCCAGGGATCGAACCCGAGGTCAATAATGGCTTGCAGCTTTTTTCGACGAGCTTCCTCGAGGTGGCCGTCAGGATGTTCCGCAGTTGGTTCAGAATTCATTTTTTTGGGCAAAATAGTGGTTGGCGATGGTCGTGCTGACAATCTTACGCGAATCGGGCAAGATTCGAAAGATATGCGAAAATATGGCTTGTCCCGTTGGTAATTTGTTCAATATCTTTTAACATCTGCCCTTGAACGGCTACGCGAACTCTTTAGGCGACCGGCAGATAAAGACGTACCCTAGTGTAGGCGAGTCGCTCCGCGACTCGCAACTCAGCATCTGGGAAACACAATACTGCTTGGGTAAACTTTTACTTGCCGGTCGACTTAACTCTTTGATATAAGCCGCCTCGATTCTGGAATTGAAACTGGGAGACATGAACGCACTTACTGAAATCAGAAACCGTTTTGCAGACGCCTTTCGAGGCATGCCTTGGCTTGAAGGCGGGTATGAAGACTTATTGGCCATGATTCGACCCGCTCAGGACGCCCGATTCGGCGACTACCAGGCCAATTGCGCGATGCCGTTGGCGAATCGCTTGGGAAAATCGGCCCGCGAGGTGGCCAGCGAAATCGTCAACGCGCTCGGCGTCGATGATCTGTGTGGCAATGTCGAAATCGCAGGGCCGGGGTTTATTAACCTGACGCTCAACGATGACTGGCTTGAGTCGCAAGCCCGACACGCGTTGGGAGATTCCAGGCTGGGCGTGGAACCCGTCAAGAAGCCTCGTCAGTTTGTGGTCGATTATTCGTCGCCCAACATTGCCAAGACGCTCCATGTGGGGCATATCCGTTCGTCCGTGATTGGAGATGTGCTGGCCAAGACACTTCGCTTCGTCGGCCATCAGGTGGTTACCGATAATCATCTCGGTGATTGGGGAACCCAGTTTGGTATGATCATCTATGGCTACAAACATTTTCTCGATCAGGCCAGTTATCAGGCTCATCCGGTCAGTGAGCTGGGCCGCTTGTACAAACTGGTCCGCAAGTTGATGGACTATCAGGATGCCGTCAGGACGCTTCCCGCCGCCAGGGAACTGCTGCAAAAACAGCAAGCCGCCCTGAGCCGCATTCAGGAGACGCCCGCTTCATCCGACAAAAAAGAGGAGAAGCAACGCCAAAAGGACATAGGTGCCCTCAACCAGAAGATTGCTGAGCAGCACGAATCGATTGCCAGTATCGAGAAAACCATCGCCAATGTCTCGTCCGATCCGTCTATGGCGGAAATGGTCACGCAACATCCCGAGATTGGTCGGGCCGTGCTCGACGAGACATCGGCGCTCCATGCGGGCGACGCGACCAATGTCAAACTGTGGAACGAATTCCTGCCCCATTGTCGCAAGGATATTCAGCGGATTTACGAACGGCTGGACATCCAGTTCGACCATGAACTGGGCGAGAGTTTTTATCAACCGTATTTGCAGGCGGTGGTCGATGATTTCGAGGCCAAGGGGTTTGCGCGGATGAGCGACGGGGCGATGTGCGTGTTTCTCGACGGCTTCGAAACGCCGATGATCATCCAGAAAAAAGATGGCGCGTTTCTCTATTCCACAACGGACTTAGCGACGATCAAATACCGCATCGATACTTGGGATGCGGATGTGATTCTGTACGTCGTCGACCATCGCCAACAGGAACATTTTGACAAGCTGTTCAACGCAGCCCGATTGTGGGGCTATCACAACGTCGAATTGCACCATATCAGTTTTGGTACAGTGCTCGGGGACGATGGAAAACCTTACAAGACACGCTCGGGAGACACGGTCGGGCTTGAGGGCCTGCTCGACGAAGCCGAGGCCCGCGCTCTGGCGATTGCCGTTGAACAGAATCCTGAGTTGACGGCCGAGCAACAGGCTGAAATTTCAAAAGTCGTCGGCATTGGGGGATTGAAGTATGCGGATCTCTCGCAAAACCGAGCCTCGGACTACAAGTTCAGCTACGAGAAAATGTTGGCCCTCAAGGGGAACACCGCGACGTACCTGCAATATAGCTATGCTCGGGTTCAGGGAATTTTGCGGAAGCTCAATATCGATGCTGAAACGTTTCGGAAGTCGCCGAGGCCGTTTCAGTTTGCCGAACCGGTCGAGCGGCAACTGACATTGAAGTTGCTGCAATTCAGCGAGGCGCTCAATGAAGTATTGGTCGAATACAAGCCAAACGTTCTATGTATTTATTTGTTAGAATTGACACAAAACTTTTTCCAGTTCTACGATCAGTGTTCGGTCAAGGACGCTGAAAACGCCGATTTACAGGCCAGCCGCTTGCAACTGTGCGATCTCACCGCCCGGACGATCAAAACGGGCTTGAGCTTGTTGGGGATTGGCGTGCTGGACCAGATGTGAGGTAAACGGTTACAGAATTTCTTCCAGCCCTTTGGCGGTCTGTCCGCGAGTCAGTACGTGGTCGATTCCCAGTTCACGAGCGGACTTGAGCAATCCGATCTCTCCGTGCTGAGCATAGGCGATCACCTTGGGAGACTGAGCAAGATTGAGCGCGTTGAACTGTTCGACCCACCGAGCCAGATCCAGGTTCGGCATTTGCAGGTCAATCAGCAACGACGATACCGGGTTTTCCTGGATCAGCGCAATCGCCTTTTCCATGGAAGCGGTCGATTTGAAGGGGATGCCCTTAGCCCGAGCGACCACACTGACGCTCGACGACATCATCAAGTCCTGAGTCAGAGCAACAATCATTTTCGCGGCTTGTAAATTTCGGTCGCAGTGCCGTAAAAGACTTCAGCGGCATTCATCAGCGTTTCGCTGAGCGTCGGGTGGGCGTGAACCGTTTCGGTAATATCGCGAAGCAAGCAACCCATCTCGATGGCCAGTGTTGCTTCGCCGATCATATCGCCGGCCGACGGACCGACAATGCCACAGCCAAGAACCCGTTCGGTTTCCGGATCGACAATCCACTTGGTCATGCCTTCGGTTCGCCCAAGTGCCTGAGCGCGACCGCTGGCAGCCCAGGGATACGCGACGACTTCGTGGGAGATATTTTGCTGTTTGGCTTCTTCTTGCGTCAAGCCTGCCCAGGCAATTTCTGGATCGGTGAACACCACGGCTGGAATCGCTCGCCGATCAAACTCGGTGGCGTGTCCGAGAATGACTTCGACCGCATGTCGGCCTTCGTGGCTGGCTTTGTGGGCCAGCATGGGTTCGCCGGCGGCATCGCCGATCACAAAGATGTTGGGTTCATCGGTTCGCAGCGAGTTGTCGTGGAGGATGAAGCCTCGCTTGTCCATCTGAACGTTCAACTTTTCAAGCCCCAAGCCATCGGTTCGGGGCCGGCGTCCTACGGAAACGAGAACGCGGTCATACTTGAACGTACCGAATTTTCCCGGCCCTTCGAAAGCAACTTCCACTTGGTCACCGCTTTTGCTGACGCCGCCGACCTTGGTGTCCAGATAGATTCGATCTTCGAACAATTTCTTCAGCCGACGTTCAAGGGGTCGAACCAGGTCGCGGTCAGCGCCCATCAGCAGGCCGCTTTGCAGCTCCACAACACTGACCTTGGAGCCGAGATTGGCGTAAACCGTTCCCATCTCCAGTCCGATGTAACCGCCGCCGATCACCAGCAATGTTTCCGGCAGGTCAGCCAATTGCAGGGCTCCGGTCGAATTCATCACCCGATCATTGCCGATATTGAACGCACCCGGCATGGCTGGGACACTTCCGGTGGCGATGATCGCGTGTTCGAAAGTGATTTTTTTTTCGGCAGGAATCGAGAGATCATCGCCCTCCAGGACGATCGTGTGGGCGTCCTCGAATCGGGCGTGAGCCTTAATCACGGTGACATTTCGCCGTTTGGCCAGTCCGCCCAGCCCGCCGGAGAGACTTTCGATGATTTTCTCTTTGCGGGTTCTCAATCGTCCGAGATCCACCTTGGGCTGGCCAAAGCTGACCCCCCAATCCTGTTCCATTTCGTCGGCTTCGCTGATCACACGAGCGACATGCAACAACGATTTCGAAGGAATACAACCGCGCAACAGGCACGTGCCGCCAAGCCGACCTTCGGCTTCGACCAGCACGACCTGCAATCCTTCGTCGGCGGCCAGGAAAGCGGCTGCATAGCCACCTGGACCGCCGCCAATGACGACGAGTTGAGTTTGCATTAGCGTGACAGGAACTCGATCACCGTGTTGGCATCAACCGGGAGACTGATGTCGCTGCCGCTCGGCTTGCCCATCACGATCGCGACCAGCTTGTCGGTGTCAAACGAGACCCATTCGGTGCCTTCGCTATCGACTCCTTGTTCGCGGATCGCTTGATAGGCTTTGAGAATATTCGTGCGAGGACGCAGACTGATCACATCGCCGGGGCGAAGTTGATAGGAAGGACGGTCAACCTTGACGCCGTTGACCTGGAAGTGGCCATGGACGACGCCTTGGCGAGCTTGAGGGCGGGTTTTGGTGAATCCGACACGACGCACCACGTTGTCCAGCCGGTTTTCGCACAGCAGCAACAAGTTTTCACCAGCGTCTCCCTTCATGTGGTGAGCTTTATCGAAATACCGGCGCAATTGGCGTTCGCCCAGCCCGTAATAATGTTTGATCTTTTGTTTCTCCGCCAAGGCTGAGCCATAGGTCGAGGATCGACGGAAGCGGGTGTGCATCCCGGGCGGTTGATTGCCCCGTTTTTCGAAGGCCCGGATCGCACCGCCGCTTTCGTAGACTTGGGTTTGTAGACGTCGATTGACGCGCCCCTTGGGGCCAGAATAACGTGCCATCTTCAGTGAGCTCCTGTATTGAATATGAGCTGTTTGGTGGTCAAATCTGTCGTTTTAGCGACAGACCGCTGCCATTCGATTGGCCAACTTTGGCCAGCGATGACGGCGCCTGGAGAAATTTGAGCCGGACAATATCGCGTATAAAGC
Source organism: uncultured Pirellulaceae bacterium (assembly GCA_964414815.1). Lineage (GTDB taxonomy): Bacteria > Planctomycetota > Planctomycetia > Pirellulales > Pirellulaceae > Mariniblastus. The sequence goes on along the minus strand of CAYPXY010000009.1, from coordinate 573 downwards.
ACGAATTTGCAAGTGCAACGCCGAAATTTACGCGATTTTTGCGAAATCTAGCTATGCAAACCGTTTTTCGATCCGCTCGGCAATCAGTCGGCCGATATTGAGGGACGCTGTTGCGGCGGCTGAGGGAGCGTTATCTAGCAAAATCCTGAACCCATCTCGGACTCACCATTCAACCCGGTATCAACTCACGGGTGGCTCGTTTGGTCTTGTAACGCTTCATCCCGTCTCGAGAACGGCGGGCATCGATCTCATGCGGACGACCGGCCACCGCATAAAATAGCTTGCCAAAATCTTCACCAGGTCGCACCAGAATTCACCGCTGATCCCCAATCGCTCAAACACAGGCTGCATCCGCTGAGGGAGGGGGAAACGGGGGGGAGGGGGAAACGGGGACAGGGGTCCAATTATTAGCCATCGAGGATTTATTTTGGATCGCTACAGTGACCCCATAGTAACTGGACCTGTCCCAATAGTGTTCGGCACAGAATTTGCCAGGGAAAGTCTGCGAAGGGAAAGTCTGCGAAGGGAAAGTCTGCGAAGGGAAAGTCTGCGAAGGGAAAGTCTGCGAAGGGA
>CAYPXY010000008.1:14185-126562 GCA_964414815.1 uncultured Pirellulaceae bacterium | reverse complement strand
GTATGGCCAAAATTTCAAAAATCAGGAAAGAGCAATTACTTAACAGTTACAATTGCTAGCTATTGAAATGGTTAAAGTAAAATATATTGATTGTACTGCCCCTAAATTGATCCGAATTGTTCAGTATAGTCCCCTTACCGCCGAAATATGAGCAAGGCTCTCCATCTGAAGGAAAATCGTAATGCCCTATAAAAATCCACCTGTTGTCGAAGCCTGGATTGCATTCGATTTTGAACCTCATGCTAATAAAACTGGCTGGGATTTCGAGCCGGCTCGCGAGTTTTTGCGGCTTCATGCTCCCGCATTGACTCAAAGGCGACTCCATGTCCAAAATGTCGTCGAGTTGGAAAAAAACGAATCAGACGAACTTCCTAAGGTGAAATCGGAACGACGAGAAGTTCAATTGGTTCGAGCTTTCGATTCCGACCTTAAGCGACTGTTGCAGGTAGGTAATGATCGCATGGCGTACAATCTGCTTGAAAGGGGTGCCGACTTTCCCGGATTCGATGTCCTGCTTGACGAAGCAATGGGGTATTTGGAAAAATACCGAACGTACTTTTCTCCTCCGAGGCTCCAAAGAGTTACGATTCACTACGTGGATATTGTGAATATCCCCGTGGAAGGTTCATCATTTAACCTGGAAGACTACTTTTTGATTATTCGGGACATTCCAGAAAATCCATTTGGTCTAGTAACAAATTTTGCGTCGTTTTTCACTACAATTTGCCCCTTGGACGATGAGCCGGTTAAAATAGAGATCCAGCGTTTGCCAACGGCAGCTGATCAGCGGACGGTTCAAGTCCTTCTTGAATGGGAAAAAAGTTGCCGAAATTTGGATTGTAACGATCCCGCTGAGATTAAGTCCGCTCTTACCGAAAGCAACGCGTTCATGGTAAAATGCTTCAAGGCGAGTATTACTTCTAAAACAGAGGCACTTTTTGCTTGACAGAATGCCAATTGAAAATGATCCAGTCGGTATCAAACGACCCATCGAATTGAAAAGACAGAATTTCCCGAACAGAAAATATGCCTGTAGCCTTAGAACAAGTCGCCTATGTTGATCGACATTATGCGTTCAACGAATATCACCATTCGGTAGATTCGCAGAATTTTGGGGGTCTTGAACTTACATTGGTCAATTTTGAAATCGGCGGAGTGGAATATCCATTGCGAAGCCCTCTGTTGGCCAGATACTATCGCTCGATCGAAAAACTGATTGTGGATTCCGCCAGTCCCATCTTTATTGGGTCGGGCCCGTCTTCAGAGATCGCTCTGACCGATTTCAAAGAACAAGTTCATTTTGCAATACAAGACTTGATTGGGAAACGCCCGTTCGAGTTTAGTGAGACTGACAAGGCTAAGTGGCGGTTGCTAAATGAACTGTTTGATTTGACCGTGTATCAAAACAACACCCCCATCCGAGTACGCCAGTTCGGAAAAATCAAAAAGGGGAGACCGACACCTCAATCCATCGAATGGGAAAGTGGTCGAATCGAATCGGTTTCATTAGATCAAGTATTGTCGCCAGAATTTGTAACATTCAAGGTCGGACAACCGATTGAAGCAATTGTCGAACGGGATCGAATCTCGAATGAGTTGTTGAAGATAATTTTTGTGTCCCGGAGCAGACGATCTACAATGTCCAGGGCTGACGAAGATGGTTTATGGAACCGAATTGGTTCCACTGGACGGCTTACACAGGATCCTGATTGGAAACCATAAAGGGAGTCAATTCATGGAAGTGTATTTTCTGGATGTGGCTCAAGGAACTTGCCAAATTATCTTGCTTGGCAATCGAACCGCAATTGTCATTGATGCCGGTTCACGCAATGATCAAATTCCTTTGCAGTTTCTAAAGCAGTTCCATGTTGAACGAATTGCAGCCCTTTTAATAACCCACAGTCACGCCGACCATATTGGTGGGGCGACAGCAATTTTGGGTGACTATCAGGGAATGATCGACTTAATTGGTTTCGTCGATGATGGGCAGTTTCGACAGAGCGAGTTTTGGTCGAGGGTTAAATTTCTACTCGACAACCAGAGTCTTGCTGAGGATCAACTTTTTCGAATGGAAGTAAAAAATGTTCCGGAGAAGATTTGGGAAAATGCAGTGAGTCCGGGTGTTCTTCGTGTTTTTTCACCAACTGCTTACCAGAATCTGATCGCACAAGACCAGCACAATCAAAATGCAACCAGTGCTGTCTTGATTCTGGACGTCAATGATAAACGAATTGTCTTTGCCGCAGATTCTACAATCGATCAGTGGCGCAGTATTGAAAGTAAACACGGCAAGATCAACTGTGACGTGCTGGGTGTTCCGCATCATGGGGGACGAATCCATCAGAACGTCAATGAAATACAATGGTTGTACGAGCAGGCAATACAATGCGCTGTGGCAGTTGTTTCCGTAGGAACAACGAATCAACACAAACATCCACTGCCCGAAGTATTGGTTGAGATAACCCGTTCTGGCGGTAGAGTTCTCTGCACCCAAATGACACTTCAGTGTTGTGGTAATTTGGAAAGTATTAGGCCGGGTTTAGCTCAGACTGGGCTGCTTGGGCGTTCCAATCCAAAAAAGGAACTTACAGGCCTTAGAAAAAATAGCAGGAACGTTGCCTGTGCAGGTACCACTCGTATAGCGATCAAAGATGGCATACTAAGCGTTGACCGAATTGCTTCTCATCAACAGGGCGTTGACCGGCTATTAGAAAATGGATTTGATCCAATTTGCCGTCGTTAGGTATTGGGTGAAGGAATTACCTTAATTATCCTTTGTAAGTTCTGACCATGTCCAACGACGAAAACCTGAACACCAGAAAATTCAAAGAGCTTGAACGAAAAGCGACTCATACTTCGAAGCCAACTCTGGAACACACAGCTTGAGAGTGAAAGTTGCCTGCTAAAGCTCAGTCACAGTCACATATAGTAGCGATACGGCTGTTGCGGCGAGATGTCCGAAGGCAATTCCGCAAGTATCTCACCGACTTTCCGGGAGAAGGCAATTGTTACGGGCATTCCGCATGAGAAATCAGCTGTATTCCAGTTCAGTTTGGTCAACGACAATATCTCTCGGAGCATAGTTGTCCAAGGGCTGTCGCCGTAGTGCTCCATGATTTCAAGCGGGCGGGGGACGCGCGGCCCCGGATAGGTTCTCAGGTACGGAATGTATCCGTCTGAATACAGCGTGAACTCGGTATCGCTAAATTTGACGTAGGTTCCGCGAACCGGCGGGTAATCACCCTTCCGGTAAAACTGAACCCTTCGAAGCCCAAAGGATACAAAGTCATGTTGGGGAACAGCTTCACATGCGGCACGAAATCCTTGAAGCTCCGCGTCATTGAACCGAGACGATTTGTGGACAACAACACGGTTTGGCAAACTCTGATCATTCTGTTTCTTGTAAGCTTCGATGACGTCGCGAAGAAGAGCCGCAGCTGACTTCTCGTCCAAGTGAGGCGAACGCCCACTTTCCTGCTCATCCCATTCGATGGAGTTTCCACGCAAGACAAAGCCGTCACCAGATGCCGTAAATGCCTGCGCCATGCTCGTGCGAAGCATGGGATTCTCGTCGAGGGTCTCACGATAGAATGAAACTCCAACAAAGCAAACATTGTCATCAACTCCCTCAAGCCTCCAGGGAGCTGCTCCCGCTTTGTGGTAGAGGGCGGTCGTGAAATTCCAAGCTCGCGTTGCAATGTCCTGAACAGGTCTTGTGCCCGGCTTGACCTTCCGACCGCTATAATCGAGCGATCGTGGAAGAATTAGTTGCGTCGGAATATCAAACTGCATGGATTCGGCTTTCAAACCCCGACGCAGATTTTGATGCCCTTCCAACGGGTTCTTTGCCGGAGGTTCAGGAACTAGCTCATCAAAGAGCCATTGCTGCCCAGACGCGAGTTGTCTACGCAACTTTTGCTCCGCTCTGCTTGATGCCCGTTTTTTAAGAGGATTCTTCTTGAGTGAAGTGCAACAATCGATGACATTGTCAGGCATGCAACAAAGAATCACATGAGGGCGTGACACTCTGCCTTGCAGTACGTCGATAGCGTCAAGGTAAAGATCAATTACCCCTTTGATTCGAAGTCGATCGTCAGATTCGCAAAGTACTTCAGAGATTGACCTTTCCTTAATTACCTGCCTCCAGCCGGGACCATAAACTAAATCACACTTGAATGGTGATTCTCGACTAAAGCCCGGAAAGTGCGGTCGTGAAAATGGCTCACGCCCATCATTTGTCAAAACTCCTTGGCATGCCTTAAGCCAGTTCTCGGCTTCGGCAATCAATGTCGGCGGTCCAACTAACCCAACAATGATGCTTGTAAGCGCTGGTTCTCGCTGTTCGGTAGTGCTGTATGGTCCATACAAGCTGAGTCCGGTCTTCGGGTCAACGTGTGAGTGTTGTCCTCCGAAGAGAATCCTCGGCTCGTAGAGAATACCTGCGTCAAAATCAGGTCCACCGCGTGCTCGATATGCGGAGCCGCGGCGCAATTTCTTACTCTTCCTCGTACTCATACGAATCTCCATCGTGTTCAAACTCTAACTCATCATCGTCACCAATATCATCGTCATCAACATCGTCTGGCTCATTCTCTTGCTGAGAGATCATTTCCGCTTCTCGATCCAAGTCTCCCATCAAGTCGCGTTGGTCGCCACGAATTCCGTATGCCAGATGTGTAGCTGCGGGAATCTTCGCCAACTCAATGATCTGGTCGCCAGCATCGATTATGATCGGCCCACCGCGGCGACCACGACGCTGAAGTACCGAAGTCCAAAACCGGACATTATAAAGAACATGCAGATTCCGTTCCTGCGCTAGCCAACGAACAACAACTTTACCTACACCTAGCCCCCTCCTAACCGTTTTGCCATCATCGGTAAGAACGCGGGTTGGCGACAACTTTACATACAATCGTGATGCGAGAAAAAGTGTTTCAAAGTAACAGGCGTGGTGCATCCACCCGTCCTGCTTTTCGTTTCGGACATACTTTTTTGCAACCGTACGCGTTGCTCTCTTGGTTTTTGGAACCCAGTCGATCTTAATCTCTTCGCCATCGTCTACAGGAAAGAAAAACCTCTGGTGTCGAATGTTGTCGCTCATGAGACCGCATCGGAAGAGATGCCGAGAAATAGCCATGTTTACCAGTGATACTATGAGCCTGCGATCGTCGGCATCTTGAAGGAACTCCGCTGTACTGAATCGCTCGATTCCGTTTCGAGTAATTATCGCATCGAATGGTCCTTCCTCATCCAGATCGTGAAAAGTCAAAATGCCTTCGCCATCTTGGCGAAAGGCGGGCATCCATGGAACCTCTCCTCTTTCCACAAGCCAATCTGTAATTCGGTCTTTCAAGAATGCTTTCGAAGGGATTTTTCCTTTGGCTCTTTTGATCAAGCTGGAAGCAATAGGAGCGTAGTACACATACTTTGGAACCCGATCTACTGGCAACAGATTGCAGTAGAGCCTTTCAGAAACTACATCTGGGTCGGCCTCAGGCACAGCTCTTTCGGCAATCAGGGTCTCTCGGCGAATACTTCCGTTTGATTCGATCAGTTGACCACGAAACGCGACTGGTCGTGGTAACGGTTCGTTTCGAATAGCTCGAACTAATTGCTCCAAAGCTTCCTTGTACTTCTTGCCACGAAAATCAATCATCAAAAGGTGCCGAAGCAAAGCTGGCACTTTTGGGCAATCTTCGGCAAGTAGCGGAATCAATCTTGCCTGACGGTTATCTGGATCGGAATGGATCGCTGCATGCCATTCAGCATCTGTCCAACCGCTACCTTCTTTGAAGTAATTCGGAGTCATGACGATGGCGATGAATGCGCTCGACTCAATTCCTCTGCTAACCATAGCAGGGATGCTTTCGCCTGGCCGAATCTCGGCTTCGTCAAGCCACACACGAATGTTTCCATCACCGTAAGGGGTCGCTTCCAGGTCTGCTGCAAGTTTTCTAACGAATTCTTTGTCCGAGCTACGATGCGACAAAAAAATATGTCGAGAATCGTCGCGACAAACACGTTCGATTCCCTCCAGAATTGCCATTATCTTCTTGCGGCTGGGAGTCGGTAAATATTGGTGTTCGCCTTGGAGGAATCGCGATAATACCGATTTCTCCACTTGCAACTCGTTGGCAAGCCAAGACTGCGAGCGGTTGTGCTCTTTGAGCCAGCGTTCTGCAAGTACTACAGCTACCTCATAACGCTGGATCAGGCCGTCCGCTGAATTTTCTCTATTGGACACATTATTCTCCATGAGTTAGCAAAATCCAAAAAACGACCGTCACGAATGCAATCGTCACCATCAACACGACAAACTCAGCGACAGGTCCAGTTGTTACATACCTGAGTTTCTCACGGAACAGGCTCGCGCGAACTTCTGTAGGGCGTTTGTTTCTCGGACTGGACGGGAGCCTTCCACAGATAAAGAGCGAGAACCAAGCAATAACAAGCACCAATGCAACCGTCAACGAGAATGCTGCCAGAACTGGCATTGATGCAGAAATTATGAGAATCATCCGAGGTCTCCACAAAATTACAACGAATCATTGTACAACAATTCGTTGTAATTCAAGGCCGGCGGAAGTAATTTTTGGAATAAATCCACTGATTTTTTGGTGCCCCAGACCGAAATTTGGTCTAAAGCTTGGATTCTCAAGAGCTGTGGAAGCCTGCTTCTCTGGGACTGGATAAACTTGACGACATTCGGAAATAATCGAGCCACTCGGACTAGTTGAGGCAATCATTGTGCCCAACGCACGTATTTGACCATCTGATCAGGAATTGAAGATAGCCGTGGAGATTCCATTAAGGCGACCAGCAGAATTGTTGATTACCAATGCCATCGAGATCAGTATCGATCTTGGTTACAAAGGTCGAATAGGGCTGCATTCACTCCCTCAAGCCGAATCGTTTTATGAAAATCGGATTAGAATGACGAGAATTGGGAGAGTCCCGGGAACATATAACCTTGATTATTTTGAGTTAAGTGAGGCGGAGGCTGCAAGGTATTTACAATAGGTGAGGAAAAAATGAAAGAGAATCAAACAACTCGAACTCAAAGAAGCAGCGAATGGTTGAGGCAAGCAGCCGAGGCCGAGGATCAGTTTCCGTCCATCAGTGTTGGTGGACTAGTCACCCGACTAGGTTTGTATCCTGCCGGGCGGGACACCGATGCAACGGTCTTTGGTGTGTTTGTAAAATTGATTCGCCGCAAGGAAGGTTTATCAATTGAGGAATTTGCTCAAAAGGCTAATATTGGCTTGGCTGAACTTGAACAAATTGAACGTGGTAAAGCGGTTGACGGCGAAACCGTGCGCCGTTTGGCTGCATCGCTTCAGTTGCCTGCCGACAAGCTGGCTCAACTGGCTGGTATTTCCGCACTGACTGACCCGGAATTAGTTAAAGCCACCGAACGTTTTGAATCCAAACTGCGATTGCCGCTGCCGTTGACTTCGGCTGAGGAGTCGGCGTTAAACGACATTATGCAGACAATGAACAATTGAAAGCTGGCACCACTAGGCCGGTCGAGAACTCCACCCAGTAGCACGAGAATCGGGAAGTCTGCTAAATCCGAATCCGCTCCACCTCATCCAAGGTTACTTCATCGTTGGTTCGGTCATAAAGTTTCGTCGTTCGAGGGGATTCGTGGGCTGCGATGGCTTGAGCATTTTCGATTGTGCCGCCGTTTTCCAGATAGACCGTTATTCCGGTTCCTCTGAACGTGTGGCATCCAATCCGGTGCTTTAAGCCAGCTTTGAGCGCTCTTCGGCGAACCATTCGGTAGGCATCGTGGCGAGAAAGAGGACGGTCGGTTGTCTGATTCATCTTGCCTTGGACGGTTCGAAACAGGGGCATTTCGGTTTGGTCGGAAATCCGGGCTGCCGCGATGTAAGCATCCAGATACTCGACAACCTTATGGTGTGCCGGAACCTCATGGTCTTTGCCTCCTTTTTCATGAAGTCGCAATGAATGGCGTTTCCCAATCTGCACATAATCGCTGACCCGCATTTTGACTACTGCGCTGATTCGAGCGAAGGAATAGACCATGACCGCCATCAATGCTCGATCTCGAAGCCCAATCAAGCAGCTCGTATCAATACTCTGGAATAATTGGTTTGTTTCTGAAGCGGTTAGGACTGGAGTCTTGCCTCGCTTGATGACGTATTTCGGCCCACGGACAGAAGAGGCAGGGTTCATTGGGATGACTTGACCGACAACCAACCAGTCAAAGCACATCCGAATAGCTGCCAAGTGCTGCTTGACCGACGGCTTGGAATAGATTGAACCTAAGTATTCGATATAGGCAGCCACGATCATTGGTTCGATGTCGAGCAGTTGAAATCCTCGGTCATCACACCAAGCGAAAAAATCTGTCAACGCTCGGTGGTATGCCTCCCGAGTATTTCGGTTCCTGATGTTGGCTGTGAAGAATTCGAAATACCGCTTGATCGATTTCGCTCCGGACTGCCGAATCAAGACGGGAGCGGAATCGGCCAGCCGTTTTGAAACGGCATTTGTGGGAGCTTTCCGCTGTCGATTTTGAACCAAGGGATTGTGAACCATAACGTCCTTTATGCTTCATGAAAAATCGACTTTTGGCAAGAGTAAATTTAGGTAATGGATTATCAACTTTGAACTTGTAGAGTGACCCCGTTCCATAGCTCATTGCTCCGCCCAGCCAATGGTCTTGTTTGAGGTCTTTGTGGCGTGCAATCATGCAAAAGACCTCTCGGAAAACCTCTTGGCTATCAATCCCTGCTGGTTGCTGGAAATCGACGAAAAAGTCCGAAGTTAACACATACTATCCCTCGTCGGGAATAGTCACACTGAAGCCGCTCATAACCTCGACGTAAGCTTTCAAGTTATACCGATGGTGTCGAACGCATTGGCCTATAAAAAGGCGTCGATCCTCTTTCGGCATCGACTTAAACGTCCTGTACCCGTTGGCCAACTTGGAAATTACATGCCGGATTACCTTGCGGTTAGTTTCGCCCACATGACAATCCCGGTCGATGATCTGTCGAATGATGGGATGAATTGTCATCACAGCTTCCAACGTCTGATCATCTGCACCGGTTTCATTGATATGGACGCAGCCTTGCCGAATTCTACTGGAACTCCGCTGATTTCGTTCGGTCATAACTTTTCCTTTCGTTTGCAGAAAACGTATGAACCGTGCTGATCGGGCGCCTCTGCCAGCTCCTCGTCCGAGTCCAATGCGCGTACCGACCAGCGTCGTTTTCGATGTACCATAAAAGTTACCTTTCCTGAAAAAAAACAAAAAACGTGTTCCACCCGTGTCTTGAAGACGTGGGAAAAACACGAATCAACCAATGACGATAAAATTTCCTGAAATTGAACCGAAGTTCCATTCAGAAACGCTCGTTCTACCTAAGCGACGTTGAAGACCTCTTCAGGAACCTCCTGTTCAAGCTCCTCGATGATCTTTGCAGATACATCACGGATTAGTTCCAACGACTGGGCCAGAAGTGGCAGATCGCCGTTCCATAGCTGAATGTAATCAGATGCCGCAGATGAGGCTTCCAATCCGGCTGAACAGCAAACCACGTAGGACACAGCTTCGGCTTCTGTCTCTCGCATTGCCTTTGTCGTTTGTGACCGTCGATCACCTCGGTGCAAAAGCTCGTGGGCCAATTCGTGAGCCAGTACAGAAAACGTCTCCGCCGGTGACATTCCGTCCAAGATGGCAATCTCATTGCCTCTTGAAAGTCCCAAAGCACCGCCTAAGTCTTGTTCATAAGCGAGGCGGATTCCCTTGCTTCGAATAACCTCTTCCAGACGGCTGACTTTATCTCGGGGATCCCCCGAAATCGAAGACAACGCTGGAACATCAGCTCCTTCAGTCTGCGAGATGTCGAAAACGTAAACGACTCGGAAACCCTTTAGATAAGGCTTCTCGCGGTCATCCGGCTCCTGACCCTCGGCCTGAACTTTCTGATCCTTCTTTTTGGAACGGGTAACGAGTGGGGCAATAATGCCTATCCCCTTCTCCCCTTTCTTTACGAAACGGGAATACTCCTTCCAACGATTGAAGCCAGCGACCATCGTGGCACTTGGAAACTGGATAGCAATCAGCATACAGTTACCAAACGAATACCTGTGAAAACGTGAGCAGAAGTTCAGGTACTTCTTCAATGCATCACTTTTTCCATTTTGTAGTTCTTCTGCGAGTTGCTTGAGTGCCTCATCGCTTTGTTTCAGTGCTTCTTCTCGATTCATTTTCTATTCCTCCTTGGTACGAGCCGACTGTCTCGACCAGATAAAGGGGTTGATAGGTAGTCCCGTCGGCGGCCTGAGCGCCCATAACTCGGCATGTCAATGTGGAGTCTTGCCGAAGGCAAGCAGCAGCCGCTTAAATTCAGGTAATAGAGGCGGCGGACATTGACGCCGAGTTAAGCTCAGAAAAGCCGATGACGGGGTAAGTTAAAAACCTTTGGATGCACGCCACTTGCCTCCCTTCACGGCAAGCTAGGTTTGCCGTCAACGGAAGCGAGTGGGTCTTTTCCTCTACCCGTACCAGATGTGTTGAAAGGTGAGAGAAGTGATGCGATCAAGTCCTTAAATGGGTAAAACCCGTCTCACCAATTTTTGACCTGCGTTGATTTGGAAGCTGATTTGGCTTTCCAACAGTAGCAAGTCAGAGAGTTAAATCAGCAACTGTTTGATTCGGACATTCGTTTGAAGCCAGAATCAAAAGCTGCATCCTTTCCAGTTGTGGACGATGCCACTAACGTGATCTGGCCGATTCTCGTTTTCGGGAATCGACCTTGGATCGGTTGTCGTCCGAATCACCAGAATCTTTGCCGTGCTCGAATATCCAGGTATGCGCTAAATCAGCGACCTTAGAAACGAGTGGCAGTTCATCACGGTTGAACGAAGTCGATGTTTCCCAGCCGTTGTCGGTTTTGTAAATCCGAACAAGCTTAACACTGAACCACGTTCCCGATTCGTTTTCATTCCGCCATATTGACGCTTTTATGCGGCCAAGGCGAATCTCGTGCAAAGGACGTTCTTGTTGTTTTGGCATAATGCCACCTTCCCTTTCTTGGGGTTAAAAGAATCAAACCTTTTCACGCATCACTATCTCTCTCGATCAGCAGCGTACTTGGATGGCACTATCAGGCCGCACCTGTTCATCGTGGAAGATGGCAGTAAATTTGGTTCCGAGCCTTGAAGACACTCAGGAAGGAACAGCCCAGTTTGCCACGAATGAAACCCTTACTCAAATCGCAAAGTGAAAAAAAAGAAAATTCGCCAACAGGTCACGCGGCAGGTAACTGCCGGTTGCTTGAACCAGTGGGCAACGCTATTGGCGAATCGGGGTTATTGTGATGAGATTTCAAGAACTTAGCCGCCACCTCCAATTCCGAACGACCTAAAAGCTGGAATAGCATCCAGCCGAAACCCTTGATTCCAAACTTCAGTTAGTGCAAACTTCACGGCACTTGGCGAAACAGAAGAAAGCTCTGCTGGGAAGCAACTTTTCTGAGGGATAGCCAGGTCGAAGCGTCGAAGTAAAAATCGTCGTGTGTAGCTCAAACGGTCAAAGGGGCTGGCACATTGCCTCCCCTTTGCCGTGCGAGTTCGCCCAATCCCTTGAACTGGAAGACATAAATCTTATTCCAGCCATACAATCAAGAGGTTTTGATTGAAGGTTAATTCAAGCGGTCAACGAAAGGTTTTTCCAAATTCGATTTCAAGTTGATCGCAATCCCTCTTTTTCCAGTGCGTGGAATGAAAGGAAAGCCAGAGCCGTGAACAAAAAACGGGCAATCTGCCTGAAGTTACTGCAAACCACCTTACTTTGATGCGAGCCATGCCTCAGAAAATCCGAATCATCGACATCGAATTAGCTGGTTTATTCCAGGAATCAGCCGAGCTTTCTGCTCCAGCAAGGTATTTGATCGAGCGAATTCTCGACACACTCGCAACGAAGCTGGTAGTTACCTAAACAACCCCACCTTCGCTGTCACTGGTTGGGTTCCAAGGCTCTTAGCCGTTCCAGTAAATCGACGTCCGACAGAACAGAAATCCCATGTTTGCTGCAAAAGTCAAGAACACTGGCCTGATAAAGATGTCGATCAAGAGTACAAATCACAGATGCTTCACTCTGAATTGCCGTAAAGACTATCGGGTCGTCTTGGGGATCAGAAAGAACCACCTCGCTCATAAGGCGCTCATCTAAAGGAACGACGAGGCTGGCCGCCTGAATTGCCAGTACGAAATTGTCAATTTCATCGTCCGACAAGCCATGCAGCGTTTGCAGTCGAGGGTACCGAAGCACTCGGCTGAGTTCATCCAGAATAAATGGCGAACTGCAAAGGACGTGATCGGCTGAAAGAAGTGATTGAAGCACTTGAAAGGCGGGACCGGATGTCCCCGGTCGTGCTGCCCGAGTCAAAATATTGGTGTCAAGAACGACTCTCATTTGCGAGGTCTGATGTTTTCGATTGCCTCATCAATGATCTCTTCAACTTCTGATTCAGAAATATTCTGAGCGGCGATATTATTTTGCGCCTTTGCCAGATATTGATCGATGACCGTTTTGGCTTTGGCTTTGTCGTCAGCCGAAGGAGCAACATTGGGCGTGTAAGCCAAAATCAAAACCTGCTGGCCACGATCCAAGGACTTTCCAAGCAAACCTTCCAAGGTGTGCCGGTCACTCGTGTTAAGATGATCCACATTGAAACTGGTTGATAGTTGATCGCTCATAGACTTATTCTAATAGGTTTCAAGGAAGATGTCACTGACTATTTTTAAGCCATTTACCGATGCTTCGACGGGAGAGTCACCGTATCTGCCAATTGAGTTCTCAAGTAGCCACAACGGTTGCCGTCACTTCAACCCCTTGAAAGTCGCCCATTTGAAACGATGTTCATGCGAGGCACGAAGCATGAAGGTCGTTTCAAATGGCTGTTCGCTGTTTCGGTAAGCCTTTGCCAGCGGATTGAAGGCACCCCAACCGTCGCCAGTGATTTAAGGCGATTCTCTCGCACCGAGGAACGAATGCGAGTGTATCGCCGCTATCAACATGCAACGATTCAAAGTTCCGAAGAGGCCAACTTGAGGAGAGTAAGGGTCAAGACGAACGCTGGGGCAGAAATCTACGATTGCTGGCTGGCCGAAAAATTCGGGAGGCCACAACTGGACAGTTGGTTATGGCTCTACCGAAAGGAGGGCGATCAGATTCCGCAGTAAATCGAGGACTGCTTCGGATTCTGCTTCGCCTAGTCCGGAAACTTGATAATTCTCAAGCAAATTGATAAGCTGTTGTAGTCCTGTCTCGGCTACTTGAAACATCAAACCCCGCGAGAAACGCGGGGTTTTTTGGTGGAGTAAAGCATTTCTGTTGTTTTCTACGATTTCTGTTGGGCTTGACGAAAGCGAGTCAGCCCTGCCGTGTACCGAGCCATGGTGTGGGAAACGACTCCGCGACTGAGCATGACTTCGATCAAGTGAAACTGGCCGCGCTGTTCCAATGCTGCCTGGAAAGCATGGCAAAATTCCGCCCGGGTTCGAACGCGCATGCCTACCCCACCCAGGGATTTCGCCAACTCGGCAAAGTTCCATTCATTTAACAGATTGAACTGCGATTCGGGCTCAAAGGCTCGCAACATTTCCCAACTGGCGTTGTTCATGACAATCACAATCGGATCCCATCCGTAACGAATACAATTTCCCAACTCCCAGCCGGTCATCTGAAACGCTCCGTCGCCAACGAGAATCAGCGGCCGTTGCCCCGATGCGACTTGAAGCCCCAAACCGGCTGGAACTCCGAATCCCATGGAGGCATAGTACCCCGGCCCTATCATGTGTGCCTGATCAATATCCATGGCCGTAAACAGACAGTCGCCAATATCGCAGGAAAGTAGCAGTGCCTGACCGCGAGGTGTAAGTTGGTTGATGCCTGCCGCGATATCATCGGGAGTCATTGCCTGATCATCCGCTTCGAACAGACGTATCGAATCCCGCCGCACTGATATGGTTGGAGTGGGACGGGTTGGCAGGTCGCGGCTCAGCAGTTCTGAAATCAAATGGCCGATCGGTATTTGAGGGTAGACATGATAGCCAAGGCTGACCTGCCCATCGCGGATTTGAACGCTCCGTCGCAGATCAATCTTTTTATGGGAAATGCCGAAGTTCGTGTCCGATAGAATGACGCCCAGCAACAACAGAGCGTCCGAATGTTCCACCAGCTCTGTATTCTCCGGGTCACCAGCGACTCCCAAATAGGTTCCTTTGAGTGGAGCATTCGAGTCGACCAGAAGTCCACGAGCCATGAAGCTGGTTACCACCGGTATGCCCAGCCGATCGGCGAGTTGAGCCACCCGAGCTTCCAGACCGAAACGGCGAACTTCCACTCCGACCATCAACACCGGCGAGGTTGCGCCCCTGATCAGCTCGAGAATTTCGTCTGTGCAAGCTGCAACGGCTCGCTCGTCAACCTTTGGTTTCTCAACTCGTGGCGGAGAGTGAAGGGGAGGGACATCTGGTATTTGAGAAAAGACCAGGTCGCGAGGAACTTCGATATAAACCGGACGAGATTGTGCGCGACATTCGTCGAGGACCCGGTTCAGCTCGACCTCGGCAGTCGCCAGATTGCTCAAGCGAGTCTGAGCGCAGGTCACCTCTTGATAAATCTGGAACTGCGAATCGAGACGCTTGGCCTGGTGATGTAGCAGCAGTTCGGTATGGTCTTCTGAAATGCCGGGGCCACCGGAAATCACAATCACGGGTGATTTCTCAGCATACGCTGCTGCAACCGGGTTTACCATGTTCAAGGCACCGGCACCATAGGTTACGACTGCTGCCGAGGGAAACCCATGCCATCGCGCTGCGCCATCGGCAGCGAATCCAACGGACGGTTCATGGCTCAACGTATACAACGGAATCCGACCGGTCTCCTCAATGACTTTGAAGAAGGGCAGCACAAAATCGCCCGGGATACCAAATATGTCCTGTACTCCCGCGTCCTCAAGCTTCGTCAGCAGCAACTCTCCCAGATTCATACCGATTCGCCAATCCAATGAGATTCTGTAAGACGACCGGCAGATAAAAGTTTACCCAAGAGTATTGTGTTTCCCAGGCGGCTGGGTTGCGTGTCGCGGAGCGCCTCGCCTACACTTTGGTACGTTTTTATCTGCCGGTCGCCTAAGCTTATTTGTTCAATCCGCGCCTGGTTTTCATTTCCAGACCCACTTCCAGCAACTTATTCATGGGCAACACCTGATCGGCATGAGGGAATACTTCCTGCTCTTCGATCCGAATATGTTCACGATAGTGTTCGCGAAGGTGTTTCAATTGCTCAACCAGTTGGGTGCCAGTCTCGGAAGGCAATGCTTCGTCAGATTCCAGCCACTGATCCAGAATATTGTCGATCATGGAATGCAACTGATTGGCTTCCTGGTGATCGTTCTCCAGCCGCTGTATCGCTTGTTGGCAACCTGGATCGAGATCGTTCAACGCACGCAATCGCGGGAACAGTGACTCTTCCTCATCCGCAGTGTGTTTGGGTGCTGATTCAGCGAAATAGGCACAGGCATTCTCCAATACGTTCCTCGCTTCCGCGTCAAGCGGAAGGTTCTGGTATCGCTCGGCCACTCGCAATTGCACATCGAGAAAATGCTCGACTCGACGATGACAATCGCACAACATCTCAATAGGCTGATCAAATCCCGCCAATCGTTTTCCATTGAGTCTTACAGGCATGTTATTTCTCCGTGGTTAATTCCATTGAACGTACTGGTTTGTATTGGAGTCAGGTTCCGCACCTGTCTCCTAATGTTTTAACGATTCAGTTGTATAAGTTGCGGATCGGGCGCTCGACAGAAATCACTTGATTTGTCCCGATCCGATTCAGTTGATTGAATACATTGATTCAGTTCATCAAGAAAGCCGGACAGATCCACGTCTTTCATTCGGCATACCTGTTGCAGGCTTACTTGCCGAGCAATCGTTCGTCGCAAAATCGGATTTCGCAGCAACGTAAAACCGTGGTTGTGGAAAATCGGCTCCAACTGCGGGTACCATTCGAGGACTTGAGCAACCCGATGTTGCGCCATGACCATTTCGGGAGCCGGCCCCCATGACGGATTGGCGCCCATGCGATATCTGCCCAACCCCAACATAACGGCAGCCAGATGCAGCCCCCAAACCAGCAATCCTGTCCACTCCAGCACCCCGCTGATTCCGACCATCTTGAAAAATACAGGATGCCAGTCAGTCAAGATTTGGCAGACGACCCGCACCGCACATCCCGTATTGATCAGCACAAACGGAATCCACAAGGCAGGAAGATTTTCGGAGGCAACTCCCCGCAACGTGGGCACTACCTTGGCAGCCATCCCCACGATCATCATGCTGATAAAGCCGACCGTGATCGCGTGCCGGACGCTGCCAAAATAAGCGTGACTGAACGGAATGTGGCTGATCCACTGGTAGACTGGCAGCAGCAGCAACATGAACAGCGAAATCAACAACCAGCCAATCGCCACACGAACAAACTTGCCGCTCCGTTCATGGCAGCCCGGCTCCGGAAGTGGCCGATACACCCGCCAACTGATCGCCAATGTGATTGCACCGGTCAACAACATGGTCCAAGGAATCATCAAACTGGCCGCGAAGCTCAAGTTGTCTGTCAGACGGTAGCTGATGAACAGAGTGACTTCCAATACAACGGCGGTCGCTATCAATCCCAATACGAGCAAGGATCGGCGAGCAGACACTTCGGGCAATCCGAAGATGGCTGGAAACATCCGCAGCCCAACTCCAGCAATCATCAACAATGCCATGCCGTGAATCTGCAAGTCTCGTAGCGGAGCTTGAAAAGTGGAAATTTGGACCAGCAACGCAGGCCGGTCTGCGGCTGCCAGAAGTTGATCATGGTGCCAGCCTCCGTAGACGGCTTGAATCAACATGAATGCCAATGCCGTGAATACAAAGGCTAGATAAGGCTGCCAAGGTTGCTGACTCCGCCGAAATGCCGTCAAGATAATTCCCACAAAACCGGTCAAGGCAATCAGCTCGCAGAGGCCCCCTGCAAGATGCAGCCCTCGAGCCCAGCTCGACTCTGCTGCCATCATGGCAACACCGCGCATCGTCAGTCCAACCAGTGCCAACACCCAGGTCAAAATCGCCAACGAAGGAGCAGGCAATGTCGTTTGCCACATCCGTGGAAAGGCCTGATAGGCGAAGCCCATGATAAACAGGATCACCCAACCCATGATTTGGGCGTGCCCGTGGGCGTTGATCTCATGAATCCCCACCCGAGTATACGACTCTCCCATCCCGATTCGCCACAAGATCATCGTTCCCCATGCGGCGCCCACGGTCAGCATCATCGCAATCGCCGCCAGAAAGAACGGCCGATAAATAGCGTCCGAGAGTTTCGGCTGCGCATCCACGGAAAGCTGTTGCCTCGCTGTATGGCGCGACGCTTGATCATTGGCCAGCGCTTCGAGCTCATCGAGCAATGGATTGAGTGGCACGCCATGAGCCTGGCAAAAGAACTCGATCGACTCTGCTGGACCGGAATGCCCACCGCAACCTCGCAAACCGTACCGATTGAAAATCGCTCGCGATTCAGGAAGCCGTTGAAACAGCGTCGGCAAGGATGTCTCTTTGGTGAATTGCCGCGCGGAATCTGGCGACCGATTCTCGGAACAGCACTTCCTTTCGCGGTCTATCTCGCGGTTCATTGTGTGTCTCCTGTTCCTCCGGCGGACAGTGGGCAGAGGGAGACCTTGGGCTTTCTGGGGAATGCCAGTTCGCCAATCGTCGTTTGGCCAAATGATTTTTCAATCAGCCCCATCGTCTCATCAATGCGACGGTGCAGGGGACACAGAACACCACGATGCTCTGCTAAATGCAATGGGCAGTTTGTAATCCGTTCGAACGGATCGATCGCGTTGACAACTTCCAACACCGTCAACCGATGAGGATCGCGAAGCAAACTGTATCCGCCTTGATTCCCTCGGCGAGCCGAAACAACCCCCGCACGCGCCAAGTCCTGTAGCACTTTGACCAGGTAACCAGGCGCTGCGTGAATGCCTTCGGCAATCTCTTTCACCTTGAACGAACGGTCTGATTTCGTCGCCATCCATACAGCCGCCCGCAATCCATATTCACTCGCTTCGCTTAACAGTTTCATGACTTCCTCGTTGTGTCAAACCGGAAGGGGTCGGGAGTCGTTTCTGTTGAAATTTTCGAGGGGCTCAAATAAGCATTTCGTTTTCTGCAGTGGTGGGTTGTGCTTATTCGAGGAAACGACTCCCGACCCCCTCATCCTCCCAATTTTACTCGTTATCGCCATTCCATCAAAGTGTGCATTAAAGCATTAATACAACCAATGCCAATTTGACGCAACCAAGGGAGAAAGCGTCAGAAAACGCATCACTTTTAGCGTAAGCGACGCTTCGCCGACCCTCTATCAGCAATGCCACATGGTAAATTCGGAATTAATCCTCTATAATTCTGTTTTGTGCGTTGAGATGGATGTAGAGGCCCCATGAATAAACAATTTAAATTTGCTAAGGAAATTCGATAATGAAATATCTCTGGCTCAGCTTTGCGGCTGTGGTAACCCTCTCTTTCCTGGTCCTCGGATGGATCGGGACAAGGATTTATCAGGAGATGCCGCCGATCCCTCAAAAATTCGTCACGACCGATGGCCTTACGTTGATCGACGAGGGTGAAATCAGTGAGGGACAGAACGTATGGCAGTCGCTCGGCGGGATGCAGGTCGGGTCGATCTGGGGGCACGGCAGCTATGTTGCGCCGGACTGGACGGCCGATTGGCTGCATCGTGAGGCGATGTTCATCCTCGACAAATGGGCAGGAGCCGAGTTAGGCGAAACGTATGAGGCGCTCAATTCCGAAGAGCAAGCTCGGCTCAGCGGCCGGCTGTCTGACTTGATGCGGACCAATACATTCGACCTGTCGACCGGCACCGTAACGATTGATCCGATTCGCGCCGAGGCATTTGAGGCCAACGTTGCGCATTACGCGACCGTCTTCCTGCGCGGCAACGCTGACTATGCGATCCCGGCCGGTTCGATTTCGAGCGAGGAACGATTGCGAAAGTTCTGTGTCTTCGTATTCTGGACTTCCTGGGCAGCATCCACCACAAGGCCAGGCGATATTGCCAGCTATACCAACAATTGGCCTCACGAACCGCTCGTTGGCAACCGCCCAACGGGTGACAACGTCGTCTGGACAGGCGTGAGTGTCATCATGTTACTGGCGGGTATTTCCGGCATGGCTTGGTGGTATGCCTCCCGTCGCGAGGAGGAGGAGAAGCCGGAGGACATCGCGGTTGTCGACCCCTTGGCTCGGTGGCAAGCGACCCCTTCGCAAAAGGCCACGATTAAATACTTCTGGGTGGTTGCCGCCTTGATCTTGCTCCAGATGACGCTCGGCATCGTGACGGCTCACTACGGCGTCGAAGGCGGAGGCTTCTATGGATTTCCACTGGCCGAGTACTTGCCATACAGTGTCTCACGAACCTGGCACGTCCAAATCGGATTGTTTTGGATTGCGACAGCTTGGTTGGCCGCCGGTTTGTTCATTGGCCCGTTGGTCAGCAATCACGAGCCCAAGTATCAACGACTGGGAGTGAACGTGTTGTTTGCTGCCTTGTTGCTGGTGGTCATCGGCTCGTTGACCGGCGAGTGGCTGAGCGTCAAGCACTTTATGAGCGACACGGTTTCGTTCTACCTTGGTCACCAGGGTTATGAATACGTCGAACTGGGCCGTGTCTGGCAGATGGCACTGATGGCAGGGCTGTTGTTGTGGCTGTTCTTGATGCTTCGCGTCCTTTGGCCGGCGCTACGTCGTCCGGCCGAAGCCGAACCCGCGACGACCCTCCCAAGCGAGGCCCACTCGCAGCGGAATCTGGTGATCCTATTAGCGGTGGCCACCGGAGCCATCGCGCTGTTCTATGGTGCGGGGCTGACTTGGGGGCAGCACTCACATCTGACCATGGTCGAGTATTGGCGTTGGTGGGTGGTTCACTTGTGGGTCGAGGGGTTCTTCGAGGTGTTTGCCACTACGGTGATCGCCTTCGTCTTCATGCGGCTCAATTTGATCCGTCCGGGGTTAGCGGCTGCAGCGGCCTTGTTGTCGGCAACCATCTTTTTGGCAGGTGGTATCATAGGCACATTGCACCATCTCTATTTCTCCGGTACGCCAACGGTCGCGCTGGCATGGGGATCGGTATTCAGCGCTCTCGAAGTCGTGCCGTTGACATTGATCGGATTTGATGCGATGGGCGACCTGCGACGCAGCAAAGCATCCCCCTGGGTGCAACGCTATAAATGGCCGATTTACTTTTTTGTGTCCGTCGCGTTTTGGAATATGATTGGCGCGGGCTTGTTCGGTTTTATGATCAACCCTCCGATCGCGCTGTATTATATGCAAGGCTTGAACACCACCCCATTGCACGGACATGCGGCACTGTTCGGGGTCTACGGAATGCTGGGCATTGGATTGATGCTGATGTGCTTGCGTGTGCTGATCCCGGGCAGAATCTGGAAAGACGGTATGCTGAGGCTTGGCTTCTGGGGCATGAATGTGGGCTTGATGGCGATGTGCGTACTCAGCCTGTTGCCCGTCGGATTGTTGCAGACCAAGGCGTCGGTCGAGCATGGTTACTGGTTCGCTCGCAGCAGCGATTTCATGCAAACCGATCTCATGCAAACGTTGCGATGGATGCGAGTTCCCGGCGACACCATCTTTTTTATAGGGGCGGTCGCCCTGGTCTGGTTTGTCTTTGGTCTCTGGACGGGCCGCTCATTTTCCAAGGAAGACGACGGCTTCGACGCACCCGAAAGCAATCCAGGAAAATACACGGTGGCAGACTCTTAATCGGCCCCCTACGGTGGCCTGGTGGAAATCATAACCCGAAGCGTAAGCGAGGGAAGAAACCCGGTCCCTCGCTTACGCTTCGGGTTATGATTCGAGTATTATCGACCGTGATAGCAGAGAAATTCACCAGCCCACTCCTACAGACAGGCTCTGAACAGAAGAGAAAACAGCATGAAATCCGACTGGAACCCCGACTCCGCAGAGGTGACTCGCGATCAAGTGGCGGCCTATGACGAAATGCGTGAACGCTGCCCCGTTGCTTATAGCGATCTATTCGGTTGGTCGGTATTCCGTCATGCCGACGTGATGCAAGTCCTCAACGACCACGAAACATTCAGCAATCATGTTTCGCAGCATTTGTCAGTACCCAATGGAATGGATCCGCCTGAGCACACCAAGTATCGTCGAATCATTGAATCGTATTTCAGTCCCGCGAAGATGGCCGCTTTCGAGCCAACGTGCCGAAAGATCACAGCCCAATTGTTGGCAGAAGTCGCGGCACGTGGCAACGACGTAGAAGTCATGAATGATCTGGCATCACAGTTTGCCGCCCGCATTCAATGTGCGTTTCTTGGGTGGCCGGCCAGTTTGCATGAGGCACTCCTTCGCTGGGTTGCCGACCATCATGACGCCGTGCGGCGTGCGGATCGCGAGGCGCTGTCTACGCTCGCTCGTCAACTCGAAGCCATCGTCGATGGGCTAATCGAACAACGAATCGAACAACGAATCGAACGACGAACCGAACGACGAACCGAACGACGAACCGAACGACGAATCGAACGACGAATAGTGAGCGGGGCAGAAGCGGTTGATGACGTGACCGCATCGCTGATGCAAGAATCGGTGGGAGAATCCGTGGGAGGACGCCCACTGAGCAGCGAAGAAATCTCCAGTATTCTTCGGAACTGGACGGTGGGCGAGATGGGCACGATTTCAGCGTCGATCGGGATACTCATTCATCACTTGGCTCATCAAGCGGAGCATCAAGCCCGACTTCGCCAGGATGGGTCATTGCTGCCCAACGCAATCGATGAAATCCTGCGCGTTCACAATCCGTTGCACAGCAGCCGTCGCGTCACTACTTGCCCCGTTCGATTGGGTGATCGTCAAATCGAGGCAGGCCAAACTATTACTCTGAACTGGATTGCGGCCAACCGCGACGAGGCAGTATTTGAAGATGCCGACACGGTGAAACTGGATCGGGATCCGAAAGACAACTTACTCTACGGAGCGGGCATTCACATCTGTCCCGGCGCACCGCTGGCCAGGATGGAATTGCGAGTGCTTTTGGAACAACTGTTCGCATGGACCACCGCCATTGAGTTCCAGCCTCACGCGACTTCCACGCTCGCGTCGTATCCCTCAAGTGGCTTTTCGTCCCTCCCGATCCGCTTGCAATGGAAACGTCGCTTGCCGGAAATTTAGGCGACCGGCAGATAAAAACGTACTGCAGTGTAATGTCAGTAGCACCTGCCTTTGGTGGGAATAATTGCTACCATAAAGAGTAGGAATTTCAAATGGAAAACGTCATGTCCACCGTGGAAAAAATCAGTATTGCTTTGCCTGGGGAAATGGTGGCGACGCTTCGTGCAGCGGTTGAGAGTGGAGAGTATTCGAGTGCAAGCGAGGTCATTCGTGAAGCCCTCCGCGCATGGAAGCTGAAAAAGAAAGTGGAGATGGTCGAGCTGGAAGAGCTTCGTCGTCTGGTTCAGGAGGGGGTTGAAAGCGGCCCCGGTATCGATGCGGAATCGGTCTTCTCACGTTTGCGAAAAAAGTACGCCGACATGACTTCAGCGGATGACGCGGAATGAAACTGCAGTTTTTGCTACGAGCAATCCTCGATCTGGAGGAGATCGGCGACTACATCGCAAGAGACAGCCCAGCGAGGACTTTATCTTTCTTGGAAGAACTGCCTGCGGATTTCTGAAATGCCCTCCGCATTTGGGAAACGGGATGACCTGTCGCCGGGATTGCAAATGGGGATCCACGGAAATGATCTGATCCTCTTTCATACCGATACCGAGCGTGAGACAGTCCGAATCGAGCGTATCGTTCACGGGTCGCGACAGATTCAGGATCTGTTCTGACGCCCCTCAGGTGAAGCCTGTTGTCTGTCCCTAACGGGATGAAGGGAGCCTACACTATGTTGCGAGTCTCGGAGATACTCGCCTACACTAGATTACGTTTTTACCTGCCGGTCCTTGACACAACGTGGTGACCCGGCAAACGTCAATGTTCCGTAGGAACACAATGTTGGTAGCCGAACGGATCAACTCAACCCAATCTGCCCGTCTCGTCGGGACACAATTTCGGTAGTCGAACGATTGACTCCAACCCACCCTCAAGAACAACCCAGGCTGTTGCCGCAGTTGTAGCATAGATAGCAATTGCCACTGCGGACCGTGATCGAGCCGCAGCGATCACAACTGGGGGCATCGCTTTGATAACTGGAGAAATCGGGCCGCACGCTTGTGACGTCTCGATTGTCTGCCTTTTGAAGATTCCCAACGCTCCTTTTCGCTGACTCTGAACTTGCCACCATTGACTCCGAACTTGCAACGGTTGACTTCGAACTTGCAACCATCGACTTCGAGCTTGCAACGGTTGACTCCGAGTTTGCAACCATCGACTCACCGTCGTCTATAAAATCGCCGCCGCGTTGCCCATCACGCTGTCCTGACTTCGGTTGATATTCCGATAGAAATCGCATCCCCAACCAGCGGAAAATATAGTCGACCAGGCTCTTCGCGATGCGAATATCCGGATTGCTGGTGAAGCCTTGAGGTTCAAATCGAGCGTGAATAAACTTTTGAACCAGTGCTTCGAGCGGAACTCCGTATTGCAGGGCGATGGAAATAGCCGTGCCAAAGCTGTCCATCAACCCGCCTACGGTACTCCCTTCTTTCGCCATCGTGATAAACAGCTCGCCGGGGCGCCCATCGTCATAAAGTCCAACCGTGAGATAGCCTTCATGGCCGGCGACGCTGAACTTGTGCGTTATCGATTGCCGGGTATCAGGAAGTCGTTCTCGGCGTGGCTGAGGATGATGTTGATTTTCTTCCTCCCGCTTGTCGATGGAAGTCGACAAAGGTTGGCTCGATTTGGAGCCGTCGCGATAGATGGCAACCGCTTTGACTCCCAATTCCCAAGCCCATTGGTAGGCCGCCATAATGTCTTCGACCGACACTGAATGGGGCATATTGACGGTCTTGGAGATGGCGCCGGAGAGGAACGGCTGCGCGGCAGCCATCATCCTGATGTGGGCTTGCCAATTGATCGAGCGACCACCCTGGGCAGGCTCGAAGGCGCAATCAAAAACCGGAAGGTGTTGGTCGTGGAGATCTGCCGCCCCCTCAATCGTATCCTTTTGATCGATGTGTTCGATCATTCGCTCGATCGCGTCGGCATCATAGCCTAACGTTTGAAGCGCCAGTGGTACGGTCTGGTTGACGATTTTCATCAATCCGCCTCCTGCGAGATGTTTGTACTTGACCAAGGCAATATCTGGCTCGATACCGGTTGTATCGCAATCCATCATGAAACTGATCGTGCCCGTTGGCGCCAGCACGGTTGCCTGGGCATTTCGATAACCCACGCTTTGGCCAATTCTCACCACGTCATCCCACAGTTGCTCAGCCCCAGCCCGAAGCGGCTCATCAACGGACGGATCAATCTGGCCAATCGCAGCGCGATGCAGGTCCATGACGGCCAACATCGAATCGCGATTCTGCTCAAACTCAGAAAAAGCTCCTGCGATGGCGGCCAGTTCAGCGCTGCACCGATACGCGGCGCCCGTCATCAACGCGGACAACAAACCACACCAACCACGAGCTGCCGGGGAATCGTAGGGCAACCCGTTGGCCATCAACAGACTCCCCAAGTTACTGAAGCCCAAACCAAGAGGACGAAATCGATGGCTATTTTCAGCGATCTCGGGAGTCGGGTAGCTGGATCGATCAATTAAAATGTCTTGGGCAATAAAAAACAGTCGACACGCAGCCGTGAATCGCTCGACGTCAAAGGTCCCATCGGCCATCCGAAACTTGATCAAATTAATGCTGGCCAAATTGCAAGCGGTGTTGTCCAGAAACATGTATTCGCTGCATGGATTGCTGGCATTGATTCTTCCGGATGCGGGACAGGTGTTCCAACGATTGATCGTCGAGTCGAACTGAATCCCCGGATCACCACACCGCCACGTTCCCTCTCCCATTTTTCGAAACAGTTCGCGGGCCGAATAGGTGGGGCCATCCATCCGCGGATCGGTCACCCAGCGTGTGGTCCACGGTCGATCTTCCTCAACGGCTCGCATGAATTCATCGGAGACCCGAACGGACAGGTTAGCATTCTGAAACTTGATCGACTGATAGGCTTCACCATTGAAACTTGGGTCATAACCTCCCTTTTCAATTAGTACACGCGCCTTTTGTTCTTCTTTTGATTTGCACTCGATGAATTCCAGGATGTCTGGATGCTCAACCTTCAAAGACTGCATCTTGGCCGCGCGTCGGGTTTTGCCTCCCGATTTAACAACGCCCGCGATCTGGTCAAACACCTGCATGAACGAAAGTGGCCCCGATGGACGACCACCGCCCGCCAGTTTTTCGCAATGCGAGCGTATGCTCGACAAGTCGGTGCCGGTTCCCGATCCGTACTTGAACAGCCTCGCTTCGCTGTTGGCCAAGTGCATGATCGATTCCAGGCTGTCCTCCACACTTTGAATGAAGCAGGCGGAACACTGAGGATACTGGTAAGGATTGCTTGTTATCTCAGTCTGTTGTAATTGAGGATTCCATCGCCAATTGGTTGGATCACCCAGGATTTGATACGACTGATGCAGCCCGACGTTAAACCACACCGGAGAATTAAAGGCTCCGTATTGATGCAAACAAAGCCAGGATAGATCGCGATAGAAATGTTCACCCTCTTCCGCCGTCGCAAAGTAGCCGTCAGCGATTCCCCAATCCGCAATCGTTCGCGTGACGCGATGGATGAGTTGCTGCAAGCTGTTCTCTCGCTCAGGAGTATTGCTCTCGCCATAAAAGTACTTGCTCACCACAACGTTGGTCGCAAGCTGGCTCCACGACTTGGGCATCCGGCAATCGGTCTGCTCGAACAATAGCCCTCCGGTATCGTCCTTAATGGCGGCCGATCGAATTTCCCATTCCACCGTTTCCCATGGACTGACCACGTCGGGCGGACAAAATCGGGGCTCAATGTTGAGACCGGTTGCCTGGTTTGACGATTGAGAGTTCATTTGCTCCAAAAGCGACATCGCGTACATCCTTTCAAGTGGGTTGGGGTGCTTGCATTAATACATCTCGACGGCTCGCAACGATTCACTCAATCGCGGATCGCCCACCGCTACCAAGCTGGTTCTCGTTGCGATCAATGACGCCCCGAGCAGCCAGAAACAAACGACTCCCATCAATGTTCCCAGTTCAATCAAGCCAAACGTAAATTGCGGCCCCAACTCCGGCATCACCAGCCAGTACAAATCAAAGTAGTGCATCACCAACAGCCAACTCGTCCAAAAGATCATCGCCCGTGAACTGGATTTGACGTGCCGACTCATGATGCCCAGAAACGGAATGAAGAAATGGCCAAACAACAACGCCAGCAATAGCCAGCCCCAGCTATTGGAATAGCCTGTCGCCATCGAGGCCCCCCGAACTGCAAACCAGCGAGTCGTCTCGGGGACATTGGCATACCACAGCAGCATGTATTGACTGAAGGCAATATAGCCCCAGAAAAATACAAATGCGAAAAGGAATCGTCCCAAGTCCCGGCGGTGTTCGTCGCTGATCAAGCCAGACATCACTCGCCGTCGATTGGCCAAATGAATTGCCAGCAAATTGACCGCAAAGCCACCCACCGCACATCCCGCAAAGAAATAGACGCCAAACATGGTGCTGTACCAGTGTGGATCAAGCGACATCAGCCAATCGAAGGCGGCGAAGGTTAACGAAAAACCAAACGCAATCGCAGCAACTCCCGCCAACCACTCCATCCGTCGTGTCGCTGCGAACCGGTCGGCAACCAGGTCTTGTCGCCGCGACTGCTGAAAGTAGAAGCCCGCAATGACGACCCACACGCCAAAATACAGTGGCATTCGAGTCAGAAAACTCTGGCGATTGAGCCACGGTTGCTTGGCCCGCGTAAGATCATCCGGTGTTTGATGCACATACAGATCGGCAAGAATTTGATCTTTTGTTGTTTCCTTTGATGCAGAATGCGCGTCACTATCACCGATGTGATGTACCGCCTGCCGCACCGCAATTTGATTTCCGTCGTCTTCCATTTGCACGGCACCGTGGACTTGGCCTGGTGGAAATCCCAACCCGACGCGTAAGCGAGGGATGAACCATCGTCCCTCGCTTACGCTTCGGGTTATGATTGGAATGTCATCAACATTGGTAGCAGAGATTTCTACCAAGCCACTCTGGGCCACGGAAGGTTCAGTGTTCTCAGCTTCTTTATTCGCATGAGACGTACTTCCATGACCGATCTGCGCCCAAGGATAAACCTCTCCTCGCTGCACGCACCAGGCAATGGGAAGCGCCAGGATCGCGACCGTGACAATGTTCAGCGAGAAAATCTCCGCCGGTCGGCGAATGATAACGGACCAGCCGGCCCGGGCCAGATGCTGAATCAGTACGATAAACAAGGACCCCAACGACAGACTCAAGACGAAACTGAAGGCCACTAGATAAGCAAGCTGTAATCGCCGCCAACCATTGGCATAGACCGTGCTGCCCAGCCACGCGGCGATCACACCGACGGCAACTCCCACGATCAGCAGTAACACGAACTTTCTCGACACCGACAACCACATCGGTTGGATGGATTTGGGATCAAAGGAACGATGAGCGTCAGTCATTGGGGTGGCTCCTGAGTTTGGGCGACGGGAGAATGGGCTTGAAGTTCACGCACCCAGGCAACGATGGCCCAGCGATCATCGCGATCGATCTGCGATCCATAGGCAGGCATATTGCGAACCCCATCGCGAATCGCCTGATAAATCTGGCCATCCGCCCGCTCTCGTATTTCGGCCGTCATCAGATTGGTGGCTGCCACCCATTTGGCTTCCTTCAGCTCGACGGCCCGGCGGTTGATTGGCCCATTCCCCAATCCATCGTCGCCATGACAGATCGCACAGTAAATTGTGTAACGTTGCTTGCCTCTGGCCAACAGCCGTTCATTGAGCGGCAACTCCGGAGGCAAGGAGGTCGCAAACGACAATGTCTCGCCTCCCGTCTCGGAATCAACCGAAGCAAAATAGCCGTGAGACCAATGTTCATTGTGGCTCAACTGACCGCGGGCGAGCGTGCCTTCGACCGGCAGCCGCATCGCGCGTCCATCCTGAAACCATTCGTGTGAAGATTGTGTTCCCCGTTTGGGCTGTTTGTCCATGTCGTGAAACAGATGAAATCGAGGCTGCGCCGAATGAGTGGTTCGGATGCGATGGATCACCGCGAGCGGCAACCAGGTTCCTATCATGCCCCCGATCAACAGCAACACCATCCACCACGGAGGACGTCGCAATCTCAGTTCGCGTCGCAACCGCTCCGGAGTGGGCAGGGGAAATTGTTCTTGTTGATAGGTACTCATGGGTCCTCCGTCACCAGTTCAATGGCGGTTGGATTGAGGGACTTGAGAAACTCAGTCGTCCCCGATAATTCAAACTGCGGATCATCGGCATCGATCACGACGAGAAACCGATCCGCCGTAGCCCTCGACATGAGCCGAGACTTGCTGAGTGGATTCGAAAGCATCGGCAGCTTGTTCAGCCCCAGCATGCCCAGCAGCGTTCCAATGGCTGAAAACAAAATCGTCATCTCAAAAATCACCGGAATGTTGGCTGGCAAACTGAAGATCGGTTTGCCACTAATCAGATATTGGTAGCCTTGCAGGTTGGTGGGGACACCCGGCATCGTGGTTGCGTTGATCCACCAAACCATCAGCAACCCCAAACTAAATCCGACCAGGCCATGGGCCAGCGTAATCCAGGGCAGAATCGTGGGACGCAGCCCCATGCAGGTGTTGATGCCATGAATCGGCATGGGGCTGTGAACATCCCAAACGCTGTAGTGGGCGTCTCGAATTTGCTCCGCCGCATGCATCACATCCGCCACGGCTTCGAACTCGGCCACAAGCGCAAAAGGTTTTGCGCCGGCTGGAGTTTCGAACACCGCTTTGTCGGTAGCTTCATCAACGTCGGATTGTGGTTTCTCGTTCATCGCTATCTCAGCTTGGAGCTTTTCCCAAAGCCATGTCATGTAGGCGAGTCTCTCCGAGACTCGCAGATCAGCGTCTCGGAGAGACGCTGCTACAATAGGTCCCAGGATTAGTTCTCAATTTCATCTTCATGCACAGTTACTTCATTCAGCTACAACAACATTCATCATGTGAACCAATGCCCTCGCTGCAATTCTTTCGGAGTGTCGGGGCTTGGTTGGTAATCGAAGCGGATCGGGGGTTCGTGCCCGTGGGCTTGGGGCATCACGGTTTTGACTTCGGCCATGGCCACCATCGGCAGGAACCGACAGAACAGCAGGAACAGCGTGAAGAACAACCCAAAGCTGCCCAGGAACATGGTCAAATCGACCCAAGTAGGCGCAAACATCGACCAACTCGACGGCAGGTAATCCTGATGCAGCGAAGTCACCACGATCACAAATCGTTCGAACCACATTCCCACGTTGACCAGCACGGCGATCGCGAACACCACCCAGATTCGCTTGCGGATTGCTGAAAACCACAACAGTTGCGGAACGATCACATTGCACGTGACCATCGTCCAGAAAGCCCACCAGTACGGTCCGAAGGGGCGATTGAGGAATACAAATTGTTCGTAATGATGTTGGCTGAACCAAGCTGTGAAAAACTCAATCGAATAGGCGTACGCCACGATCAGCCCGGTGGCCAACATCACCCGCGCCATGTTCTCAATATGCCGGTGTGTAATGATGTCCTTGAGCCCAAACCATTCACGTGACGGGATCGCCAGCACCAGCACCATCGCAAATCCACCGAAGACCGCACCCGCCACGAAGTACGGAGGGAAGATCGTCGTATGCCATCCCGGAATGAGCGACGTGGCAAAGTCAAACGAAACGACGCTGTGAACACTCAGCACCAGAGGTGTCGCGAGCGCGGCCAGCAGCAAGTAAGCCTTTTCAAACCGCAGCCAATGCCGGTTCGATCCATTCCAGCCCAGTGCAAAAAATCCATACAGCATCTGCGCGACACGATTCTTCGCCCGGTCGCGCAGCGTTGCCAGGTCCGGCACCATCCCCATGTACCAGAACAACAACGATACTGTTGCGTAGGTTCCGACCGCAAACACATCCCAGAACAGGGGACTACGCGCGTTCGGCCACATGGCCAGGTCGCTCGGATAGGGTGCCAACCAATAGGCAAACCAGAGTCGCCCCACATGAATGCCGGGAAAGATTCCCGCGCAGCAAACCGCAAAAATCGTCATCGCCTCGGCAAAGCGATTGATACCGGTTCGCCAATTCTGTCTCAGCAAAAACAGAATCGCCGAAATCAAGGTGCCCGCGTGGCCGATCCCGACCCAGAAAACAAAGTTGATAATCGGAAAGCCCCAGCTCACGGTATTATTATTTCCCCACACCCCCACACCGGTCAGCAACAAGTATCCCGTCGTCACGGCAAACAACGACAGCATCGACAGCGAAATGGCAAACGCCACATACCACATCGGCGGCGTGCGGCGCAGGTTGATACCTGTCACCAAATCCGTCACGCTGGTGAAGTCGTGATTGCCCAACACCAGAGGCGTTCGCCGAGTCGGATCGTACTTCTGCACTTCCCATTGGTCAGGCGTTGTGTCCAGGGCCGGGTCGCGTTGAGTATCGGAGATAGTTGCCATGGTTATCGGTTCCTGATTTTCGCCAGGTAAGTCGTTCGTGCGCCTAAGTTCAACTCTTCCAGCATCTCGTAATGTCGGTCGTCCTGGCGGGCTTTCGAAACGATTGACTGAGTATCGTTTAAATCGCCGAATGAAATGGCCTGCGTCGGGCAAGAGGTCTGGCAAGCCGTCAGAACCTCCCCATCGGTCAGCAGACTCGAATCACGTCTCCCCGCGACTCGTTCATTCCTGGCGGCGATCCGCGCGTTGGAAATTCGCTGTATGCAATAAGTACATTTCTCCATCACGCCCCGCATGCGCACTGAAACATCCGGATTGTGCATCAATTGAACCAGCGGCGAAACTTCGCTCGCGAGTTGTTGATCCGGAATCCCGAGCCACGGTCGGGCAGGGCTTCGCGGATGAACGGCGTGATATTCGAAGTAATTGAAACGCCGAACCTTGTAGGGACAATTGTTGGCGCAGTACCGCGTTCCAATGCATCGGTTGTATACCATGCCGTTGATGCCCTCTGTGTCGTGAACCGTCGCCGCTACCGGACACACCTGTTCGCAGGGCGCGTTTTCACAGTGGGCGCAAGTGACCGGTACGTGAACAATGTCCGGATCGTCGACCGAGCCTTTGAAGTAGCGATCGATCCGCAGCCAGTGCATCTCACGCGAGTTGGCAACATTTGCCTTGCCGACAACAGGGATGTTGTTTTCTGCTTGACACGCCACCACGCAACTGCTGCAGCCGATACAGGTATTCAAATCAATCGCCATCCCCCAGCGATGGGGCGTGTCGAACGAATGGGGTTGGTCGAACATCGGTGCAGGGTGGACGGCGTGGGCATGACCGTGTGGTGCATGATGATCCAGCTTGAACTCCGCCAAGGTTGTCTCGTGAACGATCGAGCCCGGCTTTCCTTTCTCACCCAATCGATACTTCAGTGCATAATCAGCAACGGAAGGAATCAAGTGGTGCAGTTGCGTGGCCGCAAGTGGATGGTTGCTTCCCGTTCCGCTCACTCGCACGGAGGTCAGGTGGTAGCTGTGCTCGGTAGTTCGCAACGGCCAGACGCTGAATCCAACACCGCTTCCGATGCTTCCTCCTGCCTGTCGTCCATAACCCAGCGGTAGCGTGACACAGCCTTCGGCGTGCCCGGGCATGATATAGGCCACAATCTCGATGGGTTTGCTCGGCTCGCCAGTCTCGATACGAATCCGTTCGCCGTGCTTGATTCCGAGCCGCTGAGCATCTGACTTGGCGATCAGTGCCGCATTGTCCCAGGTCAACTTGGTCAACGGATCGGGCAGCTCTTGCAGCCAGGCGTTATTAGCGAATCGCCCATCGAGGACTTTGTTATCGGGCGCAAAGCGAGCTTCGAGCCCCTGCTTCTGCGGCGATAGAAATTGAATCTCACGATTCCATTTTACGGGAGGATCTGAAACGAGAGAAAATTGGCTGTCCGGCACCCGACCACCATGCAAGGCGATCTCCCAGCCCTTTTTTCCGGCGGCTGGAAACCGTTGATCAAATGTGGAACGAACCAGCGATTGCCCTTTGCCACCGCCGCCAGCCATCAACGAAAGTAATTCGATGACGGACAAACCTTCGAACATCGGCAAAATCAATGGCTGTTGAACCGAGTAAGTCCCGTCCCAAGCGAGGCCATCTCCCCAGCATTCGAGAAAATGAGCCGCAGGAAGATTCCAGGTGCAGTGCTGCGATGTTTCGTTCTCATCGTTGCTGAGATGAATCGTTGTCAGTGGCCGCTCGGGGGGTGAGGCCAGATTCAGGCCCGCATTGGCGGGAGCATCATAAATCGGGTTGCCTCCGATGATGACCAATGTCTGAATCACATTGCCGTTGAGTAGATTCGATAACTGCGTGATCGACTCAAGATTCCCGACCGATTGGGCCAGAGGCTCATCGGAAAACCGAATCGTACGGCCAAAATTCTCTAGAGCTTCGTTGATCGCCCAAACTAGTTGATGGACTTCAGCGGGCTGCGCCGGCCCGGCGGCGACGATCGAAGCACCGCGAGCAGCGGTCAGATCGGCGACCAGGATATCGAGCCATTGCTGCTGCGATTCCGTCAGGCCGCTCGGCACTATGTCTAACAAGCCCAAACGCGCTGCGATGTACCCGAGACTTTGCGCGACCTGAGTCGGCGAAATCGCCATTCGCAGGTCAGCGACGGAACCCGTGATTGAATACCCGCTTTCGACGACATACAAGCGATTCATATGCCCTTGCGAAACCGTCTTGCGGCCGGCGGCCCAGTCGCGTGCGTACCGCAGTTTGGCAGGATGGGTTCCCAACAAGTCCGCATCAAACGTCGCGATCACTTGAGCCTTGTCGAGTGCGAATTGCGGACGCAGGTTGCGATTGAATGCAAGCTGACTGCCCGCATATTCGAAATCATGGTGAAGGGGTTGATAGGCAAACCAGCGAGCTTGGGGAATCGAAGTTTCCAGTTCCCGTTTCAACCGGGCCACCGTTGGGCTGGAATGAGGCGGCATCAGAACTGCCAACCCGGCCCCTTTCTTTTCTCGCAGCGTGCGAAAATGGGCCGATGCAAAACGCTGAAAATCGGCTGCGGTTCGATCGACGCTGCGCGGCATTGCCGGATTCGATCCGGCTGATTCCGCTGATTCCTGTGAGGTTGGTGGGGCAACTCGCTGGACGTAGCGATGACTTCGCTCGGGGTCGTACATCTCCAGGATACTGGCCTGCATCATCACATCGGTCGCACCGAGAGAGAATGGATGGTCTGGATTGCCATCGATTTTGATCGGTCGTCCGTCGTAACTTTTGACGAGTACGCCGGTGGATACTCCATCAAGCTCAAAACTGGACGCGTAAAATTGTGGCACGCCCGGCAGAGTTCCTTCCGGCTGCGCCGAGTGGGGGCGGATTTCCTCCACCGGCCAGCGACGACAACCACTTGTCGTCACACCTGCCAAGGCCAACGAAGCGGCCACCAACCGCAAGAATCGCCGCCGATCAAGATGATCCACTGGCAGCCTTCCGATTTCCGGAAACTGGTCATGCAACATCTCCTGCAAGTCTGAAGAATTATCCAGCTCTTCCATCGAGCGCCAGTAGTGATCGATTATCGGTGACATACGGTGCAACTCGTCATGAATTCCCTGGATTGAATTTGGTAACGTGACTTTAGCTCGGATCCCAACTCTTGCTGCGTCTTGCCCGTTGCGGACAGGGCATCCCATTCCATGTTCGTAACCTGATCGCGCGGCCGGAGAAACGCTTCCGGCTGTCGATGGCAATTCAAGCACCAACCCATCGAGATCGGTTCGCTTTGATAAACCTGATCCATCTGATCAATTCGTCCGTGACAGGTCACACAAGCCACCCCTTGGTTGATATGGGCTGAATGATTGAAGTAAACGAAGTCAGGCAAGTCGTGGATTTTGATCCAGTCGATTGGAGTTCCGTCGGTATAGCTGTTTCGCATCTCGGCCAGCGACTCACTTTCAGCTCGCACCGATGCATGACAGTTCATGCAGACCTGGGTGGACGGAATCGCAGCAAAGGCGGTTTTCTCGGCGGTGCTATGGCAGTAGCGGCAATCGATCTGCAAGTCGCCCGCATGGACTTTGTGCGAAAACGGAATCGGCTGCACAGGCTGGTAGCCGACGTCTCGAGTCAGGGGCGAAAGTCCGAACGACAAGAGCACCGGAACATAGGTCAACACCCCGATTGCCAAGATAACGCCCGCTGGAACCATATAGTTTGCCCATCGCGGGAACAGGAACTTGTCATCCGTCGGTTCGTCGTTCTGCAATATTGTGACTTGATTGATGTCAGCCATTTTGATTCACTCTCCGGCACGACTCCAGGTTGGGAATTGTCCTGAAATAACTTCTTAATTTTCATCACAACCCGAAGCGTAAGCGAGGGAAACTGCCCCTGATTGGTCCCTCGCTTACGCTTCGGGTTGTGATTAACGTTGATGAAATCGGGATTTTATTTTGGGACTATTCCTTTGCTCTTGACGTTATTCCACTATGACAAACCAAACAAAACCCACAGCAACCCCCACGCAAGCGTCGCCGCCATCCAGCCCCAGGTAATGATCTGGATTCGCGTGGAACTCCCCGTCATGCGCACCCCCAGCAGCCTGCCGAACAGCAGTTGACTGGCGGCCAGAAACAAGCCCAGCAGGAAGAAGCTGTGGGCCGCCACGGCAGCGAAGCCTAAATTGCGGACCAGCTCACTTCGTCTTTCTTCACTTCTCAATTGAAATGCGGGGCCTATCAAGTGCTTGTCCGGCGTCAGGTTGATCATTCCTTCCGGTGGCTTGGCCGCCGCCGGCACCACCCATCGCGACAATTGAACGACCGGAGTGCCTGAATTCGATTCGGCGACCGCCGTACCTTCTGTGAGATTTTTCACAAAAGCAGCCAAGTGTACGGCTTGTTGATCGGTCAAGAATGGATTTCCACCGCGAGCGGGCATCGCTTTGCCACTTTTGTTTGCGGGATCGTCGACCGTCCGCCCCTGGACAATCACCTGTAGGATAGCCGTGGGATCCGCCGCTTTGACAAAATCACTGGCACGCAAGGACGGGGCCAAGTTATTCAAACCATCTCCTGTTGGGCCATGACAGGTAACACAAGATAAAGAAAAAATGGACTTGCCTTCGGTGGCATCTCCAACGGCAACCGGCGCGGCTGAGGGTTGAGCGGCAACGCGAGGTGTACCGAGATGGGAATAGTCCAGCGTGATCGGCGAGTCGCTCAGCGCACGGGCTGCGAAGAGTGCCTGCAACCCCAGTCCACCGATTCCACAGCACAGCAGAGCGCCGAGGTACGGATACGCGGCATTCCAGCTCAGCGTCCGCAATGCTTCGACCGCCCAACGCAAATTGAACAATCCCCAAAACAGGACCAACAACGGAAGGGCGGCCCACAAATTCCAGACGGACCATCGGTCATCGGTCCCGAAGCTCGATCCATAGGTCAACCAGACGATCAACAGGCATTGCATCACCACCAACAACAGAAAACCACTGACGGCCGCAACGATAAACGAACCGGGAGCAAACCGGTCGCCCGTCTTTCGCAAAGTTTGTTGATTGGAATCAGTGGCTGTCATTGGCCTGCTTCAACGTTTGAATCGTAAGATTTTTCTGCGTCTGTTCTTTCTACCGCCGTTTATCCATCCTTCATCCTTCATCCTTCATCCTTCATCCTTCATCCTTCATCCCTCATCCCTCATCCCTCAATGTTCTCCCAATTGCACCAACCCGTTGGCGGCACATTCGTAGGGATTCTCGACGTCGCCAAGTGGTGTCAGTTTCTCTGGTTCTTGTTGATCGACCGGCCACTGGCAAACCAGCGTCAACGCATCCCACAGCATGACCAGCCACGTTCCCACCGCCCCGAAAAGTGGTAGTCGGGTTGTCTCACACAATTGCCAGCAGAACGAAGGCAGCCAGTCGTGCATATGCAGGTAGGCAAACGTCTGCAAAGCATCGTCGACGACTTCGCGCTGTTCATCCGAATCAGCGCGGGACGACATCGCGAATAGCAAACTGACAAACTCCAGTTGGCAGAGTAGATGATCCGGTCGTTCTCCGGTGTTCGTGTTGTAATGCCACCCGAAGGCATTGTAGAAACCGGCCAGGTCTCCCAGGATGGTCCCTTTGTCACGGCGAACATAGGAAGCCTGGTTGATCGGGCAGGCGGTGGAACTGTCAAACAACCTCCAGTATTCATCTGACCAGGCATCGGGCGCCACGAGCCGGGCCTGTTGAAAGACTTCTTCCAACGTGTCTGCCAGCGTTGTTCCATCGCTGGACGTCGAGACGGGAAGCTCGGCAGCCTCAAGAAGTTGCCGCCATTCTTCCTCGGTAAGGGAGACCCAGTCAGGGACCTTTCCCGACTGAGGCGGACGCAGCATGTCGGCAGTCAACAAAACCAAATCAGCCCGGGCTGCTTGGCGGATGGACGATCCATTCATGGGTTGATCCTCATTGGAATCCAGTTTGAGATATTCTTCATCCCACCCCGGTTTTGAGCGGATCCATCCCAGACCGCAAACGCGATCAGTTGTTGCTGGGGATTCTGCTTGAAGCGCTTGACCAACTCATCACTTTCGTCGATGGGATGCTCGAACACGACATACCAACGCCCCTGGTCCCAAACTCCGCGAGCCTGCCCCGGACCATTGGCAGCATGAGTTGCCGTTCCAAACCCATTCGCCTTGATATTTTCCATGGGGCACGTCCGACCGAAATCGGACATCGGATTATTTGCCGACGCAGCAATCATCCACTGTTTGGCAATCGGATTCTCAGCCAGTTTGTCGGCTGGATAAGGGCCTGTTTGCGGTGCAAACCAATAGAAATCGTTGTAGGCGTTGGGCTTGGTGACGACCGTATCCTGAAATCCTTCATCTACGTCCTTTTGCCACAACGCTCGCCAATAGAAAATGGAAACGGGCATTCCGGGTCCACCCATGGTGTAGGGGGCACCGTCGGTGAGCGGAAACTGAATCGCAACCGCATCGGAAAACTGGCCGAAGTCACTTTGGGTCGAGGGGTGTTGCTGTTCCCAGCTCACTCGCCATAAATATCGACTCGTATCGCGCAGTGCCTGTACCCGTACGCTCGTCACGGTGCCCGCGCCGAGCATCGGCTCCGCCACCTGCTGAGCCGTGAGTGGTATTTCCGTCTCGGCAATTTGCTCCCACTGGGGATCGAGCGGATTGTCAATCGCAGGAGCCGAGGGTGTTTGGGTGACGAAAAGTTCGGGCATGGGAGCATCGGCGGCTACACCCGAGCTTGCCACTCCCTCTGCAATCGCAGACGGGTCGGGTGCTACCTCGGTGACGTCACTGCCAGGTATCACGACGACGACCGGACGGCGAGTGGCCAGGAAGATCGCCGAGACCATGGCAATCACAATCAACGCCAAAGCCGTCACCACGACCAGCAGGAGTTTATGGGGTTCGTTGGTTTGTGTGTTCATGGAATGGTTCCTGATTTAAACCGTATTCTGTCGATACGCTTCGTACTGTTCGTCAAAGTGCTTTCTTAAATAAGTTGGCTCGGTAAACGGGACGCGAACGCATTCTTGATCATTCACATCCCATCCGACGGCTTCGTCGCCCTGGACTTCATACCGGGTGATGATGCGAGGACTGGCGCCGAACAACATCAACGCCCCCAGCAATTTCCGATCATCTTTCAGGTTGCGATACAACTCTTTTGCTTCCTCGACCCCTGGACCGAAAATCATCTCCAGAAACGGATCGGGCACATGGACGGGCGGAATGTAAAACACATTCGGTCCCGTACCAAATTGGGGATAGCTTGGGAGAGCCAGCTTGCGAATCTTGATAATGTAGTCGAGTGGATTGTCTTCTCGTGGCGGCCCGTCGGTGGTCAGGAACCCATGCATACGAATCTTGCCGATGCAGGATTCAACACAAAGCGCGACATTGCCTTCTTCAACGCGAGGAAAGCAGCCAATACATTTTTCACTGGCTCGGCTGATGACGTTGAAGAACACTTTCTTGTAGGGACAGGCTTCGACGCAATGTTGATAACCGCGACATCGCTCCTGGTCGACCAAAACAATGCCGTCTTCCTCCCGTTTATAAATCGCCTTGCGCGGGCATGCAGCCACACACGCGGGATGGTCGCAGTGATTGCAGATCCTTGCCAGATAAAACAACCATCCTTCGTGCGTTCCCTCGAAATAGGAACCGAGATCCACCGCTTTCGAAAGATCGTCCTCGCCAAGATTGGGAGCGGAATAATCCCGCTCCGTTGGCAAGTGTCCGAGCGGCGGCTTGCCCTCACCATTCTTCTCGAAAATCGTTGGACTGTTGAGCGTATAGAGTTTCTTTTCACCATCTTCCTTCCATTGGCAGCCTCCGCATTTATCCATCAGCTTACTGTCCCAAGCATGCGGATAGCCGCCATAAGGCTTGGTCTCGACGTTGTTCCAGAAAATATTTTCCTGGCCCTTGCCGCTCGTCCAGGCCGTTTTACAAGCCACCGTACAGGTCTGACACTCAATGCACTTGTTAGTGTCAAACACGTACGCTACTTGACGCTTGGGGGGCGGAGCGTCATAGGGGTAATCCTGCTCGCGCCCGATCTGCCAGTTGAATCGCTTTGCCATGTTTCAGTTCCTGTTTAAGGCCGAGACTGAGTTCCAACGTCACACTTTTTCCAGATAACCTGCTGCCAAAAATCGTTTCAGTATTTCGTTTTCGTAGGTCGGCCTGAGTCCCAATGCTGCGGGACGCCACAGTCCTCGTCCATTTAATCCGCCGGGTTCGGCGCGGGTGATTCGCACCATCGCTTCGCGCGGTGCACCGGTAGGGCAATGAACATCCGGAACAAAACCTTGCGTGATCTCTTGGGTAAACTGATCCTTAACGAACAGCGTGTCCGTCATGTGGGTGGGCTTGATAAATCCGCGCGTGCAACTCTGATGACTTCCGAATCGGAACATGGACTTGTATTTGCTCAGCGGCGATTCAGCCATCCCTGTCGGATGCTTTTCCGCACCGTGAACCGTCCCCCAGGTCGAACCATGAGCGTTGTGCCACATGCGGGTAACACCGCGCGGCGTTCCCGGATAGTACCTCGCGCGACACATCAGTCTTGAGACCTTGTACCATTCGGGATTCTTCTCCCAGCCATGAAAGGGCCGATCTTTTGGATCGGCATCAATCCAGACGTAGTCGCCTTCTTCAATTCCCAGCGCCTTGGCATCGAGCGGGTTCATATCGACATACATTTCTGCCACCATGGGCATCCGCCGGTCTTCGCGATTCATGTCGCCGAACGGCCCAAACCAGACTGCGATAATGTCAACATCCGTGGGAGTCGTATGAGCTCCGTGGCGATACTTCGGCGTGTGAAAGATCAGGTTGTAGCCGTACTTCATCAACGGATGCTGCGTTTTCATCAGCTCTTCCACCGTCAAAATCACATTCCGGGCCTGCCGTGCATCACCGGACAAATCGCTGCGTGAAACCCCATAGTCCTCAGGAGACTTCGGTCGCAACAGCAGGTGGGACCTGGCGACGATCACGTTGGGTTCGTAGAACGTCGAGTCGATCGGCTCGCGATGCACCACCAGATTTTCCCCTGCATCCATAAACTCCGGTTCATCACGGTAGAACTCCAGTCGCCCTGTGCGCGTGTACCAGGGACGGCTTTCGGTCGATTGTTCGTAGCCGATGAATTTGGGATACGTTCGCGTATTCAAAATCGCCGGAATCCCTTGAGCCGCCTTGGCTTCGAGATCTTCAATTCGATAGCCACGAAGACAGCTGGAGAAATTGAGAATCCGTTGCAAGTAAGGTCGTACATCTCCCTGGCGGACAAAGTGCCACATATCGGCAAACCTCCGATCGCCTGTCAACTCAGCCATCGCCATAGTCAATCCGGCTGCCACTTCAAGATCACTGCGAGTATCGTGAATGCGAGGAAGTGGCGTTGCCGGAAAGACATACAGGAAGGGGTTGGTGACGCTGATGGTAAGATCGGGATACTTGAACTCCGCCCAGCTATCGACGGGGAAGACCACGTCGCAATATTCGCAGCTCGCCGTCCACCACCATTCGTTGATGGCCACAAATTCAACTCGGCGAAGCGTATTGACCACCGTCTCGTAATGTCCCTTGGCATTGCCAATGAGGGAATTGGAGTTGGAAACGTGGATCGCCTTGGTGGGAGTCGGAATATGAGTCTTGCCCGTCAATACTGCTTTGCCGTACCTCAAGATCGTGTCGCCATGATTGAAATAATGCACCGATTCGGCTTGGAAATATCGGCGTGGCCGCGCCGGCTTGTCAGGGTCAAGCTCCAGATCAAAAGGATTCTCAGTGTTATATTGAGTAGCGCCACTGAAGAATGCGACGCGGTGGTTGCCGGAATACGAGCCGACATTGCCTCCGATAAAGCCGACGTTTCGAGTCAACGCCGCGATCAGAAACACGCCACGGTCTTTCAGATCGTTATTGAAAAACTGATTCGGCCCCATGCCCATCACAAAAGACGTCTTTTCCGGATTGGCGGCAATCTGACGAGC
Organism: uncultured Pirellulaceae bacterium; assembly: GCA_964414815.1. Lineage (GTDB taxonomy): Bacteria > Planctomycetota > Planctomycetia > Pirellulales > Pirellulaceae > Mariniblastus. The sequence goes on along the minus strand of CAYPXY010000008.1, from coordinate 85,711 downwards.
CAGCTTTCGAATCGCGTCAGCGGGAGCCCAAGTCAACTTCTCGACCTGGTCAGGCGTATAGGATCCATCGAGCATCTCTCGTGTGGCATCAAAGACGGTGCGACACTGAACCGTCTGCCCATTGGCCAAGCGGACATCAAACGTTCCCTCGAGCGCCGGTTGGATGTTGGTATCGAAAAAGAGTTTTCCAACCTGGTCTCGGTTAATGATGGCAGGCTGCTGGGCAGCCCGATCCCAGCAAACATAGTCGCCCCATTGAAGTCGACGTTCTTCAGTCACCAGAGCATAGGGCTGCAAATAAGGAGCTGGTGCTTTCTCTCCATTACGCAAAACGACCAGACCATTGGACAAATCTGCAGGCTGGTGACCGGCAAAGACATCGCTGGCCCGCAACATTTTGCCCGTGTCGAGACGAATCAACAGCGGCAAGTCGGTATGGGCTTGAACGAATCGTTCATCGTAAAGCTTCTCCTCGATGACGACCTGAGACAGCCCGAGTGCGAGTGCCGGAGTGGTACCGGGCCGGACGATAAATGCCTGATCAGCCTTGCTGGTAGTCGCTGAATATTCACAAGCGATGACGACGACTTTTGAGCCTTTCATGCGAGCTTCGGTCAACCAATGTGCATCGGGCATCTTGGTGCAAATCCAATTGATCCCCCAACAAAGAATCAAGTTTGAATGCTCGACATTGCACAAGTCAAAATCGCAGGTCTGCTGACCGATCACCATCGGATGTCCCGGCGGCAGATCGGTATGCCAAGTGTAGTTATCCCAGCCTCGGGCACCGACAGAATCCTCTGGACCGGTGCCGCGAATGTGGGCGTCAAGCAGCGCCATCGAATTGGCCAGACGATATTGCGCCATGATGCGCGTCGCGCCCAAGGCCTGCATCCCGCCACGGAATTTCAGCACCTGCACGCCCGCCCCCTGCGTCGCCTCGGCCATCAACGGATCGTACCCCTGAGCCACCAGCTTGCGTTGGCCTTCGGCGCCGTTATACGTTTCGGCAATATTTTTGAGGGCTTTTGCGGAGTAGGCGAAGGCTTCCTCCCATGTGACGGGAACCCAAGGGTCTTTTCCGCGCTGAAGATACTTGTCGTAATCGACGGCACCGGTTTGCGGATCGCGCGGGAAACCATCATCGCACCATTGCTTGAATCCCTTTCGCACCAACGGTCGCTTGCAACGTCGGTCACCATAAAAGCGGCGGACGAGTGCAAGCCCCTTCTGACACACGCGAGGCTCCCAGCGAGCGCTGGCCTGATTGCCTGCCAAATCGGTCGCTTTGGAAAATCCGAATGTCGGACTGATACGGGTCACCACGCCGTTTTTGATGTGGGCGTTGAGCAAGCAGTTGTGCGTATCGTTGGGCGCACAAAGAAAGGTGAACGACGAATCGGACGCATAAAGATTCCGGTAGTGCTTTTCCCAGTCCCGGTTGGGGTAGCCGCGAAGCGGATTGTCGATCGTCTGGGGGACAATATCCTGCATGGCTCCGAGCGCCCATTGACTGCAAGTTGCAGCGCTGGCGCCGGCCAGTGTGAGCTGGTAGAGAAACGTACGTCGATTCAAACCGGACGCACTTGGAGCGCTTGGCTGCGGATACCCATTTTCTACGGCAGCAGCATTCTTTTTGGCCTCAGACATGGATCTACTCCCGACTCTGAATTTCCAATTAAGAATTACGGATATGTAATTCGGTATTTATGGTATCGACCGAATCCATAGCGGGTCAAGTACAACGTGTGCTAAAAAACCGGCCTAGCCAATTTGTCACACAAATAGCTGCGTGTCCTGTCACCGAGGGAATAGGAGTCCTCTTCCGAAGATGGGATTCGAGTCGCTGCTTCCGTCCAGACAAGCTGGACGGAGAGCCCGGAGGAAAGGGAAATGAGAGTCGGGGGATTTTGGTGTAGCCTGCCAGTCATTGCTTCCGGTCCGGGCAAGCCGGACGGAGAGCGGAACAATTATTCTGTAGGCCGGAACAAGCAAACGTCGAAGAAGGCTGGATGTTCTGTTGATCTTTCCGCGTTTGCGCTGTTCCGGCATTCCACCGTGGCGATTCCGGAACTGCGGTCGCGGTGGTAAGAACGGTTCAATAAATGCCGGTTTTGCCGCGACCTTGTTCCGGCCTACTTGTGAAATAGCGCAACTTCAAAACTTAAGCCTCGGGCGTACTTTCCTGACGCAGTTTATCGCCTGCTTTTTGAAGCATCTGGCCAAGGGACTGAAACAGAGCTCCTGTCGCGGACCGTCCTGCGGCGGCACCGGATTGCAAACCTTCTTTCGCAAATTCCAGAGGTTGTGCGCGAATGACGTCCAGCACTTCAGCGACGACCGGCCCAAGTTTTTTGGCGATGCTATCGGCATGAGTTGTCGCGTTCGTGATTTCGCCGCTCGTCAAGTCTCCGGTGGAATTCAAAGCCTTTGTAATCGTCTCCGTAAACAATGAATGAATCGAGCTCAGGTCATTGCGAAGCCGCGCGATATCCTCGTCCGCGAAAGACTGAAGGTTACTTTTCGCCTCTTCAATGGCCAGTTGTCCTGCGAGTGCGGTCTGTTCAAAACCGTCACCCAAGGCATCGATCACTTGATAAAGCACATGCTCTTTATTGACCGATTTCGACTGTGCGGCGCCTTCTTCTGCCCCTTTGATGACCGACTGAATCAGTTCTTCACTGGTCTGTTGGGCGGTCGCGGCCGATTGCTTGACGAAGTCCGTCAATCGATTTCGAAATTCTTCGCCCTGCTGAACAATCTGTCTAACTTGCTCTTCAATGCTTGTGCTGATGCCCGATTTATTCGTGTCGCTCATGGAAGAGCCTCCTTATCAGTTGGGTACTTGGTCAATTCCGAAACTCGGATATTACCAATTGTCGGGCCGTCATAGGCAAAATTCAAGGTCTGTCATACCGTGCGACGGTTAGTAGCAATGAACAACACCGGAGGCAAAAGGTGGCAAAGTGGCGACGTGGCGAATTTAATTCTCGCCTTCCAGCATCTCTACCAAGGGGCGCAAGTTTTCTTTTTGTCTGCATTTCTCGAAGTAGTCTTGCTGGCTGGATGCTGTCCTCGTCAATCCGCGCTGCAACAGCGCCAGTCCCAGCTTGCGAAACTTTTCAGCTTGTTCTCGTTGGTCGACTTGTGACGCGACCCCGGTAGTGTGATCATGCTCAATCAGATCAGCAATCAACAGAGCGCCGCTGGCTGCCATGATAAAATCATCATCGTGTATTGCCCAATTTTCGGTGAACTCTTCAAGCAACTGGAACGCCATTTCATCGTCACCCAGTCGAGCCACGATACGCGCTCGTTCTACTCGAATCTTGTTTGACTGATGGTGATTGGGAATGAGATCCAACATTCGATTGCAATAGACAAGTGCCTCATCCAGATCGCCTTGATCGCTGCAGATTTTTGCAATTCCAGACAAAATCAACCCCTGTGAATTTCGCAATTCCAGCCCATCAGGTTGTGTATCCAGCAATTCCTGATTGCGCGTCAAGGCTTTCATCTTCCATGCTTTCGCCAGATCGAGGTCGCCGCGCGCGTAGATCAGATTTCCCATATTGTTTTCGGCTCGCGCGAGTGCCAATTGGGGGCGCGACCATTTGGAGTTGGTTTCGATCGCTCGGTGATACCAATCGATCGAGGTTTGCAGAGCCTGCTCGGCTTCATCCCTGGAATGATCCCGAGAAGCTGAATAGCAGACGTAGAGCAAATTGAAATTCTCACCTTGGCTGCAACTGATCGTAGCTGTCAGATCGGGAAATCGAGTCAACCGATCGTCTTGCGACTGGATATTTCTCAGCAGAATTTCTTCGACCTGAGTCCAGTTCTTTAAACTGACTTCCGTTGCTGCCAGAGAGTAGCGAATGCTGCAAGCCAATCCAGACAATACTTCGATCAACGGATGTTGGTCGAATTCCGGATCAAGCATTGCCAATGCAGCTAAATAGTACTCTCGCGCAGGTTCGTATTTGCCTTGAGTCGCATTCGCAATTCCAAGGCCGCGAAGGCACCGAGACCAGCCATAAACGATTCCTTCGGCCGCTCGATGTAATGCGTTCGCCTGAGCGAACCAATCCAGAGCGTCCTCATACCGCGTTTCTGCCTCCGCCAGCTTGCCCGTCGCCTGCAGGGTTTCGGCAATAACAAACGCAGTCATCGCTCGCTCAAAATAGAATTCCGCCGGCCATTGCCAGTCGTATCCGGCACCCCAAGTATCGTCTCACTGTCCTTGGACAGGTTGTGAACGGCCGCATCGACCTCGTTGATTTCCAAGTATGTCTGCCACAAACCGGCAGCTTCATTGGCAAGCTCGTAAGCTTCTGCAAATTTGCCTTCGATCAGCAAATGATCGGCGCGACTCGTCAACAAGGCTGCCCGCTGTGGAAGTAGCTCCTGAACCGCTGTCTCGCCGAGTTCGTCAATCTGCTGCTGCACGTTATCGAACTCTATCCGAGCCTCATCGAACCTGCCACAGCGGAATAATATTCGTGCCAGGAACGTCTGCCATTCAATCCGATCGCTGGCCGGTACCATCGCGGCTGGTAATGGCTGCGATTGGTCAATGACTTCTCGAGCGAGCGAAGCCGCATTTTTCAAATCTCCTAGCGCGGCGTTAATTTCCGCCAGATGAAACAAAGTTCGAGTATATTCGAGTCGCAATTCATCGTCCGACGGCCGTTGTGACACGAACGTTTGATAGTATTCATTGGCCTCGGACAACAACGTCCGTCGCAGTCCCTCGGCTGATTCGCGTTGAACTTCGGGGCTGGTGGCCAAGCCGACAAACAATCGCTCAATTGCCTTCGTCAGCTCTTGTGATTTTTCCTGGAGCTGGATAAGACGCTTGGCGGACGTCTGGTTGGCAAGTTGCTCGCGCTTGAGAGCCGAAGTCGTTGAATACCAGCCGATCGTCGTAGCCATTAGACTGATCAATAGAAAAATCAAAGCCGCCATTGAGACCAACGCCAATTCTCGATTGCGTCTTGCCCAGCGAACCAAACGCTGCGTTGGCGTTATGGGTCGCGCGTGAACGGGCAAGTCGCTCAGAAATCGCTCCAGGTCGAGGTACAACTGGTGTGCGGAGCCGTAGCGTCGGCCGGCATCTTTTTCGAGGCATTTCAGGCAAATCGATTGTAAGTCAAGTGGTACCTGCGGATTGAGCTTGATGGGTGGAATCGGTTCGCGATGTCGCACGGCGTCGATGGCTTCCAAGGCGGTATTTGAATGAAAAGGAGGTTGACCCGTCAGCAAAAAATACAAAATCGTTCCCAGTCCATAAACATCGGTTCGAACGTCGATCTGATCACGGCGGCCAACGGCCTGTTCTGGCGCCATAAAAGCGGGCGTGCCGACAATCGCTTCAGCGGTTGATAGCTCACTCAATTCCTCAAGCTGAATCGCCAAACCAAAATCGGTCACGCGCGGCGTGTCACCCGACATGAGGATGTTGGCGGGTTTGAGATCGCGATGGAGAGCGCCTCGACAATGCGCGTGTTGAATTGCTTCTGCGACCTGGGACATCAACCGAGCGATCGCTATCGGGATAAACGGGTTCTTCGACCTCCACTCGACCAGATTCGTTCCGTCGATCAGTTCGGAAGCCAAGTAGCAGATCGGCCCTTGTTGCCCTGTTTCGAAAACGGTCACGATATTCGGATGTGACAACGACGCCGCAGCTCGTCCTTCGCGAATAAATCGTTGCCTTAGCGAAGGAGATAGCATCGCTTCCGGTCGTGGCATCTTGATCGCGACTCGACGCTTCAAATGTCGATCTTCGGCGGCATACACGACCCCAAAACCACCTTTACCTAAAGGAAAAAGAAGTTTGAAGCGTCCCAATTCAACCTGCCTGGATGTCCGACTTTCCGAATCGGTTGCCCCATCAGCCGTTGTAATGAGCGGGGCAGCTTGTTGGTCGATTCGCGAAGTATTCAACAGGTTTATGTCGACCGTCTCAGAAGTTTCGCGAACGATTTCTCCCGGAGAATCTGGTTCAGATTGACCTGGCTCGATTGGGGGAAGCTCTTGTCCTTCGAAGAGTTCAGGCGAATTTTGGCGAACCTGTTCAATCAAATCCATCAACCAACCAAGTGGTTGAATGGAATTTTCTTTTGAGATCGCAAGGATTGGATCAGTATTGAATTCAGCGTTAGCCACCTGTGATGCCAGAGGTTCTTCATGTCCATCGCCAGTCATGAACCGCTGACCGTCAACAATTGCCTGATGAATTTGAGCGAGTTGAATGGCAAAACGGTCATCCGGCTCGGAGGTTTGATCCGAGTTTAGCGGTAGTGGCAAGTTGGATTCGTTCATGTAGGACTCCCGACCGGGGCTGGTAGAAACCTCGGGTATCACTGTTGGTAATATTCCAATCTTAACCCGAAGCGTAAGCGAGGGACCTCGCTTCATCCCTCGCTTACGCTTCGGGTTAGGATTTCCACCAGCCCACTCCCGACCCGCCAAGACGATTTTCCATAGCGAAACCGGACACGTTTTATGCACGGGTCAGGAATGCGGCGGAAAATCCGGTTTTTGCGAATCCAATGAGGAATACCTTGATTTGACAATTTCCTGAAGTTGAACCATCGCCCGTGCCCATAATTTCCTGGCAGCATCCTCACCCGTACCAAACCGCTTACCCATTTCGGGAAAACTGAGCTGTTCCCAATTTCGCCAGCGAATGGCTTGGCGGTAGTTTTCAGGCAATTCTGTCATCGCCTGTTCCAACATTTCGGCTTGCTCGTGCAGGATAGACTGGCGAAGTGGATTGACTTGAGAATCGCAAGCTCCCGCATGTTGGGCGCCGACGATGGGGACTTCACGTCCAGATTGCCGTTTGGCTGTTTGCTTGAATTTTCGCGTGGCATCGATCATGCCGTTCTGCAGGATTTTTTTTACCCAGACACGCAAGCCTTCAATCGAGCCTCCCTGGAAAGATTTAAAATTCTGCTGTGCGGCGAGCAAGGCGCTTTGGACCAGATCAGACGGGGCCAGTTTGGCTTGCAGATTGCGATCAAAATCCTGATTCGCGATGAGCAGCAAGTACGGGCGGAAACTCTCAACGATCTGGGTGATGGCTGAAGAATCCCCATCGATCGCTTGTTGCAGTAAGTCCCCAAACGAATCACAGTCGTCGTCACGGTCAAAACGCTCTTTTTTCGAATTTGACATGCTCGCAGTATACCCGTTTGCAAGCAACAAATGAACATTTTTTTTCGCTCTCCTCCGGTTTTTATCATGCCGCATCCACACGAAAGGTGGGGGGGTGGCAACCAGGGTTGTCGTCGGCACTCAAAGAAGAGTCGCCCCGTCGGATAGCAAGTCCTGCAAACGACTCATGTCCGGTTTCGAAGCCTGATTTCGTTTTAGGGGACTTCGCGTTCAAGATCACCCAATTCTCAACAATCTCTTAATCTCAAACGGAATCGACAATGAAAAGCCAAACCTACACATTCATTTCGGTGTTAGCCATTGTTTTGGGCAGCCTGTTTCAATTTGAAATCCGATGCGCTGCCCAGGATATCAACTGGATCAATCCCTCCGGAGGCCTATTTGGAAACGCCCTCAACTGGGATCCTCAACTGATTCCGGGAGTCAGCAACAACGCAATCTTCAATCTCAATCTGCCGTACGTGGTTCAGTTCGACCAGAATCACACGAATGACCGACTGTTTGTTCAGGCTGGAGTTGTAACATTCAATCTCAACGGACACACCTACACCGTGACCAATAGCAGCTCCGGGGTCCCGTCGGTCGTCGTCGGGCACTTGAGTGGCAACGTGGCTGAGCTGCGATTGCGAAACGGCATTCTCAACAGTTACAGCGCAGCGCTGGGGCTTAACGCCGGATCGACGGGTACGGTTCGAGTCGGCATCAACGCCCAATGGAATCTCGATGGTGAGTTACATGTTGGACGTGCAGGAAACGGCACGCTTGTTGTTGAGAATGGCGGTGTCGTCGAGAGCGCTGGTGCCAGAATCTCAGTCGGCGATGGCATGGGCCAGGCAACCGTTTCAGGTGCCGGCTCACAATGGAACAATTCCGGCCCCCTGTTTGTCGGTATAGGCGATGCGGGTTATGGCACTCTGAATATCCTGGATCAAGGTGTCGTTACCAATTCGATTGGATACATCGGGTTCAATAACGACAGCAATGGCGACGTGGTCGTGAATGGCCCAGGGTCACTCTGGAACAACTCCGGCAGTTTATACGTCGGCTATCAGGGTGATGGGTCCCTGTCGGTTGAAAATGGCGGCGGTGTGCAGAGCTCGGGGCTTGCCATCATTGGATTCGATGGCATTAACGGCCAGAGTTCACATGGGCACGTTAGCGTGACTGGCACTGGTTCCCATTGGCACAACAATGGAATTTTAGACGTTGGATGGGGGCAACTTGGACAAGGCGAAATCGTGATAAGTAACGGCGGAGTCGTTTCGAATACAAGCGCTACTGTAGGCAGCAGCGGCCACGGTACTGCTGAGATTGCCGGTATCGGTTCTCAGTGGATCAATGACGGCAGCCTGGTCCTCGGCCAGTTTGGCTTTGGCCACATGTCCGTGTCCTCCGGGGGCGTCGTCACCAGCCTTGCTGGCGTGCTGGGTTTGCAATCGGGCGGCTCGGGAAGCGCAACCGTCACGGGTTTTGGCTCACAATGGAGCATCAGCCAAAATCTTACGGTCGGCCAGTTCGGTAGCGGCACCCTATCGGTCGGGAGCGGTGGTCGAGTCGAAAACAACAAGGGGATGGTCGGACATTCCTCCGGCGCGACCGGCACGGTTTCCGTCTCCGGAAACAACTCCCAATGGAACAACGCCACCGACCTGGAGATTGGTCTCGGCGGTCAGGGCACGGTGAACATCACCAGCGGCGGCAAAGTGACTGTCGGCGGCACGACCAGTATCGGGTCGAGCGGGATTGTCAACCTTTCCGGATCGAACAGCCGCTTCGAGTTTGGTCAAACAACGCTGCCCGAGTTCGCCCGCATCAATGCGACGGGTGGATCGATGGCGGGCAGCGTTTCCCATAGCGGCTATACGCACGCCGCCAGCCTGACGACGCTGCGCAATCCGCTGGTCAATCTGAACGAGGTCTCCGTTCGCAATTTCGGAACTCTCTACGGCGACGCCATTCTGGATGTGGGACTGATCAACGAATCGAACGGCGAAGTCGAAATTTCGGCGGGCGAACGGCTGCGCTTTTTTGGCGTCCACAACTCGAATGCGGGCGAGATCAACAATTTTGGCGGCCAGATTCGGTTCGCTGGCAGCGTGCAGAATCAAGGCAGCGGCTTTATCGCAGGCCGCGGCCAGTTCATTGCCGACGGCGGATGGAATAATGCAGGAGTAATCGCGTTGAGCGGCGGGGCCTCCGAGGTATTGGGGGATGTCGTCAACGACTTTGATGGAGTCATCATCACCAGCGGCGCGGGCACGACCACGTTCTTTGACGACGTAATCAACCAAGGTGAGATTCGCACCAGCTTGGCAGTCAGCAACAGCGTCTTCCTCGGTGCGGTTACCGGTGCGGGCAGCTTTACCGGCGCGGGAACCGTTTTCATGGAAGGCGATCTTCGGCCGGGCAACAGTCCGTCGGCGGTTAGTTTCGGCGGCGACCTCGTGTTCGGCTCGCAGGCCTCGACCACGTTTGAGTTGGGCGGTCTGAACTGGGGCGAGTTCGACCAATTGCTCGTCGCAGGTGACCTGTTCCTCAACAACAGCGAACTGAGCGTCGCGCTGTGGGACGAATTTCAATTAGGCGCCGATATGCAATTCCTGATCGCCGATGTGGGCGGCAGTTTGAACGGGATCTATGGCGGGTTGGGAGAAGGTGCCTTGGTGGGCAACTTTTCGGGCCATGATCTGTTCATCACCTACAACGGCTTCGGTGGGCAAAGCGGCATAGGTTTGTACACAGCAGTTCCCGAACCGAGTAGCGGGCTGTTGATGTTCGTTTTTGGAACCGCGTGGCTGGCAATGATGCGGAGACGCGTTGCGCGCCATTCATCAAGCGATGCAAAACTGGAATGAATCGGTTAGACTTCGGGAACAACTCAACGCCCAAGCTGCCGGCGCGACGAAGGATCAATACCCAAGAACCAAATAGTGTTCCAATGGTTGTGAATCTGACCCGAGTCGTTGGATAATAAACGTTGTCCTCATTGCTCAGTTGGTGCATCGTTGTATGCTCACTCCGTCATCTGTGGTACAATGGAAATTCGGAGGATTGCCCTATGCAGACTATTGACCAAACCATTGCATCCGTTCCTACGATGCCAGTTTCCGATCGACTTCGACTTGCCGAAGCGATATGGGATTCGCTCGATGATGCCAATGTACCTGTTTTGACATCTGAACAGCAGGCCGAGCTTGCCCGACGCATGTCCGATCATGATGCTAATCCAGGATCAGCCTTGACTCGTGAAGAGGTTGAACGACGATTGGCGGAACTTCGGTGAAATACGAAGTAAGTTTCCGTGCCGAAGTTCCTTCAGATTTGGCATCCGCAGCAAATTGGTATGACAATCAACGAGAAGGTCTTGGTGAGGAATTCTTGAATGAATATCGTCTTGCACTTGATGGCTTGGTCAAGTTGCCGCTTGCACGCGCTGCTGACTCGACGGGGATGTGGTTTCGCCGATTGAAGCGATTTTCTTTTTGATCGTATCCTAGTCAGTCGCTATCGCAGGGCGAGTACTTCGCAGGTTTGAGCTGCAATGATCGATTCTTCATCGGTTGGGATGACCCACACGCGGATGGGGCTGGCGGCCGAGCTGATCAATTGCGATCCTTCCTGATTGGCGGACTCGGACAATTCGATTCCCAGCCAGGCTGCTTGCTGGCAGATGCGCTGGCGGATGATCGGCGAGTTTTCACCGATTCCTCCAGTGAAAACGAGAGCGTCAAGGCCCGACAGGGCCGCCGCCAACGATCCGATTTCGCGGTGAATCCGATAGACGAATTGATCGATGGCTTCCCTGGCGCGCGGGTCGGGACTGGCCGCCAAAGCCCGCATATCGCTTGAAATGCCGGATAGCCCCAAAAGCCCCGATTCGTTATAGAGCACCTGAGTCAGAGCCTGCGAATCCATAACGTGCTGATCGAGGAGATACAGCAGAACTCCCGGATCGATGGCACCGCAGCGCGTACCCATGATCATGCCATCAAGCGGCGTCATACCCATGGTCGTGGCAATGCTGCGACAGCATTGCAAGCCGCACAAGCTCACTCCGTTCCCCAAATGAGCAACGATCGTGCGTTCCTCGGCAGCTTGCGGATGGAGACTCGGCAGCACCGACGCGATGTACTCGAAGGACAACCCGTGGAAGCCGTACCGTCGAATTCCCATCTCGGTCAGCCACTGCGGAATCGCGAATGTGCTGGCCAGGCTGGGCATTGTTTGATGAAAAGTCGTATCGAAACAAGCGACTTGCGGCAAGTCGGGCATGGCAGCCAAAGCCGCTTCGACAGCAGCCAAGCTGTGTGGCTGGTGTAACGGTGCAAGTGGAATGAGCGATTGAAGCTCATTCATCACACCCGCATCGATGGCCACCGGCCCAGTGAACTTGCTCCCACCATGAACGATGCGGTGACCGACCGCCTGCAGTTCGTATTCCCGCAAGACATCTCCGCTGAATATTCGAAATAAATGGTCGATGGCAGCTTGATGCCCCTGAGCGATCGATTGACCTGATTTTCCTAAGTCTAGTTTCTCTCCCGCCTTGTTCGTAACAGCGAAGTGCGGATCAGTATAGAGTCCATCAATGTTTCCGCGCAACACGACCTCCGGTGCCGGATTCAAAGTAAACACTGTGAACTTCAGGCTTGACGATCCAGCATTGAGAACTAGCAGAGCAGCAACCATAGCGTCAAAGATTGTCGCCTTCAGTCGATGTTCGCTGCGACGTCGCCGGTGCATTGACTCCCCAGCGCCAGTCGCTGATTTCCGGCATGTCGTCGCCATGCTGCTCAATGTACTGCCGGTGCTCGATCAGCTTTTCGTTAATGGCAAGTTTGAAGTAGCCCGCCCTCGCTCCCAGTTGCGGCAGGCGATCGATGACATCCTCACACAAATGAAAGCGATCGAGATCGTTCAGAACCACCATGTCGAACGGCGTCGTGGTCGTGCCCTCCTCCTTGTAGCCCCGCACGTGCATGTCTTGTGATTCGTCCGGCGATAGGTCAGACGATGGATCAACGTCGGATAACCGTGAAACGCAAAAATGATCGGCTTGTCCTTGGTGAAGATCGCGTCGAAGTCCCGATCGGACAGCCCATCTGGATGTTCCGATGAAGGTTGCAGCTTCATCAGGTTCACCACACATTGACGACCCGAACTTTCAGTGCCGGTAGATGCTCTCGCAACAGTTGCACGGCGGCGAGTGTTTCCAAAGTCGGCACGTCGCCGGAACACGCCATCACTATGTCCGGTTCAGTACCGCGATCATTGCTGGCCCATTCCCAGATGCCCAACCCCAGCGTGCAATGTTTGACGGCTTGATCCATCGTCAACCATTGAGGAGCGGGTTGTTTACCGGCGACGACCACGTTAACGTAATTGCGGCTGCGCAGACAATGATCGGTCACCGACAGCAGGCAATTGGCATCGGGAGGCAGATAGACCCGAATCACCTCGGCTTTTTTGTTGACGACGTGATCGAGGAATCCGGGGTCTTGGTGGCTGAAGCCGTTGTGGTCCTGCCGCCAAACATGGGAGCTTAACAGATAGTTGAACGAGGCGATGGGCCGCCGCCACGGAATATGGTTGCACACCTTCAGCCATTTTGCATGCTGATTGAACATCGAATCGACGATATGGATAAACGCTTCGTAGCAAGAAAAGAAACCGTGCCTGCCGGTGAGTAAGTAACCCTCGAGCCATCCCTGGCACTGGTGCTCGCTCAGCACTTCCATCACGCGTCCATCGGGTGACAAGCGGTCGTCCTCCGGATAGATATCACCCATAAAGCAGCGATCGGTGACTTCGAGGATGTCTTGCCAACGGTTGGAATTATTCTCATCGGGGCTGAATACTCGAAAGTTGCTCGTGGGCAGGTTCAGCTTCATCACGTCGCGAAGGTAGGTGCCCATGACGCGTGTCGATTCGGCGAAGACCGATCCGGGTTGGAGAACGTCGACGGCGTAGTCACGAAAGTTTGGCAGCCCAAGGTCTCTGAGCAGGAGACCGCCATTGGCGAGAGGATTGTCGCTCATTCGCCGCTGACCGCGCGGTGTCAGTTCGGCAAGCTCAGGAACCAGCCTGCCCGACTCGTCAAACAATTCTTCTGGCCGATAGCTCTTCATCCACGATTCAAGTATGCGAATGTGTTCCTGCTTGCTCATGTCTCCCATCGGAACCTGGTGGCTGCGCCAGTAATCCTCGCACTTCTTGCCATCGATCTCCGCTGGGCAAGTCCAACCCTTGGGTGTGCGAAATACGATCATCGGCCATATCGGGCGTTTGACAGGCTGGCCGGAACGAGCGACTTCCCATATCTGGTGAATTTCGGCGAAGGCACTGTCCAGAGCACCGGCCAATTGTTGATGAACGTCCGCCGGATCGCTCCCCGAAACGAAATAAGGCTTGTAGCCCATTCCTTCGAAATACTTCTGCAATTCATCCTGCGGAATGCGTGCCAGAAAACATGGGTTGGCAATTTTGTAGCCGTTCAAATGCAGAATAGGCAGCACACAGCCATCGCGAGCAGGATTGAGAAACTTGTTGCTGTGCCAACTGGTTGCCAGCGGGCCGGTTTCCGCTTCGCCATCTCCGACGATGCAGGCGACGATCAGGTCGGGGTTATCAAACGCCGCTCCAAAGGCATGGCTGAGCGCGTAGCCCAATTCGCCGCCTTCATGGATGCTGCCCGGTACTTCCGGCGCGACATGGCTCGGGATGCCACCTGGGAAGCTGAACTGTTTGAACATTCTCCGCATCCCCTCTTCGTCCTGCGAGATGTTCGGATAGACCTCGGAGAAGGTTCCTTCCAGATAAGCATGTGCCACCAGCGACGGACCACCATGCCCCGGGCCGATCACGTAAATCATGTTCAGATCATCGCGCCGGATGCACCGGTTCAGATGCGTATACAACATGTTCAGCCCCGGAGAAGTTCCCCAGTGGCCGAGCAATCGCGGTTTGATATGCTCGCGTCGAAGCGGTTGCCGCAACAGAGGGTTGTCCAGCAGGTAAATCTGGCCAACGGAAAGATAGTTCGACGCCCGCCAATAGGCATCGAGCAACTCTAGCTCGCCTGCTGTCATTGGAGCGGGTAAGAATGGAGCGGGTATGCTCGAAGCGTCCGGATCGACTTTACTCTTTGCCTTGAGTGACGAGGTACTCATTAGCATGACTCCATTCCCAAAAAAGTTATAGGGTTCTCAAGTAGAAGGTGCTCCCTAGTTTACGGTCAACCCCCGATCCGTTCAATTGTGCGATGTCGGTTGTATGAAATTATTTGGCACGGCTTTCAAAGACCTCCTTGGCAACCGGCACGGCCGAGAAGGCGCGGGGCCATCCTGCGTAAAAAGCAATGTGGGCGATAACCTCGGCGGCTTCGGCCTGAGTCAGTCCGTTGTCCATGGCGCGGTTGAGATGAAAGGGAACCTGCTCGACATTGCCGTTGGCGATGAGCGCACTCACGGTGACGAGGCTGCGGTCACGGGGAGCGAGGCCGGGACGCCGCCATAGGTCATGGAACAGCGGTGCCGTGGTGAAATGCTCCAGCCCCGAAAAAACCGAACCCGCGTTTTGCCGAACCGAGGCGGCGCGACGCTCCTCGGCGGCTTCATCCATCGGCAGTAATTCGGGCGAGGCCGGGGGCAGTTGATTGACGCCGATGCCGCGCTCCTCGAAGATGTCCTTCACAATGGCGGCTGCGTCCGTGGCATTGCCCCAACCCGCATAGAAAGCAAGGTGGGTAATGATCTCGGAAATCTCGGCGGGCTTCACGCCGCTATCCAATGCGAGGTTGACGTAGTGCGGCAGCGGATGCGTCTGATTACGGGCAATCAAGACGGTCACGGTAACGATGCTGCGATCACGCGGCGACAGGTCGGGACGCTTCCAGAGTTCACCGATCACGGTTTCGCGGTTGTAACGTTCGAGGCCGGGCGCGACCCGTTTCAGATTCGCTTCCAAAGCAGGCGAAAGTGCGCCGGGTTTCGTTGCTTGCGCATAATCCGCCTTGGACACCGGCTCTAGCCATGTGTTTTTATTGGTTTCGGGCTTCGGATTGATCGCGAGATGTGAGAACCAGCTATCCGGCGCGGCTCCATGCCAGTGTTCCACATCAGGAGCGATTTCAATCACGTCGCCCGGCACCATGCGAACGGCGGGTTTTCCTCTTTCCTGAAAGTAACCCACACCGCTGACGGCGATGAGGATTTGTCCCTCCGTGTGGCGGTGCCAGTTGTTGATGCAGCCCGGCTCGAACGTCACATTAAAAATCGGGACATTCAGTTCCTTGTTGCTGGCAAGGGGAGCCAGCCATGATTTGCCTGAGAAATACTGTTCAAACCCTTTGTTTTCTTCCCCCGTGGGAAACGGGCTGATTTTCGGAACTTCTGCTTTCATGGTTTTCGATGTTGTCCCCGCCGGGTTTTCTTGGCCGATGCTGTATGAGCTTGCTCCGATCAACGCGGCGCAGGCGGTTATTGCTATGAAGAAGGTTTTTCTCATGTGATTATCTCTTTTGCGCTCACTTCAAATTTTCGGTGAAAAATGAGGTCAGTTTGTTGAAGGGAATTTTATCCATCTGGTCGTAGAGATCCGTGTGGTTGGCACCAGGGATCATCAAGAGTTCTTTCGGCTCCTTCGCAGCAGCGTAGGCGGTTCTCCGTTTTGTCCTTCAGCGCGTGAGGCGAGCGAGTCGGACAAGCGGCTTTTGTCTCGCACAAAAAGAGTGAGTTCGGCGTGTTCCAGCGTCTTTGACGCTTCAATGACGAACTTGGCGAGGCTTCCCGTCGCACCGAGAACAATGATCTTTCTGCGGGCACCGGGAACGTCATTCGATGAAGCTTCTTCCGCGGCGGATTGTGCTGAAGTGGTGAGTGGAAACATAAGCAGACAAAGGATGAGGCTGGTGAGTGACCGGGCGAACCGGAGCCACTTCGATAAAAGAGATGCCCGAAAATATCTGCTGCTATTTTCTTCCCTTAAGCTTGGCATCCAAAAAATTAATGATGATCTTGGTTATTTCAGGTTGATACCACATCACACCAGCATGGTCGGCTCCTTCTACTACATAACGTGTTGAATCGCGCCCCTTGGCGATCAATGCCTCATGCAAAATGCGCGTCTGGCTTGGAGACACCACATTGTCGGCGTCGCCGTGCATCAGTAAAAATGGCGGCGTTTTGTCTGAGATATAAGTTATAGGATTTGCCGCGCTGGCCTTCGCTGGGTTTGAAAGAATAGAGCCTCCCCCCTGCCACGGAATTCCGTTTACAAGCATGGCTTCAGGAGCAGCGGGAGATTTGTGCGCCTCTTTAATTGAATCTGAAAAGTCTTCGCCGACAGTGGCAAGATCGGATAACCCATACAAATCAATCGCCGCCTGAACATCACTACTTTGCCCAGTGTATTCTGCCGTATCGAACGACTTGATGCCGTTGGTGGTGGCAACCATTGCAGCCAGGTAACCACCGGCTGACTCACCCATCACGGCAATTCTGGAAGGGTCAATACCCAGTTTCTCTGCATTAGCGCGCAAGAATCTGACGGCCGTTTTGGCATCTTCCACCGGACCCGGAAATACCGTTGTCGGGACTGCCCGGTATTCTATGCTGGCCACTACATACCCAGCCCGTGAAATATCTACACGTTGGGCAATGAACTTTGATTTTGGCGCATCAATAAACCCCCCGCCGGTAATAAATACTACTGCAGGAAGAGGTTTTGGGGAATTAGGCTTAAGGATGTCCATTGACAGTTGCAACGGGCGGCCCATGGTATTCTGCGTAAATGAGTAAGCAACATCTGGGATCATTTCAACAGCAAGTGAATTTGGAGATACTTTGAGATGCTGACTTTCTGCTACCTGATTGGCAGCGGAAACAGATGAAGTGACTAATGTTGCAAATGCGAAGATTATTTTACTGACTGCTCGGAATTTGCTTTTTGGGGGTGATCCTTGAAACACCTGTTGGCCGGGCCAAGGAGAGGGAAAAAGAGGGTTGATGGTGGTTTCGTTGGGACGGTGGCCATTCGCCTCGCCGTGGATGTCGTCGAGCTTCCATGTTTTCCCGCCGTCGTCGGAGTGGATCGAGTGGGCACCGTAGGTTTTTACGTTCATCATTTTAATTGTCCTATTTGTCAGATGGTTAAGGAAAGCCGGTCATCACGGTTTTCGTGTGGAATTTTAGCGATCAATCAGCTTCATGGCTGACTCCGTGTAGCGGTTGCCTTGCACTGGCTGGCTGGCGAGAACTTCACCGAAAGAATGCAGTTCGTCTGCCGTCAGCTCGACCTGGGTTGCGCCAAGGTTCTCCTGCAAACGGTGCAGCTTGGTCGTTCCCGGTATCGGCACTATCCACGGCTTCTGCGTCAGCAGCCACGCCAGCGCGATCTGAGCAGGCGTCACGCCCTTGCTGGCGGCGATTTTGGCAACGGCGGCGACCAGTCGCTGATTGGCTTCGCGGGCGTCACCTTGAAAGCGCGGCAACGTGCTGCGAATGTCGCCCTCGCCGAAGGTCGTTGTGGTGTCTATCTTCCCGGTCAGGAAACCCTTGCCGAGCGGGCTGAACGGCACGAAGCCAATGCCAAGTTCTTCGAGCACCGGAAGTATCTCGGCTTCCGGGTCACGGGTGAACATCGAATATTCGCTTTGAAGCGCTGTGACCGGCTGCACCGCGTGGGCGCGACGAATCGTTACCGCTCCCGCCTCGGACAGACCGAAATGCTTCACTTTGCCTTCTGCAATCAAGTCCTTGACCGTGCCCGCCACCTCCTCGATGGGAACGGCGGGATCGACTCGATGCTGATAAAACAGGTCGATGCGATCGGTATTCAACCGCTTGAGCGACTGCTCGGCAACGAAACGGATGCGTTCGTGCCTGCTATCCAATTCGCCCGTCCGGGCATTGCCGTCCTTCCAGCCGAACTTGGTCGCGATAACGACCTCGTCGCGGAATGGCGCCACAGCTTCACCGAGCCACCCTTCGTTGCTCAAGCCGTAGGCCTCGGCCGTGTCGAAGAACGTGACGCCGAGATCATGTGCGGCGCGAATGAGGGCAATGGCTTCATCTTTCGGCAGCGCGGGGCCGTAGCCATACGATAGGCCCATGCAACCAAAGCCCAGCGCCGAGACTTCCAAGCCACTGGTTCCAAGGTTTCGCTTTTTCATTTTGTTTCTCCTTTTGAAAATTGTTCGCCGACAAGTGTCTCGCTCTTTGCCCACAACGCCTTTGCGCGCTCCGGATCGCGCGCGTAGGTGCGCACGCCGCCGTGGATTCCTTCGCTGTCGTCGATGGCAGCAACGTGGCAGTCTTCGCAAAAATTTCCGCCAGCTTCGTCAGCATCGGCGACCGCTGCCGCCCAAACCGACGTGGCTGCGCCCTGAGGGACGGTTTTGTATTGGAAGGGCGGCAGACCGGCAGCAGCATTGGTGGCATTGATCGATGCGATCAGCGCAGCCTCGTCTTCTGCCGGATAGTGACGCTGGAGTTCGGTCTGGATGCTGCCGGGATGCACAGCGAAAGCCCGGATACCGTGACTGCGGTATCGGCGGTCGAATTCCAGTGCCAACAAGGCGCCCGCCGTCTTGGAGCGACCATAGGCGACCCAGCGGTCATACTGCGTCCTCTCGAAATTCGGGTCGTCGAGATTGATATCGGCGATATGGTGGGCAGCCGACGACAAAATCACGACGCGCCCTCCTTCGCGCAAGAGCGGGGCGATGCGGTTCACCAGAACGAAATGGCCCAGATGGTTCGTGCCAAACTGCGTCTCGAAGCCGTCCGCCGTGTGACCGAACGGGGTGGCCATGACGCCGGCATTGGCGATGATAATGTCAAACGGGCGACCATCAGCCAGAAGCTGGTCAGCGCAGGTCCGCACACTCGCCAGATTTGCCAAGTCCAGCGCGATCAGCGAGAACGTGCCGCCGCCGGCTTCTGCAGCTGCGCGCACGCCAGAGGTTGCGTGTTCGGCCTTTGTCAAGTCGCGCGCTGCGCCGACGACTTCCGCGCCATGCGCCGCCAGTGCGCGGGCAGTCTCAATGCCGAGTCCTGCCGATACGCCGGTGACAAGCACGCGCTTGCCATGAAGATCCACACCAGCGAGTACTTCGTCGGCGGTGGAGGTGAAATTGAATTGTTTGCTCATCTTTGAACTCTAGTCTGTTTTGTTGTTAATTTTGCTCTGTATTTGATTTGATGCTCAAAGGTTTCCTTCAGTTCATCCGCACAGAACTGAAACTCCGTCGACAGTAAGTTCTCCTGCAAGTGCGCCAGCTTCGTTGTCTCCGGAATCGGAACGATCCAGGGCCTTTGCGCCTGCAATCAGGCCAGGGCGATCTGAGTCGCCGTGAGACCTCGCTGATTGCTGAATGTGGTGAGCGCATCGATCATGCCCCCGCCATTGTGGCCAATCCTCAGCAAACGCCCCGCATACAGGAGTCAGCGATACCGCGGTCAAGTATATGCAAAGCAAAAGAAGCCGTGTCATTTCATTCTCCAAATCGCAAGGATTGGGTAGGCACCGCGCCGAACACCTACTCCGGGCCGTTTCTGGTGGCGTCACTGTCCGCCATTTATGAATCAAGCAAATTACGTCCGCCCGTTACAGGTTTTCCCGGATTTTTTTTAGAAATGATCGGATTCTCCGGGCCCTGTATACTCGGGGTGGCCAACGGCAGTCTCCAAGTCAATCGCCGCCCTTGACTGGGCTTGGTCCCGAGCGACCGCGACCTGGTTGGCGACTTCTGGATCGTGGGTAGGCCGCGGCCTCCTCCGTCCTCCCTGCGGCCCGAAGCGCTTCGCCCAGAGCGACCAGGGCTAACTCGCTATTGGGCCGGATGGCCACGGCCGCTGAGTAAAAGCGGACAGCCTCCTCGAGTTTGCCCGCCCCCATCAGCGAACGCGCCAGGTCGTGGTTGATCCAGAAGTCTTCTGGGTGAGCACGTTGTGCGCGGCGTAGCAAGTCAGACTCTGTTTCCCGGTCACCGAGTTGGCCCAAGACAAACGCGAGCCGTGAGATGCTCTCACGACACCGCGCTTCTTGGGGTGTCGAGGCGGCCAGTTCCTGAAAAGTCGCCAACGATTGCCCTGGGTCGGTGCCCTCCCGATCCAATGCTTCGCGCAGCCGCGACCGCCAGGGATCGGGATCGGCCGCCGTTGCGATGGCGGATAGCTCGCGAGCCTTCGATGCATCCTTGGGGTACGCGATCCGACGGACGAAGGCCCACTGGTCGAGTGCGTCGACCATCGCTGCTGAAATGGGAGTCGCGGCGATGCGGGTGCCGGCCTCGACTGCGGTGAGCCTGCTCACGTCGACTCCATACTCCCGAAAGGTCGACGCAAATTCACGATCTGCCCGCCCGTAGTCCAAATCGAGGGCGATGTTCGTGTGGATGGCAGCGAGTCGCTCCAGGGTGCGGCGATCCTTCGAACGCACCTCCGCCTGCTCGCGCTCCGTGTTGACCAACGCAACGAGTGTCAAAACCTCATCCTGCAGATCGGGTCGAATCTCCGGTCGAGCCAGTACTCCCTCCGCGTTTCTTGCCGCCTGAGCAGCCTCCGCCCAAACCGTCATCTCGCCTTCCGGTGCCGCACGGGCACGGCCGAGAAGAAGTGATGTCTCCTGCATGGCCGCAGTTGCTTCGCGCGCGGATGCCTCGGCCCTGGCCGCTCGTTCTCGCGTCAGCCAAAGTCCACCACCGGTACCCAGTGCCGCCAGAGCAAGGATGGATGCCGCAAGCCCGGCCACTAAGATACGACGCTTCCGCTCCTCGGCGGCCCGGGACTCTGCCCGAGCCCGAGCCAGTTCGGCCGCTCGAAGCCGCTCCTGCACTCCAGCAAGGTGAGTGGACAGCGCCGACGCGACCACGCCCGCATTCCTTGGACGATCTCGGGGAGCGGCCGCGAGACAGGATTTTGCCAGCGAGATCAGTTCAGCCTCGGCACCGCAGCGATCCAGACGGGCCAGCGCCTCGGTCAAATCCGCGCTCGACGCCATTTCAAAAACGTCGATGCCGCCTGGTCCTGTGTAGGGAGGAAATCCAGTAAGAATCTCGCAAAGGATCGCGCCCAGCCCGAAAACATCTGCCCGTTCGTCCAGCGTGTCCAGCAATCCCTGAGCCTGTTCAGGTGCCATGTACGATGGAGTACCGAGTACCGAGCCGACTCTCGATTCGTTGGCCGAAGAGCCGGTACGCCATGTGCGGACCTGCTCGATTTTAGCCTGACTCCGGAGTGACCGTTGCTCGTCAGCGACACCTCCTCGGTCGATCACTTTGGCGAGGCCCCAGTCCATCACCTGCACCTCGCCGAAGCCTCCCGCCATGATGTTGGACGGCTTCAGATCGCGGTGAATCACGCCGCAGCTATGGGCGTAGGCCATTGCCTGGCAGAGTTGGTCGAAAATCGCAAGGTGCTTGGGTCGCTCTACGTTAGCGTCGCTACGAGACTCGAGGATCGCGGCCAGGGTGCGGCCTCGTATCAGCTTCATGGCGATGTATAAGCGATCATCAGGCAATCGACCCAACTCGTAAACCGGGATGATTCCAGGGTGCTGGAGTTGGCCAGCAATTTGAGCTTCCTCGACGAATCGGCGGATCATCTCAGGGTTGTTGCGGTGCTTTTCCAGCAAAACCTTCACCGCAACGTCGCGGCCGAGATCGACATCGCGCCCTTTGAGTACCACGCCCATGCCCCCGCGAGCGATCTCGCCATGAAGCTGATATCGTCCTGCGTCACCTACCGAGGTAGGCATCGCTTCCGAGCATGTCAGAGCGGGCCGCTCGTCAACGGCCAAACCGTCCCGGAGCATCACGCGGGGAACCGGCCCTACGTCGCGGTCCACAGTCTTCAGGATACCTGAGTTGACTTGCGGAATCCACCTACCGGTAATCGCTCCCCCGGCTTCTCCTGCGCCGGCCTTCTTTTCATCTGCTTTTTCGGGCGATACTCCAAGCCCCAGGAGGCAGCGGGGGCAAAGACCAGCCGGAGCGTTGGCCAGCCGAGGCGCACCACAATGGGGGCAGGCTTGTGTTGAATCCATAGTGAAACTCTGTGAACCGGCGTGCTGAAATGCGGAGAACAGACCCGCAATCCTTCATCAAAGTATAAAGCAAAAGTCTCGCGAACGTTACCGTTGCCGGTTAAGAGAGTCGTAACCGTTCACGAATTTGAATCGTTTAACCGCGACGCAAAGGGAATTTGGCGAGTTTCTGGCATCCATCACAATAGAATCTGATCGCCAAATTTCCGACGCCGAGCGATCCGCCTGTGAACGGTTACAGAGAGTCTCCTTGCAAGGAAACCCAGCGACTCAAGCGTCCAGAGCGGCGAAAAGGTCGTTGATCTCGTCGCCCACGTCTGTCGGCTCGGTGAGCGTGGCTGCAATCTCCTGGCGGAGCAGTTCACCATAGCGGCGGCGAAGCCTGTGGGCGGCAACTCGCGCGGCCCCTTCGGAAGTGCCCAAACGCGCGGCGACCGCTGAGTACGAGTGCAGTTCGGAATCTCCCGAGAGCATGCCGCGCAGCGCTTCAAAGGTAGACCCTTTGCCAGCGATCTCGTATTCGCGACCGAGCTGATCGAGGACTCTTCCCAGGAGAGTCAGCGCCCAGCTCCTATCGAAGATCTTGTCCGGGGTAAGGTCATCGGCAACGTCCAGTGCATAGCGCCCTTCCGCGTCGGCTGAGTCGATCGACAGGACGGTTTGGCCACCCCCGCGCTTGCGTGCGTGATCCCAGTCGTGGCGGTTGGCGAGGAAGTTGGCGCATACGGTTCGCAGGAAGGAGCGGAACCGACCACGGATTGGATCGGCCTCAGCCAGCAAGCCCTTCTCAAGCGCTCGCGCAAAAAAGTCCTGTGTCAAGTCCTTGGCCTGCTCAGGACCATTGCCCCGGCGGCGAATGTACGCATAGAGTGGATACCAATAGGCGCTACAGAGTTCAGCGAGTGACTCACGGGCAAGCGGGGCATGAGGGTCGCCGGCCTGGATCACCAAGCTCCAGCGAGTTGTCGGAAAGTGCGCGGGCGACGGCCCATCGTCCGGGTTTTGAGGCATGATGCTTTACCATTTTGCGTCGCTGAATTTGTCCCTAACCAGCAAAGTTCCGAGCGCGTTATTTTAGGCGACCGTAACGGGTTTGACAATCAGGCCGCCATCCCCATCGAGTGTCTGATCCGATAAGGTGACATCGCAGTTCGTCCGCAATTGGATCATCATCACCAGCGACGACAAGCAGAAGACGTGGCAGATGCTAGAGCGAGCCGATTTCAATTTGTATTTGGAATTTCCTGTTCCAGTTGAACAGGCGCAAGGCGCACCGGCACCGCGCCTGCATTCCAACTTCTATGTTCAACTCGCGAGAAAAATTCTGTCCCGGACGGGACAGACAACAGGCTTCACCTAAGGTCGTCAGAACAGATCCTGAATCTGTCGCGCCCCGTGAACGGTTATGCTGGTCACCCCCGAACCGACGGCGTCGATTTCACCGGCAGCTTCGTAGCCGAGTTGAGCAGGATACTTCGGTTCCTGAACGTATGCCCCGGAGCGATACATTACCTCGGCCCGGTTGAGACCGATAGCTTTCACCCGAATACGGACATCTCCCGGTCCGGGCTCAGGGACAGGAACTTCAACGATTTTCAAGACTTCAGGACCACCGGTTTCAGAAAAACGGACGCTTCGCGGCATGGTTTTCTCTCTCAGAAAATTGTGACTGCGGTTCATGTGTGCTGTCGCCTAACAAATTGCGATGCACATGTGCTATCTTGGGCTGATGAAAAAGTGCAGTTTCAGCAAGACCACATGGCGATCATTTATGAAGAGCAAGTTACATTTCCTGATAGCGTCGTTCATGCTGATCGGTTGCACCCAGAAGACGGAGCAGTCAGGCGCTTCATCCTCTGAAAGCGAAGCGGTCTCCTCAGGTGTCACGGCATGGGACTCGTCATTTGGCGGTGCCGATAAGAGTTACGACACGAACCTACTGCAACTTCGGAGCAGAATTGCCCCGAGATTCAAATCACTGAGCTATACAGACACCATCACCGGCCGCATTATGGAATACAGCCTATACGCTCCCAACGGCCATAAAAGCGGCAAGTCTTACCCTCTTGTGATGTTTATCGCCGATGCCAGCACCGTTGGGAAGGGCGTAAAAGCACCGTTGATGCAGGGTTACGGCGGGATCGTGTGGGCCACGGACGAGAGCCAAGCCAAACATCCCGCTTTGGTTCTGGTTCCTTCGTTCTCAGGTCCGCAACGCGCGACGAATGACGATTGGCAGGTCAGTGATGAAGTCGGCGTTGCTAATCGACTGCTCAAGCAAATCATTGCTGACTACAACGTTGACCCTGATCGCGTCTATGCTACCGGTCAATCAATGGGCGGAATGATCTCTTTTTATCTCAATGCAACAGAACCAGACCTCTTTGCTGCAACCATCTACGTGGGAAGTCAGTGGGACACGAAAGTACTTGCCCCCTTGGCAAAGGATCGCTTCCTCTACATTGTTTCGGCAGCAGATCCAAAAGCGTCCGTTGGAATGCGCGAGCTAGGCGCCCTGCTTGCGTCTCTCGGAGTGAAGTATGGAGAAGCCGAATTTTCTGCGGCGTTGCCTCAGTCGGAGCAAGACACTCTCACCAAGAATCTCTTGGACAAGGGCCACTCCATCAACTTCATCAGGTTTGCACCAGGGACAGTCGCTCCTGAGGCATATCAAACGAACCCAAAGGCATTCGAGCACATGTACTCCTTCGATCATGCGTACCTGCTTGAACCAGCGAGGGATTGGCTCTTTCAACAATCACGCTCGACGCAATAGTAGACTCTCCGGTGTCACTTTCAATACACGGCTTGTCAATAACGTGACCTGTCCCCGTTTCCTCTCAGAGAAGATTTTTAACCACGAATGGACACGAATTTACACGAATGGGGCAAGAGTGGCGAGGATGTTTTTGGCTTCGGTATTTTTGTCAGAAAAGTTCGTGTTCATTGGTGTTCATTCGTGGTTCCTTCCTCCGGTTTTCATAGGACGATGCGTTCCCATTCCAGTTTCGCGTGTTTGAAGTTTAGGAGAACTCCTACTCGGAGACCTGTGATTTTCAAGTAATTGATGATTTGTGCCCGTTCATTGTTACCGATTTTCTCGATCACCTTGGCGTCCACGATGATCTGTTCGAAAGCGATCAGATCGGGCACGTATTCGCCCACATTCACGGATTTATAGATGACGGGGAATCTTGGCTGTTGAGCGAACGGAATGCCACGCAGTCGAAACTCGACGGCCAGCGCGTTTTCATAGGGTTTTTCCAGCAGCCCATGCCCCAAGGTGTTCAGCACTTCAAAGGCGCACCCCACAACCTGAAATACCTCCTCCTTGCATAACAATTCGTGTGTATTCGTGTTCATTGGTGGTTCCCTCCTTCGATTTCCGCGACGGTGGCTTCGGGATCAAATTTCAGCGGCGGCATGGGCTGCCGTCTATCGCCTGTTCGATCAGCTCGGTATCCGTCGTTTCATCGATGACCTCAGTAAAGGGGGTGTGCATTGTCGAATTCCTCGTCGGGGTCGTCTCTTTCTCCTCTGATAGACATCATCTTATTATTTTCGACTATCAAACAAACAGGCTCGTCGCGACCATTTCACAGATTGTACTCCATTCCCATCGTCACTTCAGTTTTTTGCTGGAAAAATCGGTCAGTCTTGTGGCCCTTTTTCGACCTTGGGGGCGTTTGTTGTGGATTCGACTTCGTTGAGCAAGTCGATCAGATCAAGCCGCCGGGTGAACATCGACAACTCGCCCGTCGGCGATCGGGGCCATTGCTCCTTCGGGCGATCCCAATAGAGTTCCACGCCATTGTCGTCTGGGTCGCGCAGGTAGATCGCTTCGCTAACGCCGTGATCGCTGGCCCCATCGAGAGAGATGCCCGCTTCGAGGACACGCAAAACGGCGTCCGCCAGCGCGTGCCGGGTGGGATACAGAATGGCCACGTGGTAGAGGCCCGTCGTCCCTGGAGGGGGCGGTGATCCGCCATCGCTCTCCCAGGTATTGAGGCCGATGTGGTGGTGATACCCGCCCGCCGAGACGAACGCAGCCTGTGTGCCGTACCGCTGTGTCAACTCGAATCCGAGAACACCGCAGTAGAAACGCAGCGACCGTTCCAGGTCGGCGACCTTCAGGTGGACGTGGCCAATGCGGACCTGGGAATCAATAGGGGATATATCCATCATTTTCCTACCAGTTAGTTGCCATGAACAAAGCCACCGCCTTCCTCATCGATTGTCCATTTACATGGGGTGGATAAAGGCGTTCAGGATTACCGGGCGGAGACAACCGACAACGATGAGTGTGACCATTTCTTTCAAAAGGGTCAATCACCATAAGGAATGTATAAACATTAACATAACCAAGACCACCGGCAGATAAAAACGTACGACAGTGTAGGCGAGTCTCTCCGAGACTCGCAACTCAGTGCCTAGGAAACACAATACTGCTTGGGTAAACTTTTACCTGCCGGTCGCCTAACCTGCCTCAGTTCGGGGTTCGCGACATCTGGCCTCTGCTCGGTCGGCATACTCGGTTTGCCAACATTCCAAATGGATGTTGACAATAACGAAAAAAAGAGCTATATTTCCTTTTTCTCTGAATTCTGGACCGTGGGTGTCATGCTTTATCAGAAAGCAACACAAAATGCGATCGCCGCCGTAAGTCGGTTGGCGGAGCTGTATCATGACCCGGCCCAGCGAGCCTCCTCGCGCGACATTGCAGAAAGTCGGAACTTGCCGATGCCGATTGTCGCCAAGATTCTCACAGAATTATCTCGCGGTGGTCTCATTACGGGGTCGCCAGGACCCGGCGGAGGGTATCGTTTGGCACGACCACCTCATGAAATCTCGTTGCAAGATGTTGCAAATTTATTTGAACGAGATGTTCAATCGGCCTGTCCCTATGGACCTGGGTGGTGCGGCTCACAAGCCCCATGTCCGCTTCACGCATCGATGATTGCAATGCGCCAGCAAATCGATGAATACCTGGCCAGTACTCATTTTGGTGTATTCGAACCCAAGAAAGAGAAAGCGACCAAGTCGGCACGTGTACGTGCTTCCACTAAAAAAAGTTGAGTGCCCCTGCTTCGCCCTAACTCGATGAAAACAACCTGGCGGTACAGGAAAGCCCTAAAAAAATTCTCCCGATCACTAATATCATAGTTTGCTTGAGCGTACCTGTTTACGAAACGGGTTACAGCTGAAGGAAGTTCGGTGCAAAGTAGTTAAACGCTAATCCTCACTAATCAACACTAATGTAGCTATCGGATTAGCGAAGATTAGTGAAAATTAGCGTTCCAAGCCTTCTCTGGATGACGGATGAATCTGAGTCCGTGAACGGTTGCGATTTAGCTTGCCAGGCAGACTTACACAACTATTACACCCGCCAAACGTCCAGCCAATGATCCAGGCATTTTGAGCTTGTATAATTCAGAGCACGAGCCGCTGCAAGCGAACGGCAGATGAAGGCTACCAATAAAACAAGTGACGGAAACGTGGAGTAGGAGTCAGGTCGTATGACAAGTGAAAACCAATTGGACGATCCAAAAATCATTCAAGGCGGGATGGGTGTTGCCGTTTCAGGTTGGGAGTTGGCCCGAGCGGTTGCCCAGCGCGGACAACTCGGGGTGGTTTCAGGGACTGCTATCGAATCCGTCATGATTCGTCGCCTGCAAAATGGCGATCCCGGTGGCCACGTTCGACAGGCGCTCGATGAGTTTCCATTTCCGGAGATGGCAGATCGAATTAAGCAGCGCTATTTCATAACGGATGGAAAACCGGAGGATGCTCCTTTTGCCGGTACGATGGCGCTTCCAGCGCAGCCAACTCAAGAGCAGACCGAACTGGTGGTCGTTGCCAATTTTGTGGAAGTCTACTTGGCGAAGCGGGACCACGATGGCTTGGTCGGAGTCAACTACCTGGAGAAAATTCAGACGCCGACACTGGCATCGCTCTTTGGTGCCATGCTGGCGGATGTCGACTATGTACTGATGGGCGCAGGAATTCCCAAGCACATTCCAGGCATCCTCGATCGCCTGGCTGATGGTGAGGACGTGCAAATGCCGCTGACCGTTTCCGGCGCGCTCCCTACGGATGACTTCGCGATTCACTTTTCTCCTGCGGAATTTACCAAGGGTGAGGTGCCTTGGTTAAAACGTCCCAAATTCCTGGCAATCGTTGCGTCGTCGGCCCTTGCCACCATGCTTGCCAAGAAAGCAGACGGCTATGTCGATGGTTTTGTCATTGAAGGGCCGACGGCGGGTGGACACAACGCTCCCCCTCGCGGCACGTTACAACACAATTCGCTGGGTGAGCCTGTCTACGGAGAGCGAGATACCGTTGACTTGCAGGTGTTTCGTGAACTGGGAAGACCCTTTTGGTTGGCAGGCTCCTTTGGCTCTCCCGATCAACTCCAGATTGCGTTGCAACAAGGCGCGGCGGGAATCCAGGTGGGCACCGCGTTCGCCTTTTGCGAAGAGTCGGGCATCGATGCTCAGCTCAAGCGACAAGTAATCGACTTGGCCAAGCAGAGCCGCTTGTCGGTGTTTACGGATCCGGTTGCTTCTCCGACTGGTTTTCCATTTAAAGTCCTGCAATTGGCAGGGACCATTTCCGAAGACGCAAGTTATCAGTCCCGTCACCGAGTATGTGACTTAGGATATCTCCGTCAAGCCTATCGAGAAGCCGATGGGACGATCGGTTGGCGATGCCCGGGTGAGCCGGTTAAGGCCTATGTACGCAAGTCGGGAAATATCGACGACACGATTGGACGCAAATGTGTTTGCAATGGATTGATCTCAACCGTCGGATTGGGACAACAGCGCCGAAGTGGTACTGAACTACCGTTGATCACTTGCGGCAACGAGGTGGGGAGCATTACTCAGTTTCTGGCAACGGCCGAGGCTGAACAATACAGTGCAGACGATGTGCTCAATTGCCTGTTAAGCGACCGGCATGTAAACAGTTGCCATATGGCCCCCCTGCCAGTTTAGAGGTCGTGCAGCTTAGATTGGCATGGAAACGCACCGAAGGTGCATGGCAGGACAGCCTCGGGCAAGCTCGCGCAGCGAGTGCCGCCCCAGGTTAGGCGAGCGGCAGATAAGAATCTACCCGAAAAGTAGGCGAGTCTCTCCGAGACTCGCAAGGTCGCCGTCTCGGAGAGACGCCGCTACATGGTAAGTTTTTATCTGCCGCTCGCCTTAGAGATGTTGAAACCCATTGCACGCTGAAGGCGTGCGGCCCAGTCTACCGCACGCCTTGAGCGTGCGTGTTGGCGAGGGATCACTTGGCGGCGTCCGCTTCGCGAACTTGCCCTGGGCTACCTTGCCCAAGCCTTTCAGGCTGCTTGTCCCTGTCCGTCTACTTTCAACGCCTACTTTCAAAAACTCGGAAAAACCGTAACACGAAAGCCGCATGACCTCCGAACTGGCAGGGGGCGTTTGTCTTTGACCACCTCATTCTTAATTAGAAATTTACACGATTCACTTTGGTACGTTTTACCTGCCCGTCGCCTAAACGCCGACGGATACAGAGTATCCCCGATTGTCCGTCAACGGATTCTCAGGCCATGGTTCCGATCGTGTTGCGGAACCGCCAAAGCGAGATGCCAAAAAACGCGGCGCCGATCAATCCCAACAGGACCAATTGCGGCCAGACGACGTCGACACCCCCTCCGCGATACAGAATTCCCTGGGCAAAAATCACAAAGTGCGTCGTCGGAGCGATCTCCATCACGTGCTGGACCCATTCGGGCATACTTTCGCGCGGCGTCGAACCTCCGGAGAGCATTTGCAGCGGCAACAGGATCAGCATCAGCAGCAACCCGAACTGCGGCATCGAACGGGCGAAGGTTCCCATCACGATCCCCATCGACGTCGTGGCGAACAGATAAAGCACGGTCCCGCATAGAAACAGGAAGATGGATCCCTGAATCGGCACGGCCAGCATCCATTGAACTACAACGATCAACGAGAATGCACTCGCCACCCAAACCACCAGCGCCATCGACCAGACTTTGCTGGCCATGATTTCAAAGGACGTGACCGGCATCACGAGCAAATGCTCGATCGTCCCCCGTTCGCGCTCCCGAATCAGGGCGGTGCCTGTTAACACGATCGACAGCATCGTGATTTGATTGACGATCTGCATCACGGCACCGAACCAGGACTTGTTCAGCTCCGGATTGAACCGGGCCCGAATCGCCAGATCCACGGGTAAGGCCGGATCTGCTCGGTGGCGGCTGGCAAACTCCTGAATTTCGCGACTGACAATATTCTGGACATATCCGCTTCCTGAAAACGCCTGACTGACTCGGGTGGCATCGACGTTCAACTGAATCGACGGTTGCCGTCCCGCCAGCACATCCCGCTGAAAATGGGGCGGGATATTGAGGGCAAACGTATCGAGTCCCGCGTTCATACGGGCATCCATCTCGGCTTGCGTGATCATTACCGGAGGCAGAAAGTAGGGAGGATAAAACGCTCCCACAATTCGGGTTGACAGCGGCGACTGATCCTCATCGACGATGGCGATAGCGGCTTTGTTCAAGGTCTCCGGCATGGCGGTGGTGGACATGTAGACCGCGAATGTGAAAGCAAAGATGATCAATGCCACCAGAATCGGATCGCGCGCCAGACTCCAGAGTTCCTTGATTCCCAGTTGCCAGATATGGTCCAGACGCATACGTTAACCCTCCTGCTTCTTTAACAGCATCACACTCAGGCCCAGAATCACCGGAACCGCAAGCACCAGCGGCACAAACGCCTCCCCAAGATCTGCGAATCCCAGTCCCTTCGAAAAGGCACCTCGGGAGATGGTCAGGAAGTGTGTTGTAGGATAGAGCTGGGCGATGACGGCGCCCATGCCCTCAAGAGAACTGACCGGATCGATCATGCCTGAGAACTGCGTCGCGGGCATCAATGTCAGAATCGCGGTTCCAAAAATGGCGGCAATCTGGCTCCGCATAAATGTGGAAATCAGTAAACCCAAGCCGGTCGCAGACAGGATATATAAAAGAGCTCCGGCCGTGTAAGCCAGAAAGCTACCGGTGAACGGAATCTGAAAAATCGTGACCGCCAATATGACCAACAGAAAAAAGTTCAGCACGCCTAATCCGACATAGGGAAGTTGTTTGCCGAGCAGAAACTCCAGACGCGTGATGGGAGTCACGTAGAAATTGGTAATGGAGCCTAGCTCTTTCTCTCGCACGACGGCCAGAGCAGCCAGCATGGCGGGAATCAACATCAACAACATAGGAATAACCGCCGGCCCCATCGCCACCATACTTTTGATGTCCGGGTTATAACGGAACCGTATTTCGATGGAGCCGGGCGCCGCGAGTAACTTTCCTCCCTGGCTCTCGGCCGATACACGGCTGAGCCAGTGGGCGTGCATTCCTTGAACATATCCCTGCACGGTTTCCCCACGTTGCGGCATGGCGCCATCAACCCAGGCTCCGATTTGCACGAATGTTCCTCGGGCCACATCTCGCCCGAACCCGGGTGGGATTTCGATCGCCAGGCTAAGCTTTCCGGACCGCATCCGTCGGTCCAGGTCGTCGTAACTGGTCAGCGGCGGATGCTCAATGAAGTACCGCGATCCGCTGATCTCCTGAATGTATTGGCGACTGACCGTGGTCTGATCCAGATCCAGCACCGCAAACGAGAGGTCTTCCACATCCATGCTGATGCCGTATCCCATCACGAACATGAGGATGATGGTCCCCAGCAATGCCAACGTTCCCCGAATCGGATCGCGAGCCAATTCCAGCGATTCCCGCATGGCATAGCTGAGCATCCGCTGGGGACTGAACCCCTTCCGGAAAGCGTGATGTTCCATGGGAGGATCCGAAACCGATGAGGTGGGAAGCGCCACTTCTCGTTGCGGACTTTCCGTCTGCAGTTTTTCCTGTTCCTCCCGCGAGGCATCCTCCAGGTAGCCGACGAACGCTTCCTCCAGATTGGCGGCACCTCGCAGTCGCGTCAATGCCTCCGGTGTTTCACTTACCAGCACCCGTCCGGCGTGCATCAGGGAAATCCGGTCACAGCGCTGAGCCTCATTCACAAAATGGGTAGAAATGAAAATCGTCACCTGCTCGCGACGAGAAAGATCGATCAGCAATTGCCAGAACGCATCCCTCGCGACGGGATCGACGCCGGACGTCGGCTCATCGAGAATGAGCAACTCCGGTCGGTGAATCAGGGCAACCGCCAGCGACAATCGCTGCCGTTGGCCCAGCGGAAGTGAATCCGGAAGCGCCTCCAGAATATTTTCGAGGCCAAACCGATCTGCCATCTCCTGCACGCGGCCAGGAATCTCGTGCGCTGGCACCCGAAACAACTGGGCATGCAATACCAGATTCTGGCGCACGGTCAATTCGGAGTACAGCGAGAAGGCCTGGGACATGTAACCGACACGGCGGCGCGTATTCAAATCCTGGGCGTTGACTTCCTGACCAAACAGCCAGGCTTGCCCCTCACTCGCCGGGAGCAGGCCAGTCAGAATCTTCATCGTGGTCGACTTACCACATCCATTGGAACCGAGAAATCCAAAAATCTCTCCCCGCTCGATCCGAAAGTTCACCCGCTCGACGGCGACAAAGTTTCCGAATCGCTTGGTCAGGTCTCGGGCTTCGATGGCGATGTCTTGTGATTGTGTGCCGCGGGGAGGGATCACGACATCCTGATGATCCTGACGTTTTTCCTCCGGTAGCAGCGCGATAAAGGCGGCTTCGAGCGAATCGGTAGCGGTTTGGTGCAGCAGGGTTTCGGGGGTGCCTTGAGCCAGAATCTGGCCGTCATCCATCGCGATCAGCCAGTCGAACCGGGAGGCTTCATCCATGTAGGCGGTGGCAACCAGAACGCTCATTCCGGGACGATCTGCCCGAATGCGATCCACCAATTCCCAGAACTGTCGGCGCGATAACGGGTCCACTCCGGTGGTCGGTTCATCCAGGATCAGCAGGTCCGGGTCATGGATCAGTGAACAGCAAAGTCCCAACTTCTGTTTCATCCCTCCCGAGAGTTTTCCGGCAGGACGGTTGGCAAACGGAGCCAGCCCCGTACTTTCCAAGAGATCCGCAA
The DNA here is from genome assembly GCA_964414815.1 of uncultured Pirellulaceae bacterium. Taxonomy (GTDB): domain Bacteria; phylum Planctomycetota; class Planctomycetia; order Pirellulales; family Pirellulaceae; genus Mariniblastus. Next base: position 52,400 of record CAYPXY010000008.1, on the reverse strand, counting down.
TCCGGCGTCGGCGTTCGGACCGATCGTGCCCAAACAGTCGACCAAAGAAATCCACATTCTCAAAGACCGAGAGGGTGGGATAGAGATTCTTTCCCAGTCCTTGTGGCATGTACGCGATGCGGGGAGAGACTTCCTGCCGGAATCTGGCGTCCGCCATGTCTCCGCCGAGTACCTGCAATGTGCCCTGTTGCAACTTCCGGGAGCCGGAGATGAGCGCGAGGAAACTGGACTTACCAACTCCATCCGGTCCGATCAGGCCCACGATTCCACCGGCTGGAAGATCGCAGGAAATATCATTCAGAGCGGTGGTCTTTCCATAAATCAGTTTCAGGTTCGCTGCCTGGATGACCCTCGATGAATCTTTTGTCACATTCAACGGTCGTGACTCCCAATCATTCATTGAGCCAATATTCATTGAGGTAGTTTGATCTGAAGAAACTCCGGCCAATCCTGTTGTTCGTCCAGCCGAACATAGGCCATTCCCGGCAAGCCGGTTTTCACACTGCGGATGTGCTTCTGGAGCAGCTCGGGAGAGATTCTCGCCTTAATACGAAACATCAGTTTCTCGCGTTCTTCGGTCGTTTCCACCGTTTTGGGAGTAAACTGAGCCACATCCGCGACGAACGTGACTTTTGCGGGTATCACATATTGCGGCGCCGCGTCGAGAACGAGATGCACGTCCGCTCCAATGTTCACCCTTCCGGCTTCTGACGTCGGGAGAAAGAACGTCATCGAAACATCTCCCACGTCCACCAGATTCAACACACGACCTCCGGCGTTGAGTACTTCACCTGGCTGGGCAACCCGATACTGAACCCGTCCCTCGCGTGGTGATTTCAGGGTGCAATCATCGAGGTCGACTTTGAGACGTTCAATTTTTGCCTGAACCGCCACCACCGCCGCTTCCGCCGCAATGACTTCGGACTGGGTGGCGGCAATCGCAGCCATTGCAGCCGCCACATCGGCTTCCGCGCGGCTGACGCTCGCGTTGGCACCGGCCATTGCGGCCCGCTGGGTATCAACCTCTTCCGCCGAGACGGCTTTGCTGGCCAGCAACCCTTCCGCGCGGACCAGTCGTTTCTCTGCCAAATCCTTCTCCGCTTGGCGTTGCGCTACCACTGCGTCTGCGGCCGATTTCAAACTTTCCCGTTGGGCGACATTGCTGCGGGCACTTTCAATCAGGGTTTGGGCGCGACGGAGATCGGCTTCCGCCTCTCGAATCTGCGCCTGCAGGACATGGGTGTCCATGATCGCCAGCGTCTGTCCTGCCTCCACGAAATCGCCTTCGTTCACCAGCACTTCCGCCAGCCGCCCGGGCGTTTTTGAGGCAATATCAATTTCGACCGCTTCAATCCGTCCATTACTCGCCGCGATTCCGGATGGCAATGCAGAGTGCGATATTGAGTTCCAGACGAAATAAAGTATCAGACACAATCCGACAAGTCCTGCGGATATCCACTTCATGGTCATTGTCTATTTTTTCCTCTGGCTCATGGTTAAGGTAGGCGCGTTTAATCTTGGGTTCTGGCTGCCGATTTGTCAATGTTCGTGTCGATTTGTCCGGTGTCAGTCACGTTGAGTTTGGACCTCGCCTTTCAGGTACGCTTGACGACGAGATTCCTGAAATCTCTCAATGGCATACCGGAGCATCGTTCGTGGCATTTTCTGATAGTGTTTTAGTAGAAATGCTTCTTCCTGCGATTGATCCCGCTTTCCAATTTCGCGCAGCATCCATCCCGTTGCCTTGTGAATCAGGTCGTGAGAATCGTACAGAAGCAAGGTCGCAATTCGGAGCGTCGGCTTGAAGATATCCTGTCTGACCCAATGAAACGTCGACATGATGGCGATCCTCCGCTCCCAGACTGATTCTGAACCGGCCATCTTTTCCAAAACTGCAAATTTACCAGGATCGAGATATCCACCCACAAGATACTCCGCCGAGGTATCGACGAGATCCCAGTTGTTGACATAGTCGGTGTTGTTCAGATACAGGTTGTGGATTATCTCTCGCTTGGACTCGCTCCCACGCCGAAACTGCTCCACAAAAACAAGAAGTGCGAAGAGACGTTCTTCATGCCAGGGCGAGTGCAGAAACTCGATCACACTTTCAACCGGCAGCATCTTGCACGATCTCATCAGCCCCCGCAATTGCGGAACCCGTATGCCCAGAAAACGATCGCCTTCTCCATACTCTCCCGGCCCGGTCTTGAAGAACCTTTGAAGAAACTCGGCGGTCTGTGGATCTGCCAAACGCCGAAGCTCACGCCGAGCTTCCCTGAATTCTTTGCTGGTTTTCATGGATGTTCCTGCGGTAAATTCGTATGCATGTCAGGTCGGTGATCGTTTCATTCAATGGCATCACGATGACGCCAATGTATCATCTCCGAACCAACCTTGCTCGCCATTTTCGAATATTGAAATGCACTACTTCACATATGCAATTTGACCTATAATCTAAGCAAAAGACCCACTCGTATTATGGTTGCAACACAAAGAGTATATGCAATGCTTGGAAACGAATCTCTATGGGAGATCGCGGTTCGATGCCACGAATTGCTCCAGCAGGCCCAAATCTCCCATTCGATTTGTGGAGGAGTAGCAGTCTGTCTGCACGGATACCAGCGAAACACAACCGACCTCGACATGATCATCCATGCGCAAGATTCTGCCCAAATCAAGGAATTGCTGCTTGCCGCCGGCTACGAATGGGACGAATTGGAAAAGGAGTTTCGCAGCCCAAGTGGGATTGCAGTACAATTCCTGATCGCCGGTTCTGCTGCGGGTAAAGGTTCGGAGGTGACCATTCCCGAACCCATGGGTGAATTGAACGTCGAGGTGCGCGAAGGACTTTCGGTCATAAAGCTGTCGCGTTTGATTGAAATGAAAATCGCATGTGGGACTGGCAGTATACGGCGCACTCACAAGGATTTTGCAGACGTCGTCGAATTGATTGTCGTTCGCAATCTTGACAACTCATTCGCTCGATACTTGCACAAATCCTTGCGCAAGACGTTCAAGGAACTCGTGCGAAGCGCTCGATCTGAAGGCTAATTCCCGATCTATTAAGTTCCTTTTTAACCACCGAGTTGCGAGTCTCGGAGAGACTCGCCTACATTAGCCTACATTAGCCCACATTAGCTTGACGCAATCAAGCCATCGACCGTTTGGGTCTGGTTCTGCTGACTGCTGTTTGTTCGCAAACTGAGTTGGAACGTGGTTGACCAGCGGCCGTGGTCGTCGCCTTGTACGATCCAGTGCGGCTCGACGGCCACCGATTGATGGACTAACTCGAACCCGCCTTCGGATTGCGAGACGGTTTGAACCGGGTAGGCATGTATGTTGGCTGCGTCGTCGAGCGACAACTCTACGTCCAGCCCCAGCCAGCCATCGGTCAACCGCAATTGGCGCGATGCTTCCAGATTCAGAAGCGTTTGAAACTCACCCAGCTGATTTCCGTCGCCATCACTGAAAAATCGATCCTGCTGAAAGTCGGGCAGGCCGGAAAAATTGAACTCGACTCCGAAGTAGAATTGCCGATCCGGTGGCAAGTTCTCAATCATGTACGCGATCTCCAATGTGTCGCTTCCCGCGTTGAGCGTCAATCCTTTGGTGATCTTTAACGGAACTCCCGACGCGTTGCCGACACGCTCCATCATCACCTGAATGCGACCCGCACTGCGACGTACGCTCGTTTTATAGGGCCCGTCCGCAAAATCGCCCCGTTCTTCGGCTCGTCCTTCCTGAATCATCTGAGCGTCAATCGATTCGTCGCGGAAATGATCGATCAAACTATTGCGAAGCCGCAGGTCGTAGAACAGCCGCTGATCGAGATCGGGCTGCTTGAACACCACCCGATCATGAATGCTTGCTGCGCCGTCGCCGGTCTGCGGTTCGCCTTGCTGAACTTTGTCATGATACAGCTCACTACGGCGCTGAATCGTGGCGTTGAGGTTGTGACCGATTTCTCGAATGTCCAGTTCATAAATCTGCCCGCCACCCGGGCCGGTAATCCAGGCAACCAGCTTGTCATTCGCCAGCCGAACTTCCTGCCGATCATCGAAATTATAATCGTCGTCCGTCGCTTCGACCCATGTCGGCTCGTCGCGCATTGCCTTTTCCAGAATTGTCTCCGCGTCCAGCAAATGTTTGTAGATTGCGTTTCGCAAGTGCGGCAGATAAATGCCCCCGAACGCACCGTGCCAGTATGGGCAATTGCACTGACCTTGGAAGAGATGGTCTTCGGCCGCATCGAGCACATGTTGGCTCAGTCCCTGTTGCTGAGCTTCCTGCAGCAACCGGCTGACATACATCATCCGGGCGTACATCGTGTTCGTTTCAGGGTATTTAACTTTGAAGTTCCGCCAGAATCCGCCGGAGAAATACTGCTTGACCGTCGGCCATCGCGCGTCGTGCTGCAGTTCGTGAACCAGATGATCGTATTCACGTTGACGATCTACGGGCAGGGCCCATTCGGTCATCTCGCGATAGCTTGCATCGGGCAAATAAATTTTTCCACGTGGTGGCGTCGAGTGGACGGCCTGTTTCAAGGTGCTCGTCAAGAGCCAGTCACTATTCTCAGTCAACGCCTGAAAAAATCGTCGCAACCAACCATCTTCATAGACGTGTTTTTTGGTATCGGGCCACGTTCCAAATTTTTCCCCGTCATCACCAAACACAACCACGCTGCCCGGCACACGCTCCGCTAACTCTCGGCAATATCGAACGGTTTCCTCTGGATCGGCAAACGGAATCAAATAACGCAGTTTTTCGCTGCCCGGGAAAACACGAACGATTCGGCCCTCGTCCTCAAGCACATAGTAACCGGTTAACTGATCATCGCTCAAACCGGCTCGGCGGAAATGAAAATCATCCAGAACAGTGTATTGAATCCCGGCATCCGCCATTGAACTGACCAGCTGCGATTCCCAGACCCGCTCCGGCATCCACATCCCGTTGATTTCCGACGTGACCAGCTCATTCAACCAGTTCGAGAACCGGCGAATTTGACCGACGCGATCGCGGGGCGGAATCATCGTCAGGATCGGCTCGTAAAACGCACCGCCGATGATCTCGATTCGACCTTCATCCACCAATTGCGATAATCGGCTGAGATAGTCGGGATGTTTTTCCTTGAGCCAAACCATCAACGGGCCGCTGGTGTGAAGCGAGATGTTCAAACTGGGGAACGTCTCGAACAAATCAAGGAACGGCAGATAGCTGTCCTGATAAGCGGCTTCGAATACGTTGTCAAAGTTCCCGACCGGTTGATGGTTGTGCAAAACAAGGCACAGATGGATTTTCGGCTGATTCATATTTTAGATTTTCGAACTGCCGCAACGCTTTGTACGGCAAGCAGTGGATTGTTTCGATTGTGACGTTATCCCGGAACACACAGTTTTAACGATTTTGTGTGTGGCGGATAGATCGAAATGAAGAAGCTGACCAAAAGATTTGATCGGAAGATGAAATGAAGGCGGTGCGAACGGCAGAACCGTTAAAAACTATTTCATCCTCAGTCGCTTCGCGGCCGTTTCCGGAGAGACTGGATTGACCCAGATATTGGTGCCCCATTCATAGCCGGCGGTTCGTGTCAGCCGCGGTATGATCTCAAAATACCAGTGATCGGTCTGCGACATGGCAAAGGGGGCTTGATGCAACAGAAGATTGTAGCCAGGCTGGTCCACAATCGTCTCCAGCGCTGAAATCAGCCAGCGACAACTTCTCGCAAGCTCATTTCGCATTTCCACAGGGCAGTCAACAAAACTGCGGATTGAGTGCTTGGGCACCAGCCATACCTGAAATGGAAAACGGCTTGCATAAGGACAGAAAACACAGAAATTTTCTGATTGGTAAATGATGCGGGACCGCTGTTCCAATTCCCAAATCGCACACGATTCGATGAGCGCTTTGCCATGTTCGCGATGATGTTGCTCATTTCGATGGGCTCGATCACCCAGTTCATCGCTGACAATGGGAGAACCGATCAACTGGGCGTGAAGATGGCTCAGCGATGCTCCCGCCGTTGACCGGCAGTTGAGAAACAACATCGCATGACGAATCGCATCATGGCCCGCCATCCATTGAATCCGATCCTGAAACGCCGCAAACGTGGTCAGCAATTCCTCATCGTTAAGTTCACTCAGTGAATCGACATGCCTCGGCGAGCAGATGATGACCTCCTGTTCACCAAAACTTTCTGCAGATTGGTAGGGGAAGATCGATTTACTGACAGACGTGTTTTTGCTGCCACGCTTTCGTTCCTCCGCTTTACCCCCCGTCGGATACATCGGGTACTTGTTCGGAACGACGCGGACAGCCCAAGGGGTACTGTCCTGGTTTTCTGAAAACGACGTTCCATCGGGTCGATAGCTCGCCCGGGCCGGGGGAGTCTCTTCTTCGTTCCCGATACAGAACGGACAAAGCAGTTGTTGCTGCCGCGATTCGCTCGGCACAAACTCGATCGGTCGCTCATGCCGGTTTCTGGCAATCACCACCCAAAGGTTGGTTACAGGATCAAATCGGATGTCGGACATGGGTCAGAAGTCAGAAGTCAGAAGTCAGAGGTCAGAAGTCAGAGGTCAGAGGCCGGACGTCGGAAGTCGGAGGTCAGAAATCGGTTTTTGATTTTCCTAGAAACCAACCAAACCGGCGCGAGCCAATTCGATGGTTCGGGCGTAAACTTCAATATACTTTGCGGCGCTCGAGGACCACGACCAGTCGTGGGACATGCCCGTTGACATCAACTGAATCCACGTTGAGCGATCGTCAAGGTACGTGCCGACCGCCTTGTACAGCGCCCCCTCGAGCGCGCTGGGCGAATAATCGATGAAGGAGAATCCCGTGGCGGATCGGTCGCGAACGGTATCGAGGGTGGCGTTGACCACTGTATCCGCCAGTCCGCCGGTGTGGCGAACAATGGGAATTGTGCCGTAGGCCATGCTGTACATCTGGTTCAAGCCACAGGGCTCATATTGGCTGGGCATCAAAAACATATCCGCACCGGCTTCGATTCGATGAGCCAGCTCGTCTGAAAAACCTGAATGGTACGCCAGTCGATGAGGAAACTGTCGGTGCAAAGCGTTCAGTACATTTTCGACATCGCGATCGCCGGTGCCCAGAACGGCCCATTGTACGTCGTGCTTCTCAAGCCACTTTCGCATGACCGGCAAGATCAGGCTCCATCCCTTCTGCGAAGCCAACCGGCCAACGATGCCGATCAGGGGAATCTCCGGATTGGGAGTCAGTCGCAAGGTGTTCTGTAACTCCAGCTTGCAGGCTTGCTTTGCCTTGAGCGTTTGTTCACCGATCAGCCCATCCGGACTTGTCGGTCCGGTGTAGTTGTAAGGTAAGTGGCTATCGGATGCCGGATTCCATTCGCGGGCATCGATTCCGTTAAGAATACCCATCAACCGAGTCGAACGATGTCGCAGCGTTCCATCCAACCCACAGCCTTGCTCCGGAGTTTGAATCTCGTGTGCATAAGTCGGACTGACCGTCGTAATGGCGTCGGCAAAAACGAGGCCGGTCTTGAGCAGGTTCAAGCGGCCGTAGTGCTCCATCTCCTTCCAGCTGAAGTGCTTCCAGTCGAGTCCCGTCAGCAACATATCCCAGTGCCAGAAATTTCCTTGATAAGCAATGTTGTGAATCGTGAACAGACTGGCGATCGACTCGAATTCGGGATGATCTCGCAACTCACATTCGAGGATGGCCGGGATCAACCCGGTTTGCCAATCGTTGCAGTGAATCAGATCGGGTTTGAGATCGAGCAGACGGATCGACTCCAGCACCGCCCGGCAAAAGAAAGTAAACCGCTCGCAGTTGTCTTCATAGTCCGCACCGTTTTCGCCGTAAAGCCCATGCCGATGAAAGTAATCCGGTTGATTGACAAAGTATACATCGACATTGGTGCCCGGAATTTTCGATTCGATCAAGCCGCCTTCGACGACTTTCTGGCCGAGCTGAACCGTGTAATGAACGTCGCTGGCCGTCGGATTCTCCAGATGCTGGTAGATGGAGCGATAGGCGGGCATGAACACGGAGACTTTGTGGCCCAGACGTTCGATCTCGGCGGGTAACGCACCGCAAACGTCGGCCAAGCCGCCGGTTTTTGCAAATGGGAAGACTTCACTACTGGCTAGAATAATGTGCATCGATCTTTAAATTCATCGGTGATTTGGAGATTCTGACGATCTATTATGGAACGATCTAGCGTTACAGGCGATCCGACTTTCGGAAAAACCGCCCGTTTCGCGGCCGGTAAGCGGATCAACCTGAACCGCTAGCGACGAAACAAGCGGAATGTTCTCACAGTTTAGTTCCCAGTATCCTTCAAATCCAAAAAATCGTCAAAATCGATATAACCTTACAGGTTGATCCGGGGAGTGAATAGAATCCCAACCCGCAGCGTAAGCAAGGGATTGGGCACCGTCCCTCGCTGACGCTTCGGGTTAGGATTGGCATGACACAATTAAACAGATCGGAACAACAGAATCTGCGAAAATCAGAAAGCGACCGCGTAACACACCATGAGATCCATCAACCCATTCGTCCCTTTCGTCCTGTCGGTCCTTTTCGTCTTTACGTTCGTCCCGAATGCTTCTGCCGCCCAGCTTCCCGCTTCACCGCAGGACACACCGCCCAATGACACCATCGATCAACTGCTGACTCGACTGGCACTGGCCGAGATTCCTGCCCGTTACGAAGACACCAAGAAATGGGGCAGTCAAGCAGAACGCTGGAACGGCATCCGATTCGAACTTGATGACGGACGACTGGAAACTCGTCGCAAGAGAAAAACAGTCAATCATGGCACGTGGCAACGATATGCATTGTCGCTGCGAAATCCTGAGCAGGAATTTCATATCAAAATCCGAAACCAGCGAGAACTGAGCGACCATAAAATTGGATTCGAAATTCATGCCGATGCCCATATCGATTTCGAAGGGCAACAGGTGGAATGGAAAAAAGGAGTGAAGCTCTACAGCCTATCGGTCGAAGGTCATGCGGTCGTTCAAATCCAAATCAATATGGAGCTTGAAATTGAAGTCACACCGTTCCAGTTCCCGCCAGACATCGTCTTGAAACCCAAAGTGGCCAGGTCGGTCATCACGGTGGACCAATTCCGCATCGACCGCATCGGCAAGGTCGGCGGCGAAATCGCTCAGCAGCTTGGCAAGGAAACGCAACGACGAATCACTCAAAACATGTCCGAATACGAACTCAAACTGACCGGGAAAATCAACCAGCAATTTTCCAAAAAAGAAGACGGCTACCGATTTTCGATTTCTGAGACCAAAAAATCGAAATGGGCCGACACGCTGTCAAAGTTTGTCGGCGGGTAATGGATAGGTTGGGATTCGGGGTTCGGGGTTCGGGGTTTGGGATCTGGCAGACGGAAGTTTGTGATTTACCCCTTCAATCTGAGTCCGTTTATGCGAAAATTAGGTTGCTTGTCAGTTGTCCGTAGGCAGTTCCCCGTTGTCGATGGTAGGACGTGTGCAATACGCCCAATCATCTTCTGACTTCTGACCTCTGACTTCTGACCTCTGACCTCTGACCTCTGACCTCTGACCTCTGACCAATGTCCATCCAGCTTCAATCTCAATCTTTTCGCATCGAAGACTATCGTTCGTTACCCAATGACGTTTTGAGCCTTCGGATTCGGGCGGTCAGAAAGAATCTTGGTGATCGGCTGTTAATTCTCGGCCACCACTATCAACAAGACGAAGTCATTGAGCACGCGGACCTGCGAGGAGACAGTTTACAGCTCAGCCAGATGGCGGCCCAGCGAGACTGTGAGACGATTGTTTTCTGCGGCGTTCACTTCATGGCCGAGACGGCTGACATTGTCGCCAATTCACCTGAACGGCTGGCCGAGCGACATGGCCGGCGAGTCACGGTGATCCTGCCGGATATGGCAGCCGGTTGTTCGATGGCAGACATGGCAGCCATCGATCAAGTCGAAAATGCTTGGGATGACCTCGGTGAAGTCATCGATTCAAGCGATATCACTCCGGTGACGTATATCAATTCCGCCGCCAGCCTGAAAGCTTTTTGCGGGCGTCACGGTGGTGTGGTGTGTACATCGAGTAATGCCGCAAAAGTTCTGGAGTGGGCGTTCAATCGCACCGAGCGTGTTCTGTTCTTTCCCGATCAACATCTCGGGCGAAACACGGCATTGACGATGGGCATCACGGAAGAACAAATGCCCGTTTGGGATCCGTATGATCCGGAACTGGGGGGCAATACTCGGGCGGTACTCGAAAACAGTAAAGTCATTCTCTGGAAGGGGCATTGCAGCGTTCACCAGATGTTTCGCCCCGAGCACGTCGCACTTTTCCGCGAACAGCATCCGGACATCAAAATCCTCGTTCACCCCGAGTGCCCGCGTGAGGTTAACGATATCGCCGACATCTCGGGTTCCACGGGTTTGATTTTGCGAACCGTTCAAAACGCTGCGCCGGGAACGAAATGGGCCATCGGAACAGAGCTGCACTTGGTCAACCGCTTGAAGAAAGAACACCCTGAGCAGGAAATTCATTTCCTCTCACCCGTCGTTTGCATGTGCGCGACGATGTACCGCATCAATCTCGCTCATTTGTGCTGGAGTCTGGAGAATCTCGCCGCAGGAACACCGGTCAACATCGTCCGCGTCGATGAAGAAACCCAACGCTGGTCGCTGGTGGCACTCGAGAGGATGTTGGAGTTAGTGTAGTAGAACGGGAACTCACAACTCATTTTCCAGCTCACCGAACTCATTTTCCAGTTCACCGTCTGCCAGCACTGGCCCGAACTCCACACCGCGATACAACCTTGCCATTGACAGTTCACTACCAATTTCCGTCAGAGGGATTACTTGATCGAGGCCGCGATAGATTTCTGCAATGAATCCTTGGTCGTGTCGCCGATGAACAACGGCTTTTGCGGAAGCCTGTTCCACAAGCACGTATGCCTTGAGTGATTCGATCGAAAGGTAACCGTCTCGCTTTTCATATTCATCGATACGGCGTGTCGATTTGGAAAGTACCTCAACGATGACCACCGGTTTGTCCTGAAACATTTCGTCCCGAGGATTGGGCTGGCAAACGACTGAGACGTCCGGATAGTAAAACCAGGTTCGATGGCCTGACTGAATCCGGACTTTCATGTCGGAGGGAAATACTTCGCACGGTTTTCCTTCCAACTGGCCATCGAGTGAAGAAATCACATTTCGAACAATTCGGTTTTGGTCCGCGCTTGCACCGGTCATTGCATAAACATAGCCATCGAGGTACTCGTGTTTGTTCCGGGCAGTTTCTTCCCCCCGAAGATATTCTTCAACTGAAACCGGCAGTTCCTCTGGAATCGTACTCATGGCTTAGCTCTCATTTCAACGGCTTGCATCGCGATGATCTGGGATGAATTGCATCGATTGCTTCTACGGGACAAAACTCACGACTCACGTCCCAAATTTTCCAGTTCGTCATCGGCCGCTTCAGGTTTGAATTCAACCTTCTGATAGACTTTCGCTAACGGCAACTGGCAGGCGATTTTGGACAGTGGCACAATCGCATCGAGACCGCGATACAATTCAGTGTTGAAACCGTTGTCGCCCCGCCGATAAACGACCGCCGTAGCAGAAGATTGCTCTACCAGCATATAGACCTTCAACGAGTCGATCTTCAAATAGTTGTCGCGTTTTTCCTTCTTATCGATTCGCTGTGTCGATCGGGAAAGCACTTCCACAATGACAACAGGGGCATTCTGATAAACCCCCTCATCGATATGGGGATGGCATGCAACCAGAACGTCGGGATAGTAATATCCGGTTCGATGATCCGATTGAATTCGGACTTTCATATCAGAAGCGAAAACTTCGCACCGCTGGTTCTCCAGTTGAGTACCAAGTGCAATGACAAGGTTGGTGACAATTCGATGGTGCGCCGTATTCGCGCCGACCATAGCATAAACCATTCCGTCGATGTACTCATGTCTCCGTGTCGCAACTTCTTCATTGCGAAGATATTCTTCAACCGAGATCGTTAATTCGTTTCCAAGGGTACTCATGGTTTAAGTATACCTTTCGAAAGCACTCAAAACCGAATAAGGTAAGCGGCAGATGAAATTTTACCTGAGCCCAAGCTTCCAGCCCATCGGATGGAATCGTTTCAATGATTCCTTTCTCATTTCTATCTGCGCAATCTACCAGAGCACATTGTGCGAAAAAACATACAAAGCAACAGGGGAGAGGAAACTTCCGTGAGCAGTTTCAATAGCAACGAGAAATGGATTAAAGCCAAAATGGGTGGCTTGTAATCAAGGGTGACGGTAACTATCCTCCGGATAAAATCCGGACACTTCTCGGTAACACCACCCATATCACGTCAAAAGACCCCAGCGACCTTGGTCGCTGGTGAATCAGTTTGGAAGCTAGATTCTTCTAGCTTTCAAATTGATTCACCTGCCAGACGAGCTGGCAGGGATCTATTATTTTGGTGGCGATCAGCGAGAAGTGTCGTAATCCGGCGGCATTTCTCCCCACGATTCCGTGAATGATTACTCATTTTCCACCCCCATCTTCTTACCAAGGTGCCCTTGGCAACCGCACTACACTTTTTCAGCGACGCGGATTTGAGCGCGGGCTTGATCGACCATTTTTTGGCGGTGTACCGCTGATTTTGGATCGTCCTTGGGAAGTCGTTCGGCTTGCTCAAGTGCCTCGCGTGCGGCGACGATGTTGACCTGCTTGGCTGGAACACAGCGGCCCGTCAGTACTGAAACCTGATTGTTCAACACCTGAACGGTGCCGCCATCAATGTAGAAGCGTTCCGTCGATTGATCTGACTGAACTCGCAACTCACCTGCCGCCAATCGTCCAATGACGGGCGAGTGATTGGGATAGACACCCGCCTCACCATCGATCATGGGCAACACAACAAACCCGGCCGCACGATCGACGACGGTCGATTCTGGAGTGACAACATTAATTCTAAGTTCTGCCATATCCTATGCCTTTGCGATCATCTTCTTCGCTTGTTCTTCAGCTTGTTCGATCACACCGACGTACATGAACGCATCTTCCGGCAGGTGATCCCACTTGCCGTCGCACAACTCTTCGAAGCTGCGAATGGTTTCCGACAGTGGCGTAATCTCGCCTGCCTTTCCAGTAAAGACTTCGGCGACCAGGAACGGTTGCGACAGAAAACGCTCGATACGGCGGGCGCGGTGGACGACCAGTTTGTCTTCTTCGGACAATTCGTCGACCCCCAGAATCGCAATGATGTCTTGCAGCTCGCGGTACCGTTGCAATGTTTGCTGAACGCGCCGGGCGATCGCGTAGTGACGTTCGCCGACATAGGCCGGGTCGAGAATCCGCGATGAAGAAGCCAGCGGATCCACCGCAGGGTAAATCCCCTTTTCCGAAATCGAACGCTCCAGATAAAGGAACGCATCCAATTGTCCGAACGCTGTTGCAGGCGCGGGGTCAGTCGGGTCGTCCGCCGGAACATAAACGGCTTGCACCGAAGTGATCGCACCTTTCTTCGTCGATGCGATTCGTTCCTGCAAAGCTCCCATCTCGGTCGCGAGCGTTGGTTGATAACCCACCGCAGACGGCATCCGACCCAACAACGCGGAAACTTCCGAACCCGCTTGTGAGAAACGGAAAATGTTGTCGACGAACAGCAGCGTGTCCGCTCCCGTGGTATCCCGGAAATGTTCCGCCATCGTCAATGCCGTCAATGCGACTCGGAGACGAGCTCCCGGTGGCTCATTCATTTGACCGAACACCATGCAAGTCTGCTCGATCACCTTGCGACCCGTTTGACCGATTTCGGTTTCCTGCATTTCGAGCCAAAGGTCCGTTCCTTCACGAGTTCGCTCACCGACTCCGGCGAACACCGAATAACCGCCGTGCGAACTGGCGATCCGAGCGATCAACTCGGTCAAAATAACGGTCTTCCCAAGCCCCGCACCGCCGAACAAACCAGCTTTACCTCCCCGCACGAACGGGGTCAGCAGGTCAACCACCTTGATCCCGGTTTCGAACAACTCGGTGTTGGTCGAAAGATCACCCACGGCGGGAGCCGGTTGGTGAATCGCCCGAACCGTGCCGGCCTTGACCTCACCGCGACCATCAATCGCTTGGCCAAGCACGTTGAATACCCTTCCCAGAGTTTGATCACCGACAGGTACGGAAACCGGAGCACCGGCATCGACGCAGTCCGAGCCACGTCGAAGCCCTTCCGTTGAGCCCAACGCCACGCAGCGAACACGACCGCCGCCGAGGTGTTTGGAAATCTCACCGGTCAATGTTCGTTTCTGACCGCCCGCGTCAATTTCGGCAGTGACTGCGTTGTAAATCGGCGGAAGACTGGATTCGCTGAACTCGGCGTCGAAAGTCGATCCGATAACTTGTGTGATTTTTCCGATGTTGGCCATGGTTCGTTTTTGGGTTTTTGATGATGTGTAGGCGAGTCTCTCCGAGACTCGCAACTCAGCGTCTCGGAGAGACGCAGGTACAGAAGTTTTTAATTTTCCAGTGCTTCGACGCCGCCGATAACTTCCATAATCTCGCCGGTGATCTGTGATTGGCGGGCACGGTTGTACGTCAGCGACAGACTCTTGATCATCTCGCTGGCGTTTTCGGTCGCACTCTTCATTGCCACCATCCGGGCCACCTGCTCGCTGACCGCAGCGTCGAGGAAACACTTGAATAATTTGATTTTGAAACTGGTCGGAACGATTTCTTCCAGAATGCTCTCGGCCGATGGAACAAAATCGTAAACCGCATTTCCTTGGGTAGCTTCTGGATCGACCGGCGTATCCGCACCTTCAAGTTTTCCCAGCGGGAGCAGCGTCTCGGTCACCGTTTGCTGCTTCGCGACGGAGAAAAATTTGGTGTACGTCACATCCAGTCGATGCAACGTCCCTGCCGCATAATCGCGAAGGTATCGGTCGGCGATCTCTTCCACCTGTGCGTATTGCGGCTGATCGTCGAACTGCGTAAACGACTGGTTGACAGGGATATCGCGAAACTTGAAACCGGAAATGCCGCGTTTACCGCTGACTTCCAGTGCCACATCGGACACCGATTCCATCAATTGCTGCCGTGTTCGGGTTGCCAAACGGATCGCGTTTCCGTTGTAACCGCCGCACAGCCCGCGATTGGCGGTCAACACCAACAAGGTTGCTTTGTCGGTTTTGTCGGGGGCAACCAGCAATGGGTGCGTCACTTCGAGACCGGCCCGCGCCAAGTCCGCAACCACTCCGGTAATCCGCTTGGTGTAGTCATTGGCTGCCGTCGCGCGATCCATAGCTTTCTTGAATCGGGCGGTTGCAATCAACTCCATCGTCCGCGTGATCTTGCGAATATTGCGGATCGATTTGCGTCGTTTATCGAGTGCTCTTGCGTTTGCCATCGGATTCTACTTGAACGACCGGTTAAATTCTTCGATGGCACCTACCACCAATTTCGTTGTTTCGTTGTCGGCTTTCTTCATCGCGTCGCCATTATCTTTATTGGCGTCGAGACTGTTCCAGACATCTTGTTTCTTCGAGTGGATAAAATCAAGAAACTCGGCTTCCCAACGACGAACTTCTTTCACAGGGACTTTGTCCAGATACCCTTTCGTACCGGCAAAAATCACCATGATCTGATCCACGACATTCATCGGTTTAAATTGTGGCTGCTTGAGCAGCTCAACCATCCGATATCCGCGATCGAGTTTCGCTTGCGTTACCGGGTCAAGATCCGTTCCCAATTGGGCGAACGCTTCCAGCTCGCGGAACGAAGCTAGGTCAAGCCGCAAACCGCCCGCCACGTTCTTCATCGCCTTCACCTGAGCCGCACCACCGACGCGGGAAACCGAAATCCCCGCATTCATCGCCGGACGAACGCCTTTGAAGAACAAGTCGGGCTGAAGATAAATCTGTCCGTCAGTAATCGAAATGACGTTCGTCGGAATATAAGCCGAAACTTCGCCTTCCTGAGTTTCAATGATCGGCAGCGAAGTAATCGAACCACCCCCCAACGCTTCACTCAGTTTGACCGAACGCTCGAGCAGCCGGGAGTGACAGTAGAACACGTCTCCGGGATACGCTTCGCGGCCCGGCGGACGCCGCATCAACAGCGACAACTCGCGATAGGCTACCGCTTGTTTCGACAAATCATCGTACACGATCAAGCAGTGACCGCCCTGATACATGAAATGCTCTGCCATAGCCGTTCCGGCGTACGGACCGATGTACTGCAGCGGAGCAGGGGCACTTGCACCGGCCACGATCACGGTCGTGTAATCCATCGCTCCACGATCTTCAAGTTCCTTGATCACACCCGCGACCGAAGAATCTTTCTGGCCGACTGCGATGTAGAAACATTTGACGCCGGAGCCTTTTTGATTGAGAATCGCATCGATCCCGATCGCGGTCTTTCCGGTTTTCCGGTCGCCAATGACCAACTCGCGTTGACCACGACCGACGGGGGTCATCGCATCCACTGCCTTAAGGCCGGTCTGCATCGGCTCTTTAACGGGCTGTCGCTCGGCCACACCGGCGGCAATCAATTCCACCGGACGTCGCTCGGACGAATTAACAGGGCCTTTGCCATCGAGCGGATTTCCCAGTGGATCGAGCACGCGGCCGACCACCGCATCACCCACCGGAACCGACAACAGCGTTCCGAGCGAGCGGACCTGATCTCCCTCACTGATTTTCAGGTAATCGCCGAGAATGATGATCCCGACGGAGCTTTCCTCAAGGTTGAACGCCAGCCCGATAATCCCGCCGGGGAACTCGACCATTTCACCCGCCGCAACGTTGGTCAAACCGTGAACTCTGGCGATCCCGTCACCTACTTCCAGCACCGTACCGACTTCGCGGACGTCAATCTGGCTTTCAAAGTTTGCGATCTCCTGACGAATCACGGAGGCAATTTCATCAGCACTTATTTTCATTTTTTTATCTTGGCTAGTAGTTAAGTGGCTAGTGAAGGACTAACCTGAAATGAATCTATCTATTTTTTCCCGGATCGTTTCCGCAGCACGCTCAATGGCTTTCTTGCGCATTTGCGACAACTGATTGGCCAAACTGGCGTCATAAACCGTGTCACCGACTCGCACCGTAAAGCCGCCGATGATGGACGGATCGATCACGGAACGCAGCGACACCGCCTTACCCAAAATACCCGACAATCGATCGGCAATATTTTTCTTGACGGAATCATCAACCTCCTCTGCGGAAGTCAACACAGCCTGCACGCGACCCGCCATTTCGTCCTGCAACTTCCTTGCACTGACCGCAATGGAGGGAAGACAATCAAACCGGCGCTTCTTCACGACCAACTTCAAGAAATCGATCAGCACGGTGTCCACCTTGCCGCCGAACGCTTTGTCGATCACCGAAGCCTTGACTTCGTAGGCAATCCGTGGCGATTCCAGCAATGCTTGCAAACCGGGAACCTCACGAACGACGCTCGTCACCGCATCGAGTTGCTCGACCAGCAAGTCCAGCTTCCCGATCTCCTTGCCGTGAGCCAGCAAGGCCTTGGCGTAGACGGCCCCCAGCTGTTGCTGTGCGCTGTCGAATACGGTCGGTTGTTCAGCCAGTTTTTCAATCATGTCCCGAATCAACCCTATGACTATGTACCGGTATTAAATTGGCTAATCGATTTTTCAATCAGATCGCTATGGTCGTTTTTATTGAGCGACCGACCTACGATACTTCCGGCGAGCGTGACAGCGGAATCGACACTGCTTTCGGCCAGCTCACGAACGACGGCGTCCTTGGCAGCATGAATTTCGGCCAGCGCCCGATCACGAGTTCGCTTGGCTTCTTCTCCGGCGTCGGCCAGGATTTTATCTTTTGCGGCTTGCGCGTCTTTGCGAGCCTCGGCGATGATGGCAGCCGCCTCATTGCCGGCACTGGCCAGCTTTTCTTCATACTGACGTAGTTGCAACTGAGCCTGATCATTGGCTCGCTGGGCACCTTCAATATGATCCGCCACCGACTTTTCCCGCTTGTCGAGCCCAGCCATAATCGGCTTCCAGGCAAATTTGTACAGCAGCAACAGCAGCCCCAAAAAGATAAACAGCGTCCAAGCCGCCAAGTCGACTTTAAAGAGCAGCGGATTAGGCTCAGCACCTGCCGCCGCCAACAAATATGCAGGAACACTTGCAAATAGCATCGAATGCCTCCGATTGAATGGGGTTTAAAGTTCTGAGCACCTCAACAAGAGAACGGCTCAGCCACCTCCACCGAACTATTTAAGCAAGAAGCACAACAGCAATGCAAAGAAGGCCGCCCCTTCGATCAGAGCGGCAGCAATGATCATTGCGGTTTGAATTTTGTTCGCCACTTCAGGCTGACGAGCGATACTTTCGCAGGCCGAGCCCCCAATGCGGCCAATACCAAGGCCAGCTCCCAAAATCGTCAACCCAACACCAATCGCGGCGATACCAGTAATAGCAGTAGTCATCTTTAAATATCTCCCTCGAAATTTCGATTCGAATGTTTCGCAGTCACCTGCAAGTCAGTTAATACAAATTCAATACAAACCTAAACACACCGCACCGGTTGCCCTAGTGGGGATGAACGGCCGCGCCGATGAACAACGAAGCCAAAAACGTAAACACATACGCCTGAAGAAATGCAACAAACAACTCCAGACAATTAAAGATAATCGATCCAACCACCACGGCCGGCCCAACAAAGTAGTACAACCACGTCCCCGCGGTCACACCAATAAAAGCCAGAAACACCGACAACACCAAGTGCCCCGCAAAAATATTCGCAAAAAGACGAATGGCCAACACAAAATGTTTGACCAGCAAACCGAAGATCTCAATCAACCAAATCCCCGGTATCAGCACTACCGCCAACGGCTTGGGCAAATCCATGTGAGGAACTTGTGATTTCAAAAACGTGATCACCCCCATCTTTTTCATCCCAGCTCCCACCACCACGGCGAAGGTAACCAACGCCAACACGGACGTCACGGACAGCGCACCGGTCGCTCCACCGAGCCACGGAATCATCCCCAACAGATTCAACCCCAATATGAAAAAGAACAACGTCAGCAAAAAGGGCATAAACCGATCGGCATCATGTTTGCCAATCGCGGGCCTTGCAATTTCGTCGCGAATAAACACGACAAAGACTTCCAGCAAATTCCAAAACCGACCCTTCGCCCGCTCACCATCTTTGATTCGCCGAGCAAGTGAAATAAAGACCACTGCGATCACAATCGCCGCGATCAACTCCAACACCATAAACTTGGTCAACCGTCCATGAAAGATCGGCGTACCACTGGGTGTCGAAACCAAAGCGGTTTCGCCAACTCCGAGAACATCAGGAATCTTCCACTGACCGCCCAACCACTTTGGCACCTCGAAGGCGTAGTCATCCTGAACGTGATGAAACAGATGTCCGGGATCAAGGTAGTAATCGGACTGAATTGCTTGCTGATCGACCGATTGAGTTGCGTGACTGGCCGAATCTGAGTGACTGGATTGATCATCAGTGATTGACGTTTCAATGGAAGGCAACACGGGCGACGCCAGCTCCAACGGTCCAGCGGACGGCTCATGGCGATCGCCACTTGGCAAGGATATATTTTTTTCGTTTAGTTTATTGAACAGGGGCACTGTCAACCTCATCACTTTTTACCGACAAACCTCGGGATGCCCCAGGAGCTTGCCCAGCAAAACGAACTATTGAAATCCAGACACTCAGGAGGATTCCTACGATGTAAAAGAACGCCATGAAGAACCATGAATGGTCATGAAGACCATCTTCTGTGACCAGCGTTATAACCACTGCGCAAAAAAACGGAAGCCCTGTGCGGCAAAAAGTCGCCAATCCTAGCCGCATGAGGGCCTTCTCTCCGCCCGCAGGCCGCTCAATCAACACCAGAGCCACGGCCATCGGAACCAGAATCAGCAAAAAGACCACCAGTAGCTGTCGATCCGGTATCTCGCCGTCAAACCAACGGGACACCCAAGCCGTTATCCCAAAAATGACCGACATCAGGACAAAAAACACCACAACTGCCAGAAGCAAACCGGCGATTGAAGGGGAACGGATCCATTTTTTCAGGAAAGACATGACACGGGTGGGTTACTCACGCTCCCCAAGTTCTTTCAACATTTTATAAAACTGCCATACCGCAACCACCATCCCAAACAAAGCTCCCCCCAGCGCCAGCAGCGGTGCGGTTTGCCAACGATTGTCCAGCAGGTATCCGATAAACGTCGGCACGACAATCGAAAACCCCATGGTCATGACCCGGGAAGCCCAATTCATGGCTTGAGCAATCGCACTTGGCTCGTTTTCATCGGGTTCACTCATCTCATCAACCTCCGCCTAACTCAACCACCCAATCACAATCGTTTAACCTCTATGGAGTGCGGGACCTCTGTACCGCTATCGTTTCTATGGTTTCGGCCACCGATGAAATCCATATACCCAAAGCGGCACAGAGGTCCCGCACTCCATAAATAGCCACAACCTATTACAATTAAACCGGTTATGACGATTCGTCCAGAAAATCGCTCCACTCTCTACCCGCCTGAACCGTTGATTTTTCAGGTATTTCTATTAAAATCGAATCTAAGGCGATCAATAAGCAAACCTAATCGGTGGCTGTTACGGACACAGTCATAATATATGTCCGAGTGACCAGTAGCGGAACATGCTGACACTCCAAAGTGGGCTTTTTGCCCAACCTCAATGTGCCACGCGAACCAGATCATCCGTTCGCCAGCGCAAGACGGAGATTCCCTGTGATTACGCTCAATTCTCTCAGCGCCCTGACCGCAAAAGACCTCGGCGAACAAGCAAAAAAGCTTGGCGTTGCCGGTTGGCGATCCATGAAGAAGCAGGAGCTGATTCAGGCCCTTCTGAAAGTCAACAAACAGCGAGATCGTGAAAAATCTAAGGCTCTTAAAAATAACATGGCTCCGACTGGCAAAACCACCAGCCGCCAGACCACCGCTTCAGGAAGCAAACTGCACTCGGTCAATCGATTGACCGCAGCGGCAAAGCCACCCAAGAACTTGGCTTCCCTAAAGCCCGCATCCGCAAAGCCCGCTTCCTCCAAGTCCGCTCCACCGAAAACAAAAACCAGCACAACCAGTGTCTCCGCAACCAGCACGCCCCGAAGTCTGATCGCCGAGAAACTTCGGGCAAACCGTGAGCGAACCGAGAACCTGAAAAACTTGGCCCTGATCAGTTCGCTCGACCGCGAGCAAAAACTGCCGGAAGCCGATCGGCTGGTACTGATCGTCCGCGACTCGTACTGGATTCAGGCTTATTGGGAAATTACCCGATCCACGGTTGAGCGTGCCCGCGTGGCACTGGAAAGCCAATGGCATCTGGCTCGGCCCGTCCTGCGACTGCTGGAAGTCTATTCAGACGGCAGCACCAATATCATTGAAAAAGTCGTCGAGCAAATTCCCATTCATGGAGGCGTGAAGAACTGGTTCATTCATTTGAAACAGCCTGCGACACCTTATCGAGTTGCAATCGGCTACGTAGTGGACGGCGAAAAATTTCATCTGATCTGCAAAAGCAATCAAATCTGTTCTCCGCCCTCGAGTGCCAATGCGGTCGATGAAAACTGGACCGATCTGACCAACGATGTCGAAAAATATTTCGCGCTCAGCGGGGGTTACGATGAGAAAACGCAAAGCGATGATCTGCAGGATGTGTTCGAGGAAAAATCGCGCCACCCCATCCATGCGCCGGCCTTCGAACGGCTCGGCTCAGGAATCAACGGCCACTCGTCCGAGTTTACCTTTCATGTCGATGCCTACCTGGTCGTGCATGGGAAAACCATCTCCAACGGCAGCGTGATGATTGCCGGTGAACCGGTTCGGCTGCAACGAGATGGAACCTTCTCGGTCAAGGTCGATCTGCCCGACCGCCGCCAAGTCCTCCCGGTCATCGCCTCGAGCCGCGACGGCACCCAGCAACGCACCACCGTCCTCGCCGTCGAACGCAACACAAAAGTCATGGAGCCGCTGGTCAGCGATATGGACAGCGAGTAGCTGGTGGCTCGTTCATCGCCCATAGTTTAATGAAAGCAGTTTGAGACGGCCGTTCCTGCCTATTCGGCCAGCACGGCAAGAATCGACCTTCATTCAAACTGGGGCACAGCCCCTTCCGAGGTCAAATGAGAAGACAAGAGTTCGAAACTTGGCTAACATCGATTTATATTCCGACATCGGGAAAACTGCTGAGTCAATCGACCTGTCGTTCCAGAGTTGCGAACTGCCAGACCGTCGAAAATTACGAAGGAGACCTCGACGACCATTTCCGAGTAGACGAATTTACATCACTCCTCAAGTGTTTGACGTTTTCCAAGAGCGACCTGCAACGCGGTTTGGCCACCAAACATAGGGTGCCGATTGATGGCAACTTGTACACTGGAACAGCAACGCTTCGGAATGCAATTCGACTCTATTGGCAGTTTTCCATCGACTGGCCAATTGGTACTCCGCCTCCCCAACACAACCACAAAGTTCAAGCATCTGATCGAGTTGCAAAATCGGCAACTCGCGTATCATCTTGGCCGGAATGGGAGACTCCGCATAATGAAATAGTGCTTGAGTTGGCACGGATCACGACCAAGTTTTTTCGGTTTCTACATCCCGATATTGTCCAAGCCATCGTAGAAGACAATGAAATGTATAGGATTAGCTGGTCCGCGTTGCTTGCC
Source organism: uncultured Pirellulaceae bacterium (assembly GCA_964414815.1). Taxonomy (GTDB): domain Bacteria; phylum Planctomycetota; class Planctomycetia; order Pirellulales; family Pirellulaceae; genus Mariniblastus. The sequence continues at coordinate 29,707 of CAYPXY010000008.1, read as the reverse complement.
GAGCACCAGGTCGATCCCGAGGCGTATCTTTGGTCAAAATCAGCCTGTGCCTTCCCTGGAATCCGCCGATATGCGGGTAGCCGCGAAGTCGCTGAATTTCGGGGACATAGGAATGTGAAAACCGAAAAGCCAATGGGTGCGATTCGATTGGATGACAACGACTACCCGAAGCAAATTTGGTCGTTCATTTTCAGAGGAAAAAAGTTTCCCAAACATGGCCCCATCGGATATTCGCTCGCCCATCTCGCAGATCACAAACAACATAAAAATCGGTTCGAAGAGGAATTTCGTTTTGAGCAGACAGGCGGCGAATCTACGAAACTACTGTTTGGTCTGTACACCAGTGCTGCAAACACTGTTTACGTTCCCAGCAACTTGATTAAGCCAACCGATTTTGCTGGTTCATTTCGAAACCTGCTGATGAGGAAGGCTCAATCGCTCTATGGAAGCTTCTGCAACTTGCTCCCCCCCTGGCTTTCTATACCTGTCGATAGCAGCTCACAAGAATGGTCACTCGATAGGTTTGAATGGTCGGAACCGGTTGGAACTAAAACCAATCTGCCTCAGTTTCTTGAATTTCGCAAAGACGTAATTGAAGAGATGCTGAAAACCAAGATAGGCTAACATTGATATCGATTGTTCACAGTCCCGACAATGCGCGCCAATGCAGGGACATCGGTCGCCCGTGAATTTGTCCCAGCTAACTTTTTACCTCAATCCGCTATCTCTCCCCGCAGTTCCCTTGTATCCTGTTTTCTCCGGTCGGCGATCGAGTGCGCCGCGGATTCCGATGGAGCCGGGATCGCGGGCGATGCCATCGGCGAAGGTGCGTAAATCATTCATCAGGGGCTCAAGCCGATCGCTGACATCGCGGACATTGTCTACCGTCTCTTTGATGCTGTCATAGATCTCTCGATCATTGAGCAGCTTGCCAATCGTTCCTTCCGACGATTGCAACTTGTTGAGCGTCGTCCCAAACTCCTTGATTTGAGCCACCAACCCTTCAACATTTTTCAGGCTTGCATTGATCTGCTCCAGAATCTCCGGACCTTCGTTTTTGAGCGATTGCGTAAAGACCTCGACGTTATCAAGATTGTTGGAGGTTTTCTCCGCCACGTCCTGAAACGAATTGATGGTCTTACGAGTGTCTGTAATCGTGCCTCGCACTTCCTCAAAAATCGAAGGCAAATTCGCGATCGCACTGCGGAACTCTTCCTTGAGCTTGGGATCGCCCACGACATCGTTCAGGTTTTCAAAGATCCCGTTAAAGCTGTCGAGCGCCGTCTGTGCCCGAATCGCGGTATTGCGAAACTCGACAATCATTTTCGCCAGCTCACTGTCGTCGTTGTCAATCACTTGATTGAGTGACTGCGACAGCCGATCAATTCCTTCCCCCGCATGATTGACGGATTCACTCGCTTGTCGGATCGCCGCCAGCGTCTCGCTGATTTCCGATTGCAAATTGGAAGCCATATCCACCAACTCCATCGGGTTTCGCTTGAGCGCCACCGTCGTCAGAAGCTCGTCTTGCGACAAGGCTCGACCACGATCCAGCCGCGACATGGGCAGAATCTCGATCACCGCATCACCTAAAACGGATTCGGTGCCAATGCGAGCGGTTTCATGCTCATAGATTTTGGAATCCTGATTGATGGCCAGACCGATGGTGACGTGATCGTCTTCGCCCACCACGGAGTTGACTCGACCAATCAAAATTCCGTTCTTGCGAATGGGCGTACCGACTTTGACACTCGGAGCCGTAATGGGTTTGATGTAGACCGTGTACTGGTTGGTCCAGCCTTCACTGTTAAGGAAGATCAAGATCCCGAGCAGCAACATCGTAATCACGACAAACATGCCGACTCGCAGTTTTAGAATACTATCGTCCATGGATTCGGGGTTTGGGATTCGGGGGTTCGGGGGTTGGGATTACCAAAAACCAAAAACTAACTTCTCATCTCCATCAGTCGCTCTCCGGCCTCACCGTTGATGAATTGCTGAACACGGCGGTCGCGACAACGTTTGATTTCGTCCGGAGACCCGTCAAAAATGACTTGGGACTCGCCCGATTCCACACGCGAATAAGGCAACAGCATCAAAATGCGGTCCGGTACTTTCATGGCCGTTCGCATATCATGCGTGACCACCACGCTCGTCACGGGGTTTCGCCGCCGAGTGCGAATAATCAATTCGTTGATCACGTCGGACATGATCGGGTCGAGCCCCGTTGTCGGTTCGTCATACACCGTCAGCTCCGGGTTCATGATCAGCGCCCGCGCCAGACCAACGCGTTTGCGCATTCCGCCCGACAATTCGGCTGGCTTCTTGTAGACCACTGAATGGGGCAACCCGACTTCGGACAAGCGTTCGAACACCATTTCTCGTACTTGCTGAGGGGTGAAATTTCCATGCTGCCGCAGCGGAAAGGCAACGTTTTGTCCAATCGTCATACTGTCAAACAGAGCTGCGTTTTGAAACACGAATCCGAATCGCAATCGGAGCTGACTCAGCTCTCGCTCACTCAGACGATTGAGATCGTTGTTATCAAATCGGACGCTGCCGGATGTCGGCCTGATCAAGCCCACGATGGATTTCATCAGCACCGTTTTTCCGCAGCCGCTCTCACCCAGAATCGCCACCGTCTGCCCGGCAGGAATCTCGACGTTGATATTCTGCAGAATCGTCTGACGACCAAACTGAAGCGTAAAGTTTCTGATCGACACCAGCGGCTCTTGCTCCGCCAGAATTCTTCCAATTTGTTCGCTCACAGCATCGACCCACTTTCCGGATAAATCGTATAGTAGATCGAGTCAAGGAAAATCCCCAGGAACAAATCGAGTATCAAAATCACGACAAACGAGTACACAAAAGCCGCCGTCGACGCGCGGCCGACACCTTCGGCCCCCGGTTCACAGTGAAACCCTTGGTAGCAACTGATCAGCGCAATCGCCGCCCCAAAGAAAATACTTTTGAACAGCCCGGTAAACAGATCGAAATTGGAGACCACCATCGCACTGTTGTGCCAGTAGTGGTGGATGTCAATTCCCAACACCTGTACGGAATAGAAGTGACCTCCTGCGACGCCCATGAAGTCGGCGATCACGGTCAACATCGGAATCAGAAACAAACATGCCAGAAAACGAGGTACCACCAGATACCGCAGTGGGTGGGCTCCCATCGCTGTGAGCGCATCAATCTGTTCGGTAACGCGCATCGTGCCCAGTTCCGCAGCCATCGCACTTCCCACACGGCCCGCCAACATTGTCGCCGCCAACACCGGCCCCAGCTCTCGCACCAGCGTCATATTGATCACCGCTCCGAGCCGCGTCTCAAGCCCCAATTGATGAAACTGAAAATAGCTTTGAACCGCCAGCACCATCCCGATAAAGGTTCCGGTCAGGGCCACAACCGGCAAACTGGAAACCCCGACGGCATAAAAATTCGGCCAGATCGTTTCGCGCTGCGGAAAGCGGGTGAACATCCAGACCATGGACCGAAAGACAAACAGGCTGAAGTCGCCGATCGCCATCAACGAGTTGAGTACCCAAGCGCCCCACTCCGAAACCCAATGGATAAACCACCCCGTCAGCCGGTTCGTACCGGGATCAGGCGGAGCAGTCGAAATGGAATCGAAGGATGACAACGGACTCGTGGCGCATAAAATCGCCACCCAGACATTCAGGCCCCCCTGAATCGTTTTTCAAGCAACCGTTAAATAGAGAAGTTTGGTAATCTTGTCAATTTGATAGCTGGGTTGGGAGAAAGCTAGCGAGTCCGTAGCTGTTCAAGACTCAGATTCGAACCGAAGGGGGTTAATGGGTTTTGAACGGGTGACTTGGAGATTTTTTGAGAGAGTTTCAATCTTCATTCAGTCCACAATAATATATGTTAATATTTATACACAAAAATAGAGACGGGGAGAGTGGGCTGGTGGATTTCTCTACTATCACTGTTGATATTATTCGAATCATAACCCGAAGCGTAAGCGAGGGGCCGGGTTTCTTCCCTCGCTTACGCTTCGGGTTATGATTTCCACCAGGCCACGGGGAGAGAGTACCGTTGTTCATCGTAAATGAAATCAATCGGGAATAGCGGGAAGGCAGGGAGGCATAGGAGTTGCTTTTTTTCCCAAGTTTGAATAGTCAACAGGAGCAAGAAGCCTGAAAGGCTTTGGCATGATAGCCCAGGGCAAGTTCGCGAAGCGGACGCCGCCCTGGGATAGTGATTCGTTTGCCAACCAGCACGCTGAAGGCGTGCGGCAGGGTCCCAGTCACATCCCGCATCCAGCCAAACAACCGTTTAAATGATTCATGGTCTCATCATGCCACACTGGGAGTCTTCCGGCTGGGCCGCACGCCTTCAGCGTGCAATGGATTTCAACCTACTCTAACCTGGGGCGGCACTCACTGCGCGAGTTTGCCCCAGGCTGTCCTGCCAAGCACCTTCGGTGCGTACTCCAAATCGCACGACCTCTGCAACGGAAAGGGGGAGTTTCCTTGGATCGTCTACTGTGCATTCGGATGGGTTGGAGGTGAAGCTCCTCCGGATGAAATCCGGGGGATACTTACCTTCTACCGACGTCGCACCCGAAACAGAATCACGTACAAGGCTGGCAAATTGAGCAGCGTTAAAAACGTTGCCAACGCCAGACCACCCATGATGGCCATGGCCATCGGCCCCCAGAAAACGCTACGAGTCAGCGGAATCATCGCAAAAATCGCGGCCGCTGCCGTCAAAATCACGGGGCGACTTCGGCGGACGGCCGATTCGATCACGGCATCCCATTGAGACAAACCGCTTTCGATATCGCGATCAATCTGGTCGATCAGGATCAACGAGTTTCGCATGTCCATTCCGGCCAGTGAAATCACTCCGAGCAAGGCCACAAAACCAAAAGGCGCATTGAACAACAACAGCGCCACCGTCGCACCGATGAATCCCAGCGGCGCAATGCCAAAGACGAGTGCGGACTTCTTGAAACTTTGGGTTTGAATCATCAACAACGTCCACATGATCAGGATCATGGGCGGAAAAACAGCAAACAGGGCGGCGTTCGCTTTGCTGCTCTCTTCGATCGCACCGCCCGTGTCGATCCGGTAGCCTGGTGGAAGCTCCGCCTTGATCGAATCCAGCATCGGCAACACGGCGGCGGTTACATCGATTGGCTGAAGCCCTTCCTGGATATCCGATTGCACGGTCAACACCGTTTCGCGATTCCGTCGCCACAGAATGGGCTCTTCGAGTTCATACTTCAGCGTCGCGACTTGCGAGAGCGACACCGCCGAACCGCTCGGAGTCGGTATCGACAAGTCCGGAAGCTTGCCAAGTGTCATTCGCTCGTCCGAAACCGCGCGGGCAACGACATCGATCAGTTCCGTTCCCTCCCGATACTGCGAGACGGGCACTCCGGACAAAATGGCTTGCAACGTATTGGCCACTTCTTGAGGCGTGAACCCCAAGGCCCGCGCGCGATCCTGATCAAGCTCCAGTCGAACTGCCTTCGAACGTTCGTCCCAGTTCAAATGGGTATCACGTGTGAACGGATGTTGACGTACGGTGTCGCGTACACGATACGCGATGTCTCGCACCACTTCCGGATCAGGCCCGACGACGCGGAACTGAACCGGAAATCCGACCGGCGGACCAAACTCCATCCGTGTCACACGACCGCGAACGTTCGGAAACAACTGATCCTCAACGAAAATATCCGAGAGCCGCGTCAACAATCGCTCGCGGGCTTCCGAACCGGACGTTTGAATCACGGCCTGTGCATAATTCGGGCTGGAGAGTGCCTGATTGAGCGACAGAAAATATCGAGGCGATCCCGCGCCCGTATAGATCGTAAAATAATCGACGTCAGGATCGTCCTTCAGAATGGATTCCAGTTTTCGAACTTCAGCTTCGGTCGCACGAAACGATGAACCGGACGGCAGCCGCAAATCGACCAGCAATTCAGGTCGCGAAGAGTTTGGAAAGAACTGTTTCTGTACCTGCGAAAACAACCCCACCGCCGATACAAACATCAGGGCGGTAGCGGCAAGCACAAGCCACGGACGACGAACCGCCGACGTGATGATCGCTCGAAGCATTCGATGGAATCGGCCTTGATAAGCCTCGTGTTGTAGAACGGAATCCATTCCGTTTTCCTGCAAGCCAGAATCCCTTTCGTTCTCCTGACCCCCACTTGCTTTCAGATGCTGCTGACTGAAATCCGGCAGCAATTTCACACCCAGATAGGGCGTAAAGAGTACGGCCACAAACCACGACACCACCAGCGCCAACGCGACGACCCAAAAAATGCTCCCCGCGTACTCGCCCGCAGCTGAACGCGCGAACCCGACCGGCAGAAAGCCTGCCGCCGTAATTAACGTACCGGTCAGCATCGGCCAGGCGGTCGCGGTCCAGGCGTATCCGGCCGCTCGCACGCGATCCCAGCCCTCTTCCATCTTCACGATCATCATTTCAATCGCGATGATCGCATCGTCCACCAGCAATCCGAGTGCGACAATCAACGCGCCCAGTGTAATCCGGTCAAAGTTCATGCCGGCCGCGTTCATCACCACGAAGACGATGGCCAGTACCAGCGGTACGCTCAGCGCCACCACAATCCCCGAACGGAATCCGAGACTCAGAAAACTGACCGCCAACACAATCGCCAATGCTTCGGCAAACACCTTCAGAAATTCCGCAACCGATTCTTCGACGACTTGGGGCTGATAATTGACCGTATGAATTTCGGCGCCGATCGGCAGTCCGGATTTGATCACTTCGAGTTCTGCATCCAACTGCTCGCCAAAGGCAAGAATGTTCTCCCCCTTGCTCATGCAAACTGCGACTCCGACAGCGGGCTGGCCGTTGTATCGCATCGTATAGGACGCCGGGTCTTCGTAACCGCGTTTGACTTCAGCGACATCACCCAACCGCAACAGACGATCACCGGCAGCAATCGGTACTTCGCGGACCTGTTCGACGGCATCGAACGAACCGGTCACGCGCAGATAAACGCGATCGGTCGCCGTATCAACGCTCCCCGCGGGCGTGATCGCGTTTTGTTTCGCAAGGCTATCGAAGATGGTTTGCGGCGCGATGCCCAGTGTCGCCAGTTTCGAGTGCGAAAACTCGACAAACACTTTTTCAGCCTGCTCACCGACCAGTTGCACTTTCTCAACGCCATCGAGTTTCAACAGGCGTATTTTTGCCGCCTCTGCCAGTTTCTTGAGGTCGGCAGGACTGAAACCTTCTCCTGTGATGGCGTAGACTGCAGAGTAAACATCGCCAAACTCATCGTTGAAGAACGGCCCGCGAATTCCTTCCGGCAGCGTATGCCGAATGTCGCCCATTTTCTTGCGGGCCTGATACCAGATATTGGCAACTTCGCTCGCGGGAACCGTCTCCTGGACCTGCACTTGCACCACACACAGTCCAGGCTGAGAAAACGTATTCGTAATGTCGAAGTACGGAAGCTCCTGAAGTTTTTTCTCGATCGGTTCGGCGATCTGCTTTTCAACTTCTTCCGCCGTCGCGCCAGGCCATGCCGTTGTAACGACCATCACCTTGAAAGTAAACGAAGGGTCTTCTGCCCGGCCCATGCTGAAGTAGGCATAGGCTCCAGCAATGGAACTGGCCAGTATGAAATACAAAATGATTGCCGGATGTTTGACCGCCCAGGTCGACAAATTCGGGAAGTTGACTGTGTTCATCAATTTCCCTCCCAGACTCTCACTTTCAGGCCAGCGTCGATCTTCTGAACTCCAGCCGCAACAATCGTGTCTTCCGGTTGAATTTCGCCGACAACGACCACCTCGTCTTCACGGTAGGCGATCACCGTCACGGGCGTTGCAACCAACTGTTCGCCTTCGATTCGCCAGACCGATGTTTGCCCTGATCGCTCCATCAACGCGGTCAACGGCACCACTACCGCTTCCTCGGATGACACCGGCGTGAGAGAAACCTTTACGGTTCGCCCGATGACGATGTCATGACCGGGATTTTCGATACTGAATCGAGCCTGAAAGGTTCGCGTCGCCGCATCGACGGACGGAGAAAGTTCGCGAAGCATAAGTGGGTATTCGATTCCTGATTCACCCCAAACCGTCAGTCGTGCCGTTGCTTGGGCGTCGTCGGCGCGGTTCTCAGGAATGCTGACGACCGCTTCCAGCTCATCCGTACGAGCGACGCGGGCGATCGGTGTTCCTTCTCCAACCACCTGACCGGTTTCGACCGGCAGCGAAGTAATCACTCCGTAAACGTCCGTCGTCAACGTGCAGTACTCAAGTCGATTTTGGGCTTGCCGGAGCGCTCGTTGTGCCCGGTCCACGCGCGCGGTGGCAATCTTTCGCGCATCGATCGCGCGGTCGATCTCCGATTTGCTGGCGGCATTCGAATCGGCCAGCCGCTGATAACGGGACTCTTCCTTGGCAGCGTTGCTGGCCTCCGCTTCGGCAGCGGCCAGGTCAGCTTCGGCAATTCGAACGGCCAACTCATAGTCGGCTGGATCAAGTCGAGCGATAACGTGCCCCGCCGAAACGTGATCGCCGACTTCGACTTCTCTCGCAATGACTTTTCCAGCGACCCTGAACCCGAGATCCGTTTCGTGCCGCGGTTTGACGACACCGGTGTAGGTTCGTTCCTCCTGACCGGCGGCCTTCACACGCAAGGCCTTGACCGAACGAGTCCGTTCATTTTGGGTTGCGGCCGCATGGGCTGCCGCTTCAGAGCCTGTACAAAAGAAGCTCTTTGCGGCGACCACGGCAACGGTCACTGTCGATAGTACCGCAACCGCTAAGCCTATTTTCCAGTAACTTTTCCAGCACCTTTTCAAGTACCGAATGGGAAACCGTGGAAGAGCAAAGTCTTTGAGCAAAGACTGCAAAATGTTGGCTGTCATCGTTCGTACGCCTTACACTGTTAGGTGTTGGGTTATAAAAAAAGCCGAAAACGGCAAAAAACTATCAAATATCAACGATCCGCTAATCTTCCGCCTTCAGTCCTCGCAACAGGGCATCGCACATCCGGTCGGTTGTGGCCGCCAGCGGTCGCCACGGCACCCACGGATCAGTTCGCTTGGCAATGTGCAGCGCAACCAGCCCGTGTACACAGCTCCAGATGATTTGCGACAGTTCATCGGCATCGGTGAACTCGGCGCGAAATCTTCCGGCGGCCAGCCCTTCCTCGACGGTCAGCCGAAGAAACGCGTACGCATCTTCAGCAGGATCCCCCACCTTGATTTCGTGTTCGGCTACCGCAGGCGGGGTCATAAACAACAACCGATAATGATCGGGAAACTCCATCGCGAATTCGACATAGGCGATAGCCATTTTCCGAATTCGATCGATTGGATCATCGACCTGTCCGATCTTTCCAAGGCTCGCGCGGAACGCTTTGAAATCGGTATTGATCAGGGCCTGCAATACGGCCTGCTTGTTGGGAAAGTGGTGATAGATCCCGGTCGCGGTGTAGCCGATCTTCGCCGCCAGCTTCCGCATCGAGAACCCTTCCACACCTCCTGCCAACAAGAGCTCACGGGCTGCGTCAAGGATTTTCTGCTTGACTTGCCGGTTGTGTTCGTCCCGATCAGTGGTTTGGTTGCTGTTCATTGGCAGAACAAAATCTAACAGCGTTAGGTGTGACGATCTAGTAAAAGCCGCTGTTTCCAGCGGTTTTCAAATTTTACCTAACGGCGTTAGGTTGTCAATAGGAGATATTATCGGACTTGAGCTTCGAATCGTTGATCGTCAGACTTGGTATCCGCAGAAACAGCAAGAAGCAACCAGAATAACCAAAATTGCTGCATCTTTTGATACTCGACGCGATGTGTATAGTGTGTACAATACCTCAATGTCCAGCCACGAAGTAATTGCCAGACTAAAAAGTGAAGGGTGGACCTTAGCGCGAGTTCGCGGCAGTCATTTTCAGTTCACGCACCTCAACAAGCTTGGTCGAGTTACGGTACCTCATCCCAAAAAGGACCTTCCGAAAGGGACTCTGAAAAGCATATTCCGCCAAGCCGGTTGGAGTTGAATCTGGACTTATCCAATTAACGGGCAAGGATGCAGGTACCGAAAAACTAAAAACTAAATGCACTTTCCCATAGTAATCCACAAAGACCCCGATAGCGATTTCGGAGTTACCGTTCCTGATTTGCCGGGATGTTTTTCGGCAGGTTCCACGATGGAAGAAGCTTTGACCAACGCTGTCGAGGCCATCGAAATGCATCTGGAAGGGATGCTGGAAGACGGCGAGCCGTTGCAACTGCCGACATCCATCGAGCAACACCAACTAAACCCCGACTATGCTGATGGCGTCTGGGCACTGGTTGCCGTCGATATGTCGCGAATCAGCGGGAAATCAAAACGGGTCAACATCACGTTACCCGAACGATTGTTGACCGTGATGGATCAATACGCGGCACAGCATGGAGAGACTCGTTCAGGATTGATTGCACAGGCGACGATGGTCTATATCGCATCGACTCAAGCCGTTGAACCGAATTGACTTTACAACAACTCCTTGACATCATCCCGCTCTTCCTTCAGCTCCTGCTCCGTAACATCCATTCGCGAGCGGCTGAAGTCGTCGATTTCCAGACCTTGTACGATCGAATATTCGCCCCCTTGGCAAGTGACCGGGAACGAATAGATCAGACCTTTTTCCACGCCATAGCTGCCGTCGCTGGGGATCGCCATGCTGACCCAGTCGCCGTCCGGTGTTCCCAACACCCAATCGCGCATGTGTTCGATGGCGGCATTGGCGGCGGATGCGGCACTGGACAGACCGCGGGCTTCGATGATGGCAGCCCCTCGTTTCTGAACTGATGGAATAAACTGGTCGCGATACCAGGCTTGGTCGACCAAGCCCGGCGCCGGCGAGCCATCGACTGTCGCCTGACTGATGTCGGGATACTGAGTCGCAGAATGATTGCCCCAGATCGTGATTTTGCGGATCGTGGTTGAGTCCTTGCCCGTCTGCGCGGCCAGTTGTGAAATGGCCCGATTGTGATCCAGCCGCGTCATGGCGGTGATGTTACCCGGTTTGATGCTCGGAGCGTTTGCCATCGTGATCAGGGCATTGGTATTGGCCGGATTGCCAACGACCAGAACGCGAATATCTTTCTTCGCATGTTGATCCATGGCTTGGCCTTGCACGGAGAAAATTTTTGAGTTGGCGGTCAGCAAGTCCTTTCGTTCCATTCCCTGTTTACGGGGCATCGCGCCCACGAGCAAAGCAAAATCGGCGTCCTTAAACGCAACATTCGGATCATCGGTGGCGACAACTCCTTTGAGCAGCGGAAACGCACAGTCATCCAGCTCCATCACCACGCCGTTGAGGGCATTGAGCGCCGGAGTAATCTCGAGCAACTGCAGGATCACGGGCTGATCCGGCCCCAGCATGTTTCCGGCGGCGATACGAAACAACAGGCTATAACTGATCTGACCAGCAGCTCCCGTGACGGTGACACGAACAGGTGATTTCATGATTTTTCCTTGCAAAAATAACGTTTTCGAATACTTGGCAGTGTCTCAGGAATATGCCGCACAGAGCCTCAAACCGCAAGGGGGCAGGGCAAAGTACAAATAGACTCTCCTCCTTTTAGCCTCTATGGAGTGCGGGACTCTGTACCGCTATCGTTTCTATGGCTTCGGACGGTTTCGGCCACCGACGAAACCCAAATATCCAAAGCCATAGAAACGATAGCGGTACAGAGTCCCGCACTCCATAAATAGCCGTCTCTGCAATTCAAGCTAGAAGATTGTTTCCTAAAGAAATCTCCGATACAATCACCGCTTCGTGTCAAGTTAAAGTTTAACGAAACGAGACCTGCCTTGCACTGGATTGCTACTTCTGAAAAAGACGCAACGTCTGCCATGAGTTGGAACAGACCATTGCGCGGAATGTTGCGGAGATTTTGGAATTGTGAGCACTCCATCTGAAAACCCGGATTCAAACTTGCCAGCTAAAGGCCAATTTCTGGTCTATTTGGCCGAAGACGGGCGCACGAAGATCGACGTCCGTCTGGAGGGCGAAACGGTCTGGCTGACCCAGCAACACATGGCCGAGTTGTTTCAAACTACTCAGCAAAACGTCAGTCTCCATTTGCAAAACATCTACGCGGAGAGTGAGTTGCAGCGCGAGGCAACTCACAAGGAATTCTTGTCAGTTCGCCAGGAAGGGAGTCGGCAAGTCACTCGAGCCCTCGATTTTTATAACCTCGACGCGATTATCTCGGTCGGCTACCGGGTCAAAAGTGTCGTCGCCACTCGCTTCCGAATTTGGGCCACGCAACAACTTCGCGAGTACATTGTCAAAGGATTCGTTCTTGATGACGAGCGGCTCAAGAACCCGGACCGGCCGTTCGACTATTTCGACGAGTTGCTGAGGCGGATTCAGGACATCCGCACATCCGAACGGCGATTTTATCAGAAGATCACCGACATCTATGCCACCAGCATCGACTATGACCCGACTCGCGCAGAGAGTATTGAGTTTTTTCAGACCGTGCAAAACAAAATGCACTGGGCCATCACCGGCCAGACCGCTGCGGAGATCATCCACTCGCGCGCCGACAGCAGTAAACCCAACATGGGGCTGACCAGTTGGCGAGGCGCGAAAGTCCGCAAAGACGACGTGGTCATCGCCAAAAATTATTTGAGCGAACCGGAACTGGCGGCGCTCAACAACCTTGTCGAGCAGTACCTTGTTTTTGCCGAAGGCCAGGCAATGCGACGAGTTCCAATGCACATGACGGACTGGATTACCAAGCTCAATGCATTTCTCACGATCAACGACCGCAATATTCTGACTCACGCAGGCAAGATTTCGCACGAGATGGCCAGAGAGTTGGCTGAATCAGAATACGACAAATTCAACCGTCAACGCATTCAGCAAGCCGATGCCGCAGGCGGTGAATTTGAAAAGGCAATCAAAAAATTGCCACCGCCGAAGCCAAAAAAGAAGAAAGGGAAGGAGACCGGTGAGACATGAGCTTGCAATTGCGACATATCAGAGATTCCGAAGGCATCACGACTACCCTGAGAAAAATGCGGGCGTCTATTCTGAATCGGCCTGATCCTCAAAATCAATTCGCTCCGGCAGTTCTTGCTTTCGATTACCTGCCTTTCGATTGAATCGCAGAAATGCCAATGCAACGATCGCGATCAGGCCCAACATGGTGAGCAAGAGGATGCCAATGAATCTTGACCAGTCATCGGTCGATGGATCCTTCAGATCAGGCTCGTCGGCGATAATGACCGGACTGATTTGTGCGTTCACGCCGGCATCGCGCGTGATTTGTGAATCGTACTGCCAGAATCGAAAATAGAAACCGTCCACGATCACCGTCTGGTCCTGCATGGATTCGGCCGTCTGTCCATCGGGCAAACGGCGAACACACACGGTAAATGGAAACCGGTTGTACACGATCTTTTGATCGTCCTTGCCGATTTCGACCGTAATATTGCGATCATCAACACGCAAATCTGGAAAGACAATTAGTTGATAATACGGTGCCGGATCACGTTCGACATCCCAATGTTCCCCGGGCCGGACGATCGAACACTGCTTGACCTTGGCTTGAAATCGAACCCGGTCGCCGTAGTGTTGAGTGGGGCCACGCAATAGAACCATATGACTAATGGGGGGCGGTGCATCCTGCCCCAGCTTCATTTTCCCAACCGCATCGAGGATCTCAAAAAATGGCTTGGCGTCCTTCGAGCCAAACGGTCTTCGATCCTCCAATTTGATCAGATCAAAACCTGCCATATCGACGCCATTGCCGGCCAACATCGCGTGGGACGGCGAAACGCCCAACTCGGTGTTTTCAGACTTCGGATACCAGGCAATCTGTCGGGCGACAAACAGCGGAACGGATTGCTCATCAGTATCCGGTTCAGCTTTTGATCCAGCATTCCTCCACCGGACTCTCGAATGAAAGAATCCGAAAAACGACACAGGCTCATCGAGCCGACTGGCTTTCAACCAGACCACCGGAGCCTGCAGACTGGCGACCAGAAATGGCTTGTCATCGTCAGTCAGGCAATGGGCCAGGTAGATCAACTGCGGATCGCCAGCTTCAGCCTGCGGCAAAGCCATTCTCGATACAGACTGAACACGCCCCTCGCGATGAAAAACCTGGAAGCGAACTCCCGCCGGATCGTTCTCAAGTTTTTCCCAAGTCACATCCGCCGAATACGAGGCGTACTTTCTGAGATTGTTGAGGGATATTTGCCGAATGCGATAGATCAACTTCAGCAGGCTCGGCTCACCGATCTCAAAGGGTTCATTGTCCGCAACGTTGAAAGCTTCGCTCGGCGTAAAACCAGACAGCTCAATCCGGGGCGCATCGAGCGTCTGAGCAGAGCAGGGCAGCGGACGCAAAAACAAAACGAGCATAACGGCAGCCCAGCAACGCCAACTGTTTAGCCTTGGGCAATTTGGAAAATTTGAATGAATCATTGGTTATTGATCGTAAAGTTCCTGAATTCGCTCCTGATCGGTTTTGGGGCCTTCCTGACCGATCAGCGATTGCAGATCTTCATGAATTTCCCTGGTCCGATTGGGACCTGGATTGAAACGAATCCGCTGCCGACTGCGAAAAGCAAACCACATCGTAGCGATCCCGATTAACACCAACATCAATAGCCCCACGCCCCACACACCTTTTGTCACCTCAGGCAACGGACCTCGAATCGGCCCAATCGCGACGTGAGCAGACGCCACCGGCTCGATTCGGGAAGCCAAAATCATCGGTCCATTTTGAACCTGTCGTTCGGAATCGAGATAGGTTCGAATCTTGAAAAAAAGTCCATCGACAACAACCGGTTCATCCATCGTCAGGGGGCGTCGTGAAAGCGGTGGGAACCCGGCAGGCAATTCGTCGGCATAAACAAAAAACGGACTGACATTCGAATCGTCTGGACGAATCACCAGCACGAAAAGCTGGTCGATTCCAAAATCGCGAATGGAAAGGGGTTCCTGCCAGGCACTCTGAATCGAACCTCGCACACGGACGTGGAGGCTCCTGTACTGATGAGGCTGAGCCATCAATTCCAGATGACTCACCCGATCGGGCGGCGGCAAGTGCCCACTGAAAATCAGTTCCCACATCCGTCCCCAGGCAGGCGAATCACCTTCCCAACCTTGCGCCGTCCAATCACTGACAAACGAATCAATGGTCGGATCGAGAACAGCTTGCAGTTGTTCCATCGCACTTCGCTGTTCATCCGAGATTGCCTCCGACTGCAACGCGGCCTGCAAGGAGGGCAACTCATGTTGCTTCCAGCTCTGCTCCGATTCGTAAAGCTCATTGGCCAAGCTGGCTTTCTCCTGGGGGCTTTCTCTCGAAAAAGCCAACTCGCTTAGATGGTCGCTGTGAAATTGCTGGCGGCCCTGTTCGATGAAATTGACCAGCGATTCGAATCGCTCGATGTCGTTCGCAGGCAAGGTTTCGCCGTGCCGAATTCGCTTGAGCAACTGGTAGAGCGTGATCCTTTGATGAGAGTCCATTCTGCGCAAAGTGTTTTGCCA
>CAYPXY010000008.1:0-14175 GCA_964414815.1 uncultured Pirellulaceae bacterium | reverse complement strand
GGGGGGGGGGGGAGGAGGGAGGAGGGGGGCGGGATGAGGGATGAAGTGGGGGATCGTGGGATGGATCTCCCGATCTGTCGACCACGTTTTCAACAGGCCGGGAGGTTTGTCGCCGCGAGTCTTCTTCATTCATACTTTCAGCATCACGCTCATCGAGTGGGATCACTGAATCGATCGCTGACTTCTGGTTTTCATCCGGTGGCAGCAACCAGTGCCACCGCTCGGGCTTGGCGGCCTCTCGCATGGCGATCAGCACGAACATCAGCATGAAAACCAATGCCACTATATTCCGATGCGACGGGCGGCGAGCCTGACTAGCATTCCCCTGAAAGTACGGCGACCGACCAAATTTGAGTTTGGGGCGATCAGACGGATCGGGTTGTGATGGCAGCCGGAAGTTCATAAGTTTGTTTCGGTCGCAGGACGGGAATCTACGTTAATGGGACGGAAATGGACAGGATGGAACCCAAAAGGGATAGGAATAAATTCTGTTCCACAACCACCACAGACCGATTTCCCCAACTCACTCCATTCTATAAAATAAACCTGAATAACATTATCCCCCCGACCGAGAATGTCCGCATGAGACAGCCTGCTTTACTACTGCTCCTCATTGCAACTTGTTCCATCACCCCATCGACGGCCACTCGCGCTGATGAGCCTGCGGAACGGTTTCTGGAGGCACTTCGCAGCCACGGATATTATGATGTGGCACTCGACTATGTCGATAGCATCCGCGACAAGGAAACCGTCAGTAGCGACTTTCGCAAAAATCTGCCGTTCCAAAAGGCAGAAACCTTGATCGCCAGCACGACCGCCATTGGCGATATCAAGCTTCGCGATGCACGCCTGGACGAGGCTCAACAGATTCTGGCTCAGTATGCCAACTCGGCTTCGGCGCTCGACACCTTGGCGCGAATCGCCCAGCAACAGGGAAATCTGTTCTATCAGAGAGCCACCATCAGTCTCGCGTTGGGAGCTTCCGACCGATTGACGGCCGCCGAACGCGAGAAGTATGCGGCCAGTTCGCGGCAACTGCTTGAGCAGGCCCGCACCCACTATTCGGATGCGAAAGCAAAAATCCGCGAACTGATCGACCCCAAGAGTCCCAACCGATTGAAGATTGACTCTGAGGATCCCGAAACCGAAAAGGCATTGCTGTATTTTCAGTCGGTGTTTGTAACGCTGCGACTGCGACTGGCAATGACCATCGAGCAATTGGCCGACACCTATCCTGAAAACGATCCTCACCAACGTCAATTGCTGACCGAAGCCGCCAAAGAATACCGATCGCATCACGAAGATTACTATGGAAAAAAATATATCGCAGCATGGCAAGCCCGTTTAAACGAAGCTCGCTGCTATCAAAAACTCGGCAACTACAAAGAATCACTCGACACTCTGGAAGACATTTTCAGCCAAGGAGACGGAGCGCTTGTATCGCTGAAACAATCCGCCATGCTGATCGCAGCTGAAAACTGGAGCAAACTCGAATCGTATCCCGCTGGCGAAATCGTGTCGCGGCTGGAACCCGTCGTCGATTCACTCAGCCGAAGCGAGGCGAGAAATCCGAACTGGTTGCGGATTCAACTGGAACTGGCAAAGGCACTTCATCTCTATGGGGACGAAGTCCGGCAACAGGGCAACGGTCGCTCCCGCAATGAAGCAGAAAACCTCAAACGTCAAGCTGCCAAGCATTTTCGAGTTGTGGCGAAAACCCCTAGCCCTCATCGGGATCAGGCTCGCGCGATGATGAACGAGTTGAACATTCCGCTGACGGAATCGAAGACCAGCGAACAGGAACAACCGCTTCAGTCATTTGAAGAGGCCCTGTTGAAAGCGGTCGATCATCGAGCGGAAATGGAGGTCATGCTCAGCGAAATCTACGCGGGCCGGCAGAAACTGGCGTCCGTGCCGGATAATCAGAAAGAGGAAATCGAGGCCGATCTCAATGCGGTTTCCGAACAACTGTCCGAACTCACGGAAGCTACTCTCGAAATCATTGACGTCGGGCTGGGCATGGCGGATGGCGAGACCCGGCAAGACCAGATCAACCAGCTTCGCAACGTCCAGGCTTATTGTTACTACGCGAATGAGCAGTACCTGGAAGCCGCCACCATCGGTGAGTTTTTGCTGACCAAGTTTCCTGGAGTGGATACGACGCGACAGGGAATGAATGTGCTGGTCCAGAGCTGCGTCCGGATCTACAGCGATGCCGATGTGGATGACCGCGAGTTTGAGAAAGACCAATTGTATCGTGTCTGCACCGAAGTCGTCGAGCGCTGGCCCAGTTCACGAGAGGCAGGCACGGCGGCTCAGTTTTTGATCGGCCTTGCATTGACCGATAAGCAATTCGACCAAGCCGATGCCTTGTTCCAAAAGATTCCAGAGGATTTCCAGTCGCGGCCTCTTCAGGCGGCTCGACTGGGCACTCTCCTGTGGGCAGATTATCGATCCCGACTTGCCGGTGGGGCCACTGCGGCGGAGCTTGAACCTGCCCTCAAGCGAGCCAGGTCTTATCTGGAAATTGCGGTCGCCGGATCACCCGATCGGCTCACTTGGGAAGTCGCAACCGCCAGCCGCTACCTCGTCGATGTGCTGCTGGAGGAAGGCAATACTGCCGAGGCGATCCATCGCCTGGAAAGTGCTGCCATCGCACCGCTGGACCTAATCAAGCAAAAACATCCCGTCATTGTCTCGCATCCCTCTGGCGAACCATTTGCGCGCGATACTTATCGGACGGCGATGAGAGTTTTCCTGTCGGCGCTCAAAGATTCCAAAAACCCGCAAACGGAAATCGACCGCATTCGGGGAATCCTGGATGCGATTCGGCAAAGTGCCGAGGCCAGCAACCGGCCGGAAGATCGACAACAGCTTTCTCAGATTTACACGCTGGTCGCGCATCAAATTTTGACTCAGTTTCATTCCGAGCCGGACGAGAGGAAGTTGAATTTTGCCAATCATCTGGTCGGTTTCCTGAATTCCATCGAGCGAGACTCAAACGACCCCGAAACCATTCTGTGGGCGGGATCGACGGCGCTCAAAGTTGCCAATTCATTGACCGACCTCGGCATGATGGATGAGAGCCGCCCCCTGTTTCAACAGGCGGTGACGGCACTCAACCGGGCCGAAGAATTGGGATTCGATACCCATCCGCAAAAAGATCGTCTGCTCGGAGAACTGCAACGCCAACGGGGTTTGGCGCTGCGCGGCAGTCTCAAGTTTGAAGAAGCGATGGAACAGTTTGTCAAAATTCTGGGAGGTCTCAATCAAGCCGCTAATGTACAGGTTCAGGTTGATGCCGCCGAAACTCTCGAAGCCTGGGGCCGTGCGAGCAAACAATCCGCAAAATTCGCCGAAGCGATCAAGGGAACGGCCAAACGAGTTAACCCTCAGACCAAACGGGAATCGAACGTCGTTTGGGGCTGGGAAGCGTTGGCTCGAGCCGCTCGCGGCAAGCAAGAAGATTTGTTCTGCGAAGCGATCCTGCACTGGGCTGAATGCCTGCTGGAAAACGGAATTATTGAGAAAAATAAAGATCGCATCGCCCTGGCATTGAAGTTGATCGAGACGGAAGAAGATCGGGTTCCCAGTCTCGGACGCCCCGACTGGAAACTGCGATTCGAAAAACTGAAGGACAGAATCCGTGCAAACCAGTAGAACGGAATGAATTCCGTTCATGAAACCTTACAACGGAATGCATTCCGTTCAACATTCAGATACCTACACTACTACATGGAACGAAATGAATTTCGTTCTACGAAACCCTATGAACCGTTATCAAACCCATTTCATCAACTGCAGCCTGGTGGCCTTGACCATCGTTTGCTGGTCAAGCTCTGTGGCACTGGCTCAGGATTCCGTGCAGGTCAAACGCGGCGAGGGGGCCCGTAACGCCAGCGGCAAAATCGCCTCGGTCACTCCCTTCGGTGTCAACATTGAGGCCAGCGATGGTATGAGAACGGTTCCGGCCGCTCAAATCTCCAAGATCTCGTATCAGGGACAACCGCTGGAAATCGAACGTGCCCGGACTCAAATCGGCAACGGTCGTTACGAGGGTGCGATTGAAGAACTGCAAAAAATCAACGACTCGCCAAAACGGCCGGAAATCAAACAGGAGATCGACTTTCTCATCGCCAAATCAAACGCCGAAATCGCGTTTCAAGGCGGTGGTGTTACGTCGACCGATGCCGGTCGTGGCCTGGTAGAGTTCTTGCGTGCTCACCCTGAATCGATTCATTTCTATCCGGCGACGGAGTTGCTGGGCAGGCTTTTATTTGCGGTTGGCAAATTCGACCTGGCTGAAAAGGAGTTTCAGAAACTTAACGACTCGCAGTGGCAGGAGTACATCCTCAAAGGCAACTTCGGGCGCGGTGAGTCCTTGATGGAACAAGGCAAGGCCGCTGAAGCCGCTCAGGCTTACACCGCGATCCTGAACGATCCCGCCAACGATGATCTGACGCAGGCGTACAAGCTGATTGCAAAGGCCCGACTCGCGAAATCCGAGGCGTTGCTAGGGAGACCGGATGCCGCCATCACAGCGATTGAAGGGATTATCAAGGTCGAAGATTCAACCAACGCCTTTGTGTTTTCCTATCTTTACAATTCACTTGGCTCGATCTATCTGCAACAAGACAAATTGAAAGAGGCGAGGTCGGCTTTTCTGGTGACCCAACTGCTTTATACGACGGAACGCGACCCACACGCCGAAGCCGTTTACCATCTGACCTTGATCTGGCCCAAGCTCAATCAAGGCGAGCGTGCCAACAGCGCCCGCTCCATTCTCAGAGATCGTCACCGCAATACCGTCTGGGCGATGAAGCTACAATGATTCGAGAATTTCAAAGTACCCAAGGTTCGGTTGCGGACCGAAAATTTGCGATCGTGGTTTCCAAATACAATCTCGAAATTACGGACAAGTTGCGCAGCGGTGCGATTCAGGCGCTCCAGGCAAATGGCGTTGCCGATGATCATATTTCGGTGCTGTGGGTACCGGGTGCGTGGGAGTTGCCACTGGGAGCCAAGCAGGCTCTGGAGGCCCTGCAACCCGACGCAGTGATTTGTTTAGGCTGCGTCATCCGCGGAGAGACGACTCACGATCAATACATCAACCGAACGGTGAGTCAACTGCTGGGCAGCATGTCCATCGAGACCGGCAAACCGATTGCATTCGGCTTGTTGACCTGCAACACCTGGGATCAAGCCGCCCAACGAGCGGGTGGAAGCGTGGGTAATAAAGGAATCGAATCCGTGGACGCCGCATTGGCCATGCTCCGATTGGGCGATTCGCTCGCACAGTAATTCCTGGAAGTCTCCATGCTGCTGCGTCTGCTATCGCAGTTCCCGCATCACGACACCCGAATGTGTATAAAACTTAACACAACAACGCCATTTTCCGGCAATCTCGCAGTGGATTGCGAAATTGCCATGACTTTTTCGCAGTTGGGTGCGAAAATGCCAGTATGAAGCGTTACCTTGAATCTCTGATCGAGAAGACCCCGCAATCGAAAATCATTCTTCTTTCTGGCCCCCGGCAGGTCGGTAAAACGACGTGTGTCCGAAACCTTTTTCCAGATTCGATCTACCTGAACTGGGACAACCTCGATCACCGCTCAACGATCCTTGGGCGATCCTGGTCTCGCGAGCAACCGTGCGTCATCTTTGACGAACTGCACAAGATGCCTCGTTGGAAAGGCTGGCTCAAGGGCATCTACGATGTCGAAGGGCATCAGCAACGCTATATCGTTACAGGGAGCGCTCAGCTCAACACTTTCAAGAAGGTGGGCGACTCACTGGCGGGACGCTTTTTTGGATTCACTTTGCATCCGGTCGATCTGAGCGAAGCAAGTCACCACTTTTCTTCTGAAGTCTCCGGCAGTTTACAGCAAAGGTTGCTCAACGTTGGCGGATTCCCTGAACCGTTTCTTTTGGGTGAGGAATCGTTCTACAAAATGTGGCGAAAATCCCATCTGGATATTGTCCTCAGACAAGATCTGATCGACCTGCAATCTGTTCAACAAATTGCCAAAATTGAGATGTTGATCGAACATCTGCGAGTCTCGGTCGGTTCACCCATTTCCTTCAAGGCGATTAGTGAGGACTTACAAGTCAGCGACCACACGGTGAAATCCTGGGTTCAGTTGCTGGAAAGCCTCTATATCATCTTTCGGATCGTGCCCTTTACCAAGAATATCAAACGCGCGGTGCTAAAATCTCCGAAAATTTATTTTTTTGATATACCGTTGGCCAATCGTGGGGGCGCAAGGTTTGAAAATCTGATCGCCTGCGCGCTCAAGAAGCAAATTGACTATCGCAATGAATCAGGACACGGCGAGTACGAATTGCGATACCTCAGAAACCGCGATAGCAAAGAAATTGACTTCCTGATACTGCACGAGAAAAAGCCACTGATGATGATCGAAGCCAAAACCAGTGACACTGCTCCCGCGAAGCACTTCAAATCATTTGGAAACAGCATGCCTGGCGTGGCGGCCGTCCAGTTAATCCAAGCCGATACAGAAGACAGAGATTATCCGTTCGGAGTTTCGATCCGCAATGCATCGAACTGGCTAGCAAAGATCGGCGAAAGGTTCTAACTCGCCAACCGTCAAACAACCACACTGACCACCAGTGCCACCATGTACACCGGCAGATACACCAGCGACACCAGCATCAGTGTTCTGGCGGTTTCCTCGTTTCGGCTTTGATAGAACTTCCAGGATGCGACCAGGTAATACCAGCCCAGAATCAATGCCGGCACAAACAGAATCGCGGCCTGTATCCATCCCCTCGTGAACATCATCGGGATCAGACTGACCACGATCAGCAGAACCGCAGTGACCACCGATTTCTTTCCTGCAGCCAGCCCGCTAGGTTCTGTCACGGTCAGCATCTTCATCCCTCCAGCGCGATAGTGATCGCGATACTTCCAGGCGATCGCCATGAAGTGCGGAAACTGCCAGAGAAACAGCACTCCGAAGAATGACCAGATCAGCGGACTGATGCTGGCCGTGGTGGCCAGCGATCCCATCAGGATGGGCATCGCGCCTGCAACGGCACCGACTTCCGTATTGGACCAGTGCTTTCGTTTCAGCGGTGTATAAATGAACGAGTAAAGAATCCAGTTCGCAATCCCGCACAGCGCCGTCTGCCAGTTCAACATGTACAGCAGAATCGCCGTGCCGACACCAATCGTTACCGCGGCAAAGGAAGCCACCTCGGTCGCGGAAAGCCGTGCCGTGGGAAGCGGCCGATGAGCGGTGCGAGGCATCAAAAAATCAGTGTACCGCTCAATGTACATGTTGGTCGCATTGCCGCTGGCAGCCACCAAGGCCATCCCGACAACTCCCCAGACCAACACCGAGAGCGACACGGGTTCGTTGGCGACATGCGTTGCGAGAATGGCAGCCACCACAAACGTCAGCAAGACCATCACGGAAATACGAATCTTGGTCAACTCCGCGTAAGCATGTGCGCGCGAGTAGACCGGAGAGGTCTCCGCCGGAGAGCGATGGCCGGTTTCGAGATGTGACGAAGGGTGCATGATGATTTATTGTGTCCAAACTGCCCCCCATTCGTCAACGGATAACTCAAATAGCCGTTTTGTCGCATTAAAAATCATCATAGAATGCGGCTAACTCGTAATCCAAATCGCAATCAGGCATCCCGCACACGCCTACAACGGCTACTACTCACTCGATGAATCCCAACGCCAGTCTCTCCAACCAATTTGCTGCGGCTCGCCGCGAACTTCTGGAACTTTCGACCGCCAATCGGCTGCTCAACACCAAAAGGGACACCGTTACCGGAGCGGCCATCGAAATCAAGGAGGAATCGTCGTCCGAGATTTTTAAACAGCTCGTCGCACATCAGCGAACCATGCGATTTGAAGAAGGCGAACTCGTTGACGCCCCCGAAGCAACTCCATCGGGCGATTCATCGAGCGACTCATCGTCGAACGAATCTTCGGGTGATGGTGAAACCGCGACGACCAAACCAAGGCGACGCCGGACGGTCAGACGGCGGGTCGCAACCGAATCGCAACCCGTCGACATTCATGATGACATTCTGCATACCGTGCTTGAGCCGGATGATCTGGATCGGCGACTGAACCGGCTGGTGACCGATTCCAATGCTGTACTCCAGGAGCAGGGTGTGAATGTCCTATATCTTGCGTTGGGATTTCTGCGCTGGTACGAACCGCAGTATCCCGATCTTCCACGACATGCTCCGCTGCTGCTGATCCCCGTCAAGCTGACTCGCGGGCGCGGAGGGGCCAGGTATTCGCTGGCGTTTCTGGAAGACGACATCACGACGAACATTACGCTGCAGAACCGGATGAGTGCCGACTTCGGGATCAGGATTCCCGACTTACCGGAAAATATCGAGGAGACAGACCCGGCTGACTATTTTGGGGCCGTTGCCAGGTCCGTTGCCGGAGAGCGCACATGGGAAGTGCTGCCCAATGATGTTGTGCTTTGGTTCTTCTCATTCAGCAAACTGTTGATGTACCGCGACCTCGACCCGGAAACCTGGAGACACGGAAAGAAACTGGAAGAGCGTCCCCTGATTAAAGCACTGCTCCAGGACGGCTTTCAACCGGCCGAGCCGCTGGCCGACAACGTCCGCGACATTGATCCGCTGTTTGATCCCGCCCAGACCCTTCATGTGATCGATGCTGACAGCTCGCAGGCACTGGTAATCGAAGAAGCCACACGCGGACGCAGTCTGGTCATCCAAGGCCCGCCTGGAACGGGCAAATCGCAAACGATCACCAACCTGATCGCCGAATCCGTAGCGGCGGGAAAGACGATTCTGTTCGTCTCTGAGAAAATGGCAGCGCTCGAAGTCGTCAAACGGAGGCTCGACAATATCGGGCTGGGCGAAATGGTACTCGAGTTGCACAGCAACAAGACCAACAAGAAAGCGCTGCTGGCGGAGATTGACCGAACTCTGAAACAGGGAACCCCGCAAGTTCCACGCGATGAAAAAAGGATTATCGATTTACTGCGGGAGCGGCGCGATCAGTTGAACCACTATGCTCAGTGGATGCACACTCCGGTGGTACCCAAACTGGAAGGGAGCGGGAAGGACAATGGGAAAGACAATGGGCAGGGCAGGAGAGGGGGAGCGACAGACGGGGACGTCTATCCCACGAAGCGAGGGTCGACCGACGGGGACGTCTATCCCACGAACGACGGTGGTTCTCCTGCAACCGGGAGTGGTCTGACACCGTACCAGGTGTTGACCGAATTGATTGAATTGAGAGCCAACCAAACTCCGCTTCCCGATTTTGAAATGCCTGAGTCGCTGGGCTGGACACGGCGCCAGTTCGAAGACCATCGAGCCCGTGTCGCCGAGCTGGCCTCCGTGATTCACCAGATCGGTGATCCGGCTCAGCACCCCTGGCGCGGCTCTGAAATCGACTCGATCTCGCCGATGGACCTCGATCGCGTTCTCAAATCGGCGCCCCAGCGGCTGGCAGAGCTTGATGCGGTCGTTGAAGCGGGCCTGGCGTTGTCGCAGCGGCTGGGCGAACCACCGGCCACTTCGCTGCAGCAGCTGCAGCAATTGGCCAACACCATCGAGACCTTTGAAAAGGCTCCGCCGTTTGATGCCGCTCACTGGAGCAGTGCCACCTGGACGGACCATCGACAAAACATCCAAGAGTTGGCGGACCATGCCAGAAACATCTTGCTGGCCAAAGAAAAGTTATCGGACACGGTGACCGATTCAGCTTGGGATCAATCGGTGGCCGAAGACTTCGAGGCTTATGCGAAACACGGAAACCGATTCTTTCGAATGTTCAGTGGTGCCTATCGAAAAGCCAGAAACACGCTGAAGTCGCTCTTGCGCGGATCTCAGCCTGCAACGTTTGAATCACGATGCGAGATTCTAGAACGGCTGCATCAACGACAACAAGGTTTGAAGACGCTGGCCGAGAGCAACATTCTGGGTGAACGCGCGTTCGGAAAATTCTGGCTCGGCCTTCAGACGGACTGGCGGCAGATTGCCGATTGGGAAGCCTGGGACAGCAACGCCATGCAGAAAGGAGTGCTTTCCCATTTCCGCCAACTCTATCAACGTTATGACGATCCCTCCGAGATTGGAAAGCTCGCCAGTGAACTGCGACAGAAACTGGACACGTTCTATTCGAACTTCAAGAGCTTGACGGGATCATTGAAGATGGATCTCGACCAGGCTTACCAAAGCGGTCAGCAATCATCCGATAGTGAAACGGACTCATCCGCTCGGCTGGGAAATGCCTCGCTCGCACCGAGCGAAGAAATTCGCACCCGGATTGAAAACTGGATTGCGAATCCTGAACGTCTCGAACAATGGCAAACGTATCGCCGCGCCAAAGCGAGTGTGGATTCGTTAGCCGGAGGTGCGTTGACGTCGAAGATCACTCATGGTTCCATCAAGGCCGATCAAGCAGAATCTGTTTTTCGATTTGCCTATGCCGAGTCGCTGTTGCGGGAAATCCAGCAACAGCATCCAGAGTTGGAGGCCTTTGATGGAACGACCATCGAGAAATGGATTGACGAATTCTGCGACTACGACATTGAGCGAATCGAACTGGCTCGCTCCGAGATTGCCAAGGCCCACTGGGACTGGATCGGTCGTCCACGCGGCGACGATATGGCCAGTGAGGTCAATACCTTGCGGCATGAAATGCAAAAGCAGCGGCGACACAAGCCGATCCGGATTCTGTTGAAAGAATCGGGCCGAGCGATCCAGGCCGTGAAGCCTGTGTTCATGATGAGCCCGATCTCGGTGGCTCAGTATCTCGAACCCGGCGGACTGGAATTCGACATGCTATTGATCGACGAGGCGTCACAGGTTCGGCCGGTGGAAGCGCTGGGCGCGGCGGCGCGATGCCAGCAGATGATTGTGGTCGGCGACGACAAACAGATGCCGCCTACCAGCTTCTTTGACCGAACGATCGGTGAAGTCGACGACGAGCAACCTGAAATGGTGGCGGGGGATGTCGAGAGCATTCTCGGGCTGGCGATCGCCCGAAACATGCCGCAGCGAATGTTGCTGTGGCACTATCGCAGCAAACATGAGTCGCTGATCGCTGTTTCGAACCGTGAGTTTTACGACAACCGACTCTATGTGATTCCTTCGCCCGAGCGGTTTGGTGAGTTGGGGGTACATTGGACGTTCGTCGAAAAAGGAAAATTTCTGAAAGGAAAGAACGAGATCGAGGCCGAGGTCGTCGCCCGCGCGATCATGCAACACGCGAAAGATCATCCACGTTGGACGTTGGGGGTGGCTGCATTTTCCGTGTCGCAGCGCGACGCGATCTTGCACCATCTGGAGAAACTCCGTCGAGAGGATGGTTCCTGCGAGGCCTTTTTCGATCCCAACCATCCCGATCCGTTCTTTATCAAGAACCTGGAAAACGTCCAGGGAGATGAACGTGACGTGATTTTCGTTTCGGTAGGCTATGGGCCGGGAGAAGACGGCCGAGTTGCGCTGAATTTCGGTCCGGTTTCCAACAGCGGGGGCGAACGGCGGTTGAATGTGTTGATGACCCGGGCCAAACGGGTCTTGCGAATTTTTTCTTCCATGAAAGCCGAAGACATCGACCTCAACCGCGCAACGGGACGTGGGCCAGCAGTTTTTCGTGAATACTTGCGATATGCCCAGGACCGACAGACAGAGCAGAATGCTGACGGAAGTTCAGTGCTGCCGTCGCAGCAGGCAACCGATCGTCTGGCGGCCGTCATCAAACAGGAACTTGAGCAGCGAGGTTATAGCGTCGCCACTCACGTTGGCATCGCAGGAATTTATGTGGATGTCGCCGTACTCGATCCGCAGACACCGGGCCGATGTTTGGTGGGAGTGAGCCTTGACGGCCAGCAGTATCATGAAGCCCGCTGGGCGCGGGACCGCAACCGCACTTCGGATGGCGTGTTGGGCGGTCAGGGCTGGGTGATCCATCATGTGTGGAGCCCCGACTGGTTTCGCAAGCCACAGGAGCAGATGAACAAACTGCTGGAAGTGATCGAAGCGGCCCAAAACGGACGCGCGACCCCCAAGGGGGCTCGGCTGGCCAGTAACGTCAGCAAGATCGAACGAATCGCCGATGGCCTTGATCCGCTGGCAAAAGCCGTGGGCACCTTGCAACCGGTCCCTGCAAAGACGAAAAAATCGACGCGTGCTGAAGTCGCTGCCGCTGAATCAAAAACCGGCTTCTGGAGCGTTGTAAAAAAATTCCTCGCGTCGGTATGGAGAATCGTTTGGGAGGTCATCGCCATTCTGGTTGACCAGTTGGATAAGGCCACCAAGAATCGTTCTGGCAAGAAGACCTCCAGCAGAAAGAAAAAGAAGTAACCGCCTTGCTACCAACATTGTGTCCCTAACGGGACGGTATTACGTCGCGGCTCACGACAAGCCAAACCGTTTAGCCGCAAGCCGGAGCCGACCAATATTCATTTGCAGCCACCATAGGAAGCGGAAAAGCCAATGATTAAAGCTTGAAACTCGATATAGGGTCGGCGTAGGCGCGACGGCAGGATGCAATTGCGATCCACACAATTGAATTGCCAAAGTTTGGCCGATATAATTGGATAGAAGACGAACTGACTACTGCACTACCGCTGGCTGTTCTAGTTATTGCCAAGGCTCATCATTCGAGACTTCAGTTCAAATCAATTGGTGTTCAAGGATCAACCCATGAAACTCGCTGGCTGCACCGTCTCTTTCCTGTCCACCCTGTTCCTGCTTGTTTCAGGTGGCGTTGCTTCGGCTCAGTCGCAGGACGAATGGTCCAAGAAAAGAGCCGAAATGGTCGAGAAAGCCGTCAAAGGTGCCGGGGTATCGGATCCGCGAGTTCTCAAAGTCATGCTGGACACACCGAGACATGAATTTGTTCCAACCCGGCTGCGAAAAACACAAGCCTACCTGGACGCCGGAATTCCGATTGGCGAAGGCCAGACGATTTCGTCGCCGTTTATCGTTGCCTACATGACGCAAATGATTGATCCACAGCCGACCGACAAGGTGTTGGAGATCGGAACGGGCAGTGGCTATCAGGCCGCCATCCTCAGTCCGCTGGTCAAAGAAGTCTACACAATCGAAATTGTAGAACCGCTCGGCAAACAAGCGGCCAAGGTACTGAAGAAGCTGAAGTATGAAAACGTCTTCACGAAAATCGGTGACGGATACCAAGGCTGGGAAGAGCACGCACCGTTTGACAAAATCATTGTCACCTGTTCACCCGAAGATATTCCCAAACCGCTGGTCGAACAATTGCGAGAAGGCGGTATCATCGTCGTACCCATCGGTGAACGACACCAACAGACGCTCTATCTGATGGAGAAACAAGACGGCGAAATGGTTCGCAAGGCTTTGCAGCCGACGCTGTTCGTACCGATGACCGGCGCAGCGGAAGATGAACGTCAGGTAAAACCCGATCCGGCCAACCCTCAAGTGATCAACGGCGACTTCGAAGAGGTAGTTGAAGGCGAAAACCATGTCCACGGTTGGTATTACGAGCGACTGGCTCGACAAGTCAACGATCCCGGTGCGCCGAGCGGTTCGCATTACGTGCAATTTCAGTCCAGTGTTCCGGGACAACTAGCTCATTTGATGCAAGGAATTGCAATCGATGGAGAGCAGGTTTCGGTGATCAAACTGACTTGCTCTTTTTCATGCGACGGTGTTTTGAAGGGACCGGACCAATATGATTTCCCGGGGTTGGTGCTCACGTTTTACAATGAACAACGAGAAGAAGTCGGCAACACCATCATCGGACCCTTCAAGGGCAGTGAAGCGTGGAGTACCCACATGCGCACCGTTCGGGTTCCTCGTTCTGCGAGAGATGCCATCATCCGAATTGGCCTATTCGGTGCGACAGGGACCGCCCGATTCGACAACATTCACCTCTCCGTCGAACAACCCCCGCGCACCAAGGCCGTCCCGCAAACGGAGGACAAGACGGATGAAGCCGAAGAGGATGAGAGCGGCAAAGAGGGTGAAGGTGGCAAGCAGGGTGAGGGTGGCAAGCAGGGGGACGACAAGGAAAATTGAGCGGATCGCAATCTGAACGTTCCCTAGAAAAAGTAGATGTGTGGAGCGGTCGAACCTTCCAAGTGAGATGGCTAGATGAAAGGCGACCGGCAGATAAAAACGTACCAAAGTGTAGGCGAGTCGCTCCGCGACTCG
>CAYPXY010000007.1:0-135229 GCA_964414815.1 uncultured Pirellulaceae bacterium | reverse complement strand
TCACCCCCGGCCCCTCTCCCCGCGCGCGGGGAGAGGGGAGAACGATATGAAAATCAGGCGTGTTACTCCAACCTGCTGAATCATCAACCATCAACCATCCAGCCTCATCCCTCATCCCTTATCCCTTATCCTTCCTGTTTCATCCCTCATCCCTCATCCCTCATCCTTCATCCCTCATCCCGTTCAGGCATCACGCTGATCTTTGTCGTCTCGTTGATCGTGCTGTTCCTGTTAATGGGGACTGCGTTTGTTGTCCTCTCGTCCGACTACTTTCGAACGGCGAAGCGGCGAGCGGCCCAGGAAATCCACCAACTGGACGTCAACGCCTACCTGGATAAAGCGTTCTACGATCTTTTCCGCGAGCCAAGCCTGGATGACGTCACCTCACCGCTGCGCGGCCATAGCTTGCTGGGCGATATGTATGGCTATGGTTTTACGGCACGCATTGCCGGCGCCGATTTGCACAGCAGCCAGCAGTTCTTTGTCGTTCGGATGGCTCCCAACTCGATGCGGTATATTCTCGACGAGAGCCCCGTTCCACCGCCTGTCGTCCCCGAGTGGGCAGGATTGATTTTGTCCATCACCTCCGGCGACTTTCGTGGACTGGCGACGCGCATTATTGACCATCAAGTTACCAGTGCCGGAGAACAAATTCTGTTGCTGCAGCCCGATTGGCGGGACACGCACTCGGACACCTCCCGTATTGCTCAGCTTGTCGGTTCGGAAGTGGTCATCAACGGGAGACCTTTCTCCGGAACAGGTGCCGGCTACTTTGATTCCCAAGCACCCGCCAATCGACCCGCATTGTCTGACACGGCGCTTCGTCCCAACCAGCGAGGGACTGCACGAGACGAACTGATTGGCCGCACCGGATCCAATGGCTATCTGGCAAGACGAAATCTGGATGATTCGGTCGTGGCCAATCACACTTCAACCAACGAAAGCTACGACACGTTCGATTATCAAAATCTTTTTCTCGCGGCCATCGGACCGAACGGTACGCTTGAAGAAGGCAGTGCGAGCTTTCATCGCCCCGCATTGATTAGCGGATTTCCCACCCACCCTGAAAAACGCAATTTTCGCGCGATCACTGGCCCTCATGAAGGAATACTCGTCGACAACCTCAATCAAGGTTCCGGCAACAACGGGATCTGGATGGACATCGGACTGCCCAGCCTCACCAGTCGCGACGGCAAGCGATTCAAGCCACTGATCTCGTACACCGTGATCGATCTCGACAGCCGGATCAATCTCAATGCCCACGGCAATGCGTTCGAATCGGATCGGCAAATGTCTCACATCCCGCTGCTCTCGACCCAAGACCTGGGCACTCCCGATACCGAGTCGCTTCCTCGCGGGGCCGGCTACGGACCGCCCGAAATACGTTTACAGCCATTGCTTGCCAACCCCAACTGGGTACTCCACGGCAATCCCCCATTTCCCGGCCGCTACGGATCCGACGGAAAACCGGGGCTGCCCAATATTCGCGATGGATGGTCGGGCTACAAATTGTTCGGGTATCCCGACCAAAGTTTTCTCGAATCCATCCCCGGTACCGTTTCAGGAGATTTTGGCTCCGTGATGGATGTCCACGGGCGATTTTCGATCGGCCATCCAAGCGATCAAAAAGATCACAAAGTTCCGGTTCACCTACCGGTTGCGGACGTGGGCATCTCCCATTTGCCGTCCGAGCTGGTCGACTCCGCCTACGAAATGAGCTTTGCAGGACAGTCGATGACTGGCCCGCCAACGCTCAGCGATTCTCCGTTCCTGATCGAAGAACTGGAAGCGGTCTTACGGCGATACGATCAGGATTCAAGCCTGTTGCCCGACCGGTTACGGGTTCTGGGCCAATCCGATTTCAGCGTTGGCAATTCCGCAGCTTGGTCGGTCACGACTTCCAGTTTCGAAGTCCCCACATTGATGAACAACTTGCCCCAACACCTGGCGCAACTGCTCCGCGTCTACAACCCCAACCCGGGCATGTCTGATGAAACCATCCGGGAACAAGTCCGTTTGATGCTGCCATCGGAAATCCGCCGTGGACTGCCGATGAATGTCAACCGGCCCTTGGGTGACGGAATCGATAACAACGGCGATGGAATGGTCGATGAAGTGGGTGAGGTCAACACCATCCACCATCCCAATGGAGACACTTATTCCTTCAGCGATCCAATGGCCCGGATC
The DNA here is from genome assembly GCA_964414815.1 of uncultured Pirellulaceae bacterium. Classification (GTDB taxonomy): domain Bacteria; phylum Planctomycetota; class Planctomycetia; order Pirellulales; family Pirellulaceae; genus Mariniblastus. The sequence goes on along the minus strand of CAYPXY010000007.1, from coordinate 133,042 downwards.
AACTTTGCGCGGCATTTGTACATCACCGTGCTGCTGGCAACCGAGCGTCTGGACAATGCCTATCGAACGGTTCCCCAACCGCTATTAGATTACCGCAAAGCGGTGGCTCAGTGGGCGGTCAATGTGGTCGACTTCCGCGACCGCGATTCCGTGATGACCGGTTTTGAAGTCGATCTCAATCCGTGGGATGGCTGGGATGTGGACGGCAATCTGCTAACAACAGGTATGCTCAACGGTCGCGACGAGCGTTTTCGCGCGGTCGTCTGGGGAGCCGAGCGACCAGAGCTGCTGATCACCGAAGTCGTCGCCACGCATGATCGCCGGACTCAGGACCTGGACATCGACCGCTCGGGCAACACCACCGAAGATGGTGATCCGGACTTTGACAGCCATCTGGTCCCCACGGCGTCGGTGTTTTTCGAACTGTATAACCCGTGGGTCATCAATGAAGCCAACCAGTTTCGCCCCGCCGAACTTTATGACTCGAACCTCAACGGAGTCCATTTGCAGAAGACGGCCATCGACGGCAGCCCGGTCTGGCGACTGGTGGTGACACCTCCCAATCAGCCGACCGATTATTCTGACAAGGACCCTGATGATCCAGCGGTGGCAGCAAAATTCGAACGCCGGATTTACTTTACTCAACCGGTCGATGACAGCGGCCCCGAAGTCTTCTTCCCCGATTCGAGCATCCGGATCAAATCGGTTGAACCCGGGCTCTATGCCGTGGTCGGTTCGGCAGGTGTCCAGCAGGGAGACGAGTACACAACTTATTTTGGCAGAAAAGGCGTTGCCGATCCATTGAGTGAAGCAGAGCTTGAAACGACGCGAAAAATGGTACTCAATCCCAGGGCGGATCAATTGAAAACCGTTTACTGGAATTATGAATCGAGTCAGATGGCTTCCGTCACTCGCTCGGTCATCACCCTCCCTATCGGACTCAATGATGGTGGCTGGGCACGGCACATGGGAGTCAGCGATCCGCTCAACGGCTATCAAAATCTTCAAGATCAGGGACTTCCGGTTCAACTGACACCCGTGGCCGACGGCTGGAAGTTTAGTGTGGACGAACCGGATCCAGAAACTGATTTTGCCTTTGAGGAGCCGATTGACAAGCGTGAAAACGAAGACCACTACAGCGAATTTCTGCAAAATGACGGTCTTCACCCCGGCTATCGCACCGTTCATTTACAGCGGCTGGCCGATCCCCTTCGTCCCTTTCATCCGTTGATCAATCCGTACCGCACGATTGATTCGAGTGCCATCGATCTGGTCGTATTCAACGGGGCGGAGTCCAAGGAGGACCCCAACAATGAACCGGCCGATTTGCGGTTTGGTTCGTACGAGCGGGGCGGGATCATCGACGCCGAAGGTCTTCCGACGCAGGACATTTCTCAAAATCGACATCGTCTGCTGTTCAAGAGTGGTCTTCACGGAATTCGGTTTGCCGACGGTGAGAAATTGAGTCTATCTCCCAACGAGGATCAAGCCGACCAACCCATCGGCGGCGATCAACATATCTTCAGCCAGAACCTCAAAGAAAGTCTTGGGATGATCAATCATTCTTGGCGGCGAGCGGTGGAAGATGAAGACAATGACGCAACCCAACTTCCTTTTGCGTGGTTGTCCTGGAACAACCGCCCCTATGCAAGCCAACTGGAGCTGGCCAATGTCCCCTTTACTTCCAGTTATTGGCTGACACGATTGTTCGATGCGTCGAGCCCGGATTTTGAGGTCTACAGTACGCCCGATACGAACCCACCTGAAGGCACGGCGGAACGGCTTCGATTCTCTGGAAACTTTCCGCATCTGTTTAATTTTTATCGAGACGATCTCGATCCAACGTTGGCGGGAGGCCTGCACCGAGCCTTTGATTTTCTGGAGGTACCGTCGCGATTTCTGGGAACGGAAACCTATCTTAATCCAGCCACGTTCCAGAACGATCACGGTGTCTCGTTCAATTTGTCCGCTCCGTTCGATTCGATTTCCAATTTCCGGTATCCGGGAAAGATCAATATCAACACCGTACTCGACGAACGCGTCTGGCGAGGTTTGATGGCAAACTACAGCGATTCCCTATTGGGCGGGTCGGGAGTGACGTTCGAGGATTGGCGGGTATCACGTGATGGTCCAGGTGCGATCCCCTTTGGCAATCCGCTGCGCTCGTCTCAGGCCGGGAATTGGGTGCCGTTGAATTCGCTTCGCAATCCCGGAGCCGAATGCAGCTTGTACCGCTCCATCGAAGCCAACCAGCAAAAGCCATTGTTCGATTTCGAATCGGCATCGAGACACAACCACAGTTGGCGATCGGCCTACTTTAAAAGCGATATGAGACAGCGATTGGGCAATCTGATCACGACGCGATCGAGTGTTTTCGCAGTCTGGATTACGGTGGGCTACTTCGAAGTCGATTCCAGGGATGCAATCGTAGCTCCCAATCAGGGAGGACGAGAATTGGGCGCCGAGGAAGGCAAGGCGGTGCGCCACCGAGCATTTTATATCGTCGATCGCTCGATTCCCGTCGCCTTCGAACCAGGAAAGAACCACAACGTGGACCGAGCCGTGTTGATCCGCCGAAGGATCGAGTAGTTTTGGCAACCGTTCACACCAAGCCAGACGTTTAGCCGCAAGCCGAAGCCGACCGTAAGTAGTTTGCAGCCACCTTAAGGAGCGGATCCGCCAATGATGAATGTGAGACGAACGAAAGGTGGTCGGCGCAGGCGCGCCGGCAGGGTGTCGTCGATGTAATCAAGCTGCCTACCAGTAAATTATCTGCAACCCAGTGCTCCACGCGCCTTTGGGGGTTGCTGATGGAGCAGTTTCGGTAGTACAGTACGTCTTTGGCAGCAACCCCCGACGGCTTGCGGCTAAACTGTTCCATCTCCCGTGAACGGTGAGTAAGTTCTCAATGCCCCACAGCAAATCACCCTCAACCTCGACCTCAACGTTCTGGCAATTGCGAACCCAGATAATTCCCTTGGGCAAACTGCCTGCCTTGATGGGAATCATCAACGTAACTCCCGACAGTTTTTCCGACGGTGGCCGGTATTTTGAACCGAACCGGGCCGTCGATCATGCGATGCAGTTGATCGCCGACGGAGCTTCCATTCTCGACATTGGAGGAGAAAGCACTCGTCCGTTCAGTGATCCCGTTGCGGTGGCGGATGAACTGAAACGGGTCTTGCCCGTCATTGAGCGGCTGACCAATCTTTCCACCGTTCCCATTTCCATTGACACCTCCAAACCCGAAGTCGCAAAAGAAGCGATCGCGGCGGGCGCGGAAATCATCAACGATGTTGCCGGTTTCCGCAATCCGGAACTGATCGAAGTCGCGGCCCATTCAGGCGCAGGGGTTTGTGCCATGCACATGCAGGGAACCCCGCAAACCATGCAACTGAATCCAACCTACGGCGATGTCGTGACGGAGATCAAGCATTATTTGCAAGAACGCCAAACGGAGTTGGCTCAATCGGGCATTGCGGCTGAAAAGATCTGTTTGGATCCCGGAATCGGTTTCGGCAAATCCCATGAACACAACCTGGAACTGCTTCGGCGCAGCAGGGAGTTTCTCGAACTGGGCGCACCGATTCTGATCGGTCATTCACGAAAAGGTTTCATCGGCAAACTGCTGGGCGATAAAGAGCTTGATCGGGATGCTGGGACGCTGGCGATTTCGCTTTTCCTCGCTCGTGAAGGAATTCAGATCCTGCGTGTTCACGACGTCGCCAGAACCTGGCAGGCTCTGCAGGTCCAGGCCGGTCTGTAGAGCGGTTGGTATCACGTCAACTCTGGTCAGAGGGAAGGGGGGATCAACCGCAGATGTCCGCAGATTGGCGAACCCATCCATTCCGTTTCGGCTATTGTGTTTCCCAGATGCCGGGTTGCGAGTCGCGGAGCGACTCGCCTACACTGGGGTACATCTGCTCGCCTTAGCTCCCAAACGCGATCAATCGCTGCTGAATCTGTTTCAGGATGTGGTCGGCAACTCGTTGTTTGGTTCCTGCAAATCGGGTAACGACTTCACCGGTGGTGTCGATGATCTCGACTTCGTTTTGAGCCGAATCGATGGCCGACACGCCATTGAGAATGACCAGATCACAGCTCTTTTTTTGTAGCTTGGTGATCGCGCGAAAGTGGGCGTCTTCGGTCTCAAGTGCAAATCCTACCGCCCACTGATGGCCCCGTTTCTGTTTGCCCAGCGTCGCCAGGACATCGGGGGTTTCCATCAGCTTGAGCGACAACGGCTCCCCCGTTTTTCGCAGCTTGTGGTGCATGACTTCAACGGGTTGATAGTCGCACGGCGCCGCAGCACCAATCACTCCATCGCATGCCTCGAACTGCTCACTAGAAACGTCCAGCATCTCCTGAGTCGAAACGACTGAAAACAAAGTCGCCTCCTTGGGATACTTGACCTGAACCGGACCGCTGACGATGATCACTTCATGCCCCAGTTTCAACGCCGCTCGGGCCAGACAATCACCCATCCGTCCACTCGAAGCGTTGCTGATGTAGCGAACCGGATCGATGTACTGACGAGTCGGGCCGGAGGTAATGAGGATACGGGGCAAGGGAGGGATGAGGGATGAGGGATGAGGGATGAGGGATGAGGGATGAGGGATGAGGGATGAGGAAGTCCGTCCCGTTAGGGAACGATGTCGGCCCTGTGCGTCACGAACGTGACGATGGCGCATAGCTGCGGGCTTGAGCCCGCAGTCTGATAACGGCTCACCATGAGGTCACGAAGTGACCAAGGCAATGTTCATTGTTCATCGTCGCCATGGTCACTTCGTGACCCGTGTGCCCCCCGGGTTTTGCTGACTGCGGGCTCAAGCCCGCAGCTATGCGCCTTCGTCCCGTCCGGGACGAGAAAAGCCGCTTGCCTATTTGAGGCTACCGATATTTCGTCCCTACAGGACGAGCGTTTGCTTTGGTGATCGTTTGCTATCAACATTGTGCCCTACGGGACGGCACGCGTAATCGCTTCAAAAATCTCATTGGGTTCGGCCATTCTTCCCATGCCCTTGGTGCGGCAACTGAGCCAGCCTTCCTGCGGTCCGATCAGTTGCACACCGTCGTCCCGCAACTGATTGACATTTCGCTGTACGGCCTTCTTCTCCCACATCTCGACATTCATTGCCGGCGCGACAATCACCGGGCCGGTGAACGACAGATACAAGGTACTGATCAAGTCATTGGCCAAACCGTGGGCGGCATTGGCCAGAAAGTTGGCGGTGGCGGGAGCGACACAAAACAGCTCATATTCGCGTGCCAACTCAATGTGCGCCCCCAGCGGAAATGCGGGATCAAAAATATCCGTCACCACCGGACGCCCCGTGAGGGCGACAAACGTCGCCGCACCGATGAACCGCTCTGCGGAGGGGGTCATCACCACCTGCACCTGGTAATCATCCTGTACCAGTTGACTGACCAGCGCTGCCGCCTTGAACGCAGCAACACCACCGGTGACACCGATCAAAATTCTGGGGCGACGAGAGGAACTGGACACGGAACGCGACGGGTCAATCAATTAGCAATTACAGATCATCGAGATTGAGTTCAGGGGCTTCTGCAAAATCTGGCGAAACTGAAATGCTGACATTCTCGGATGTATCAAGATAGATTTTGTCTTGCAGGATTTCCTGCAACACGATCGCCATCTTGTCATGTTCGCGAGTTTCCACGAGCGGGCGGGAGCCTTGATTGAGCTGTACCATTCGCTTCTGAATCAACGTCGACAGCTTGAATCGTCCGCCCACCTTTCGGACAATACCTTCTTCTTTTAGTTCATCATACATTCTGTTTTTCCTCTTGATACAAAAGGTTGCAAATATCGTTTACCGTCTGGTCGACCGTCAAATTGACGACAATGTGTTTGTAGTTTCCGCTGGCTTCTAGTTCCTGACGAGCGACTTCCAGCCGCCGATTGAGCGCGGCTTCCGATTCGGTACCGCGTTTCCTGAGCCGCTGCTCGAGTTCTTCAAGGCTGCCGGGGTGAATAAAAACGGAAATCGCTTCGGGATGTTGCTCCATGACGGTTGCTGCGCCGACAACGTCAATCTCCAAGATTACCCACTTTCCCGCTTTTAAGCTAGTGTAAACCGGCTCCCGCAACGTTCCATACCAGTGGCCTCGCCCAAAAACCTCGGCAAATTCGAGAAATTCGTCGTTTTCACGCCTTCTTTGAAATTCCTCATCGGTCACAAAATGGTAGCTGACCCCCCGTTTTTCGTTCGGGCGGGGGGAGCGAGTGGTCGCCGAAACACTCAGCTCGAGCGGCAACCGGCAACGCTTGAGCAGTCGCTTGAGTACCGTCGTTTTGCCCACGCCCGATGGTCCGGAGATAATGACCAGCCGTCCTATGTTCATCATCACTCGACGTTCTGAACCATTTCCCGGATTCGCTCGATGATCGTCTTGATCGCGACGACACAATTGGCGATCTCTGAATTGCTGGCCTTGGATCCGATCGTATTCGTCTCCCGCAACATCTCCTGAACCAGAAAATCCAGGGTTCGGCCATTCCCGTCGCGGCTGGAACATTGTTCCTGAAACTGTTTGAGATGGCTCCCCAATCGGACAATCTCCTCGGACACGTCGGATCGTTCGGCATACAAACCGACTTCACGAACGACATCGATCGATTGGGTTTCAAGGTTGTGCTTCTCGATCAAGTTTCGGATGCGATCGAGCAAGCGTTGTTCATAGGCTTCGGCAACCTGCGGTGCAAGATTCTGAATATTCGCCAGATGAGATTGAATGTCGGCGATATTCTGAAGCATGTCCTGCTTCATGGCGGCTCCTTCCTGCTCCCGCATCTGTTTCAACTGTTGCAGGGCATCCAGGGCGGCCTGTTCGATCAGCGGCCATATCTCGGCATCGTCTTCGGTCAGGTTCTCATGAACCACGCCCGGCAGTTGTAACAGCGATTCGATGTTAACGTGCTGGCTGTTGCCCGCGATCTCGGCCAGTTGCAACCAGTAGGACCTGAGAATCGCCGGATTGATTCGATAACTGTCCTGGGCCTCGAAACGTTCGCATTTGACTTTCAGCGTAATGCTGCCTCGATCCACGTGTTGCTTGATCAGCGATTCAATCTGGGCCTGCCGATTGGCGTCCAGTTCCGAGTAGACATGCGTTTTGAGAAATCGATTGTTGACCGATTTGACTTCGACCAGCACCCGCGCAGCCTCCGACTGCACCAGTGCCTGCCCGTGCCCCGTCATGCTTTTTAGCAAGGAAGTTCTCCCCAAACAAAGTAAGCGGCTGATTTTCTATTCTTGAGCCGCTGATCCATTTGACAAAGATCCATCCGAAGAGGATCCATCACCCGATCCGGAATTGGCTCCGTCGACATTGCCGTCCTGACCTGCACCATTGCCCGGTTCTGTTGCTGGATTTTCGGATGTTCCAGTTCCGGATTCTGTGGTCGCAGGGTCGCTTCCATTGCCAGGAGCAGCATCGCTGACAGGCAGATTATCACTCGTCTCGCTGGCCCCCTCGGCCGCGCCTCCGAACTCACCCGCTTCCTCGATCAGCCCGCCAGCACCGTCTTCGCTTTGCAATTCGGCATCGGGAGCGATCACTGTGGGGCGTGGCGGCGGATTGAATCGAGCAATCGTGATCATACACAACGTGATCCAGATGACCGCGGTCACCACCGTAATTTTCGTAAACGCATCACCTGCGCGAGAGCCAAATGCACTTTGGCCACCCATCCCGCCCAAGGCGCCGGTCAGTCCGCCGCCTTTGCCGCGCTGAACCAGCACCAGCAGGATTAAAAAGATCGAGACGGAGAACAACAAAAGCTGCATAAACAACAGCCCGATATCGATCGCACCGATCAATAATTGACTCGATAAGTGAAGGTTCGTTGCAATAAAAAAAGTCATTGGATAGATCTATCTAATATCTGTAAGGGTTATCGATCACTCGATCTGCAGGTGCCGCCTTTCGCTCCGCGAAAGGTGACACTCGTACTTCGAAGGTCCTAAGGAATTGTCCTGAAATAACATCCGCATTTCATCATAACCCGAAGCGTAAGCGAGGGACCACTCGGGCCTGGTGATGCCGTCCCTCGCTTACGCTTCGGGTTATGATAGACCTTGATAATTATTTCGGGACAACTCCTAAGGGGCGCCGACATTCGCCGCGTTGGCAATGGCTAAAAAACTGTCAGCTTTTAGAGACGCACCGCCGACCAAGGCGCCATCAATATCGGGCTGGGAAAGCAAATCACCGGCATTGTCCGGTTTGACGCTTCCTCCGTAGAGAATCTGCACCTGGTCAGCAACCGCTTGATTGTAGCGTTTTGCAAGAAGTTTGCGTAGATCGGCATGAACTTCCTGAGCTTGCTCTGGAGAAGCGGTTTTTCCCGTGCCAATTGCCCAAACAGGCTCGTAGGCGATCACTATTTCCCCTATTTCCTCGGCGGTTAACCCCGCCAAAGAGCCGGAAATCTGGGATTCGACGACATCCGCCGTTCGGTCCGACTCCCGCTCCTCGAGCGTCTCTCCGACGCACAGAATGGGCGTCAAACGGGCCGCTAAGGCGGCGACCACCTTTTTATTGATCAATGCATCCGATTCCCCCATCACATGCCGCCGCTCGCTGTGACCGAGAATCACCATGCAGCATCCCAGATCCGACAGCATCGACGTACTGATCTCACCGGTAAACGCTCCGTCCGGCTCAAAATAAACGTCCTGAGCACCGAGCGAGACGGATGTGCCCTCCAAAGCAGATCGAACAGCGTCGAGGTAAACCGAAGGAGGACAGACCAGCAGATCGACGTCCGACGTCAACGGATACTGGCCGCCACAGATCGCTTGCGCCAGCGCCACCGCGCCCTGACGGTTCAAATTCATTTTCCAGTTGCCCGCGACAAGAATACGTCTCACGAATATCTCCAGTTAATTGAGTGCGATTGGGCCTCCCAATCTAGCAGATCCCTCGCCTTTTCTCAAGATTTGAATCCGGCATTTTGCCGCAACCATCATGTAGAACCATTGTCCTCGAATGGTTCATCGCGCCGAAAAACGTTGCCCATTGAGATGGCAAACAAGTAGGCCGGAACAAGCAAACGCCGAGTAAAGCAAGCCATTCCGTGGGTCTTTGAGCGTTTGCGTAGTTCCGGCAAGAACCCGGTGGCGATGCCGGAACTGCGGTCGCGGTGGCAAATGCTGCGGTTGGGTGGCTCCTTTCCCGCGACCTGGTTCCGGCCTACTTGTCTCCCGCCCCCTTCTCGCTTGCAGGCTCTTTCCGCGAATCGCCGTGAGTGATTAATCGGGCCGAGCGATTGCGGGTGATATAGTTCCAGAACCATTGAAACAGTACCAGAGCCCGGTTTTCAAATCGCACCAAATACATGATGTGGATCAACAGCCACCCGATCCAGGCAAGCTTTCCGCTCATCCGGATGTGCTTGGTTTCGGCAACCGCTTTGGAACGGCCGATCGTGGCCATGATCCCTTTGTCAACGTATCGGAACGGTTTGGAAACCGGCTTGCCAACCAAGTCGGCGGCAATGCATCGGCCGACATACTTTCCCTGCTGCATGGCGACCGGCGCCAGTCCGGGCAGCGGCTTGCCTGATTCTGGAAGAAAATGAGCCAGATCACCCACGACAAACACGTTGGGATGTTCTTCAAATGAGCAATGGCGGTTGACCGCGATCCGACCCGCGGGATCCAGTGCCGGAGGCGTCTCGAATGACCGGGCCAACTCGGCACCGAGTGGAGACGCTTGGACCCCAGCCGCCCAAATCACCGTTCGCGCATCTACCCTTTCGCTGGATCCTTCTCGCTCGACGATCACATGGTCGGTCTGAATGTCCATCAGTCGGGTATGGTTCCAGACTTCCGCTCCGAGGTCCATCAACTGTTTCTTCGCGCTCGCTCGCAACTTAGGCGAGAAGTTGTTGAGAATATCGGGGCTGTATTCCAACAGAATCACTCTCGCTTTGGCTGGATCGATCCGCCGAAACTCCCTGGCCATCGTTTGGCGGGACAACTCGCAGATCGCGCCCGCCATTTCAAGGCCAGTCGGACCGCCGCCCACGATCACGAAGGTCAGCAAGGCCGCTCGAAGCGATGCGTCGTCGCTGCGTTCTGCTTCTTCGAACGCAGCCAGTATGTTTCGCCGAATCCTGGTAGCGTCCTCCACTGTTTTCAGCCCCGGAGCCTTGGCCTCCCACCTTGCCTCGTTCCCAAAATAATGATGAGTCGCACCGGTGGCGATCACCAGATAGTCGTAGTCGATTGCAACGCCGTCGCGCAGCAGAACCTGCCGACGTCTCAGGTCAAATCCGGCCACCTCACCCACAAGCGTTGAGACATTCGATTGGCGGCGAAAGATACTGCGAAGCGGAGCCGCAATATTCGCGGGAGACAGTCCACCGGTTGCCACCTGATAGAGCAGCGGCTGAAACAGATGAAAGTTTCTCCGGTCCAAAAGTACCACATCAACGTCCGTCCGGCGAAGCCCACGCGCACACGCCAATCCGGCAAATCCGCCGCCGACCACAACGACCTTTTTTCGAGATTTCATATTTTCCGTCCGTGAACGGCTCCCTTTAAATTCCAGCCCGATTGAATTACCATAAACCCAGTGTCTGCACTGTCCATCATAATGAATGTTTCCATGATCCTGTTTCCATGATCCTGCTTCGGAGTACACTCAAGTGAATCGCAACGGCTACTTCCATAACCCGTATTTCTTTCAAAATTGCATCGACCCGATCAGACGATACCCCATTGGAAATTTGCTCCGAGTACTGGCCTTAAGTCTTGTCTGGAACTCCGTATCCATCATAGCCACGCCCCCCGTGGTCGCTCAATCGGAGACCCCCGACTGGCAAGTCGGAGACATCGTCCGTTTTTGGCATTCGGGCGAGGACAGGGTGGGAACCATCGTCGGGATATCGCCCACCATGGGAATTCGGATCGAGTTCAGCTTCACCGCGGCCAACTCGAGGATTATTTCCAGGGTACAATGCTCGAGCAGTTCCATCAAGGAATTGATCGAACCTGGCAGTGCAACCACATCCGCATTGCGACAATGGCGAACGTGGATCGACACGTCCGGGAGTTCTGAATTCGAGGCGGTGTTTATTGATCTGAAAGACGAGCAGGTCAAACTGAGAAAGCGCGACGGAGTCACGGTGAATGTCGCGCTGGACCAATTGAGCGAGGAGTGCCAGAAAGCCGCTCGCGAACTGTACAAAGAAACCGAGAGCGAAGCAAGCAATCCGTTCAGATCGGTCGAAACGCCCGCAGCAAGCTCGCGATCCCCCAGACGCTCGGATCCATTTAGTCTGGGGTTTGATTTCCAATCCAGAAGCGAATTCGCAGGCCCCCCAAAAAATGTTCCCAGCTATCCTCATTTGAAGGACGTCAAATTCAGCTTTACCGGAGCCGGTGGAATCGGGCGGGGCAATCGCGCCTGGAATCCACTCGAACCCAAGTTTTCCGAAACGCAGTGGAAGCTCGGCCAGAAGTTTACCTTCACCATCGACGCGACTCACGCGGGGCCTATTCTGATTGATCCCGCAAACCCCAATCGGATTGCCGCCAGCTTTGTCAACTCCAACACCCGATTTACCTATGTCGTTTTCATCGACGTCTCGACAGGAAAGACGCTTGGCCCCTTCGAATTACCCGTTCGCGGAGCCCGAATGGTCGCCTGGGATGGTGTGCGAAACCGACTGGCAACCGCGTGGGCGAGTTCGACAGTGCCCGAACGCCGAATGATTGACTTGTGGAAGGTTAGCAAGGGGCCATCGCTCGAGCACTTGGCGGGATTCTACCCTTTCAACACTTCGTCGGGCAATTACGCAACGATCCACACGGGCCAGTTTCTGGAAAGGGATCGCTTGGCGCTGCTGTCCAGCGAAGGCTTGGGAATCTTTGATCTGGCAAAGTCCAAGGTGGTCGTAAAGCAGGAGATGGACCGTAACTCGTCGCCCCTACTCAGCCGCGACCGGAAGTATATGATCGGCGTGGTAAAAGAAAAACTCGTCTTCGTCGAACTGAATCTTGGGCGAGCCGTCTCGGAGACTTCAGGGCTGGGTATTATTGCAGAGACGTTTGGATTCACCGCCTTCAGCCCCGATCTGAAAAAGCACGCCATGCTGCTGGACCAGGACCTGTTGATCTTTGATCTTGAAACGGGCAAGCTGCTGCAAAGCCTCTTCGTTGAGCAATTTAAAAACGGAAGACCGCAGTTTATTGACGATGAGAATCTATTCATCAACCTGCCAGACGGGCGCAAGATTCTGGTCCACCTACCGCTGAAATCTCCTATCTGGTCCTATTCAGAAGACGAACTGGTGGCAGGATTGCCGGGGTCCAATATCTGGTTTCGAGGGACCCAGGATTCCAAACAATCCACGGTGTCGGTGGTGCAGATTCCCGAGCAGGAGGCCCGCGAGTTTATCGATCAACACGAACTCAGGGACATGGTGGTACTGAAACCGGGTGATGTCATTTCGTTAGACTTGGCCGGTGCCGGAGCAGCCGCCAACGAACTCAGCCGAAAGCTTGACTCAAGAGGCTTTCAGATCGCCCACCAATCGCCACTGAAGTTTGTGGCAACCGCCTCGGAACCCAAGGCCACTCAAAAACAGTATCCAGTCTTCAGTCCTTTCGACAAGCCCCAAACATTGACGATCTCCCACCAGTCCTACGAACTGGCCCTGATGCACCATGATGAGAAAATCTGGCATGTCACCGGTGAGTCTGGCGGAGTGATCCAGGAGCCACGGGGACTCTTTGGAGATCCCGTGGCGTCCCAGGAACTTTACGACAAAACGCGAGTCAGCGCGGCTGAATTTTTTGCATCGATTGAAATCCCCGACCGGTTCATTCGCATGCCCCCAGGCGGAGCCTACGGAAGCTCCGTCAATGGAAAGCCCGTTCGCGTTAGCGGAGAAGCCTCGGTAGTTAGAGAATGATTCCGTAAACCGCGTCACCGATCGGTATAAACCCGTGTGATTTCTTCTTTCGATGCGGCCGATTGGCGGCCGTCCGCGTGTAGCGAAACCACGACGCGATGATCGCCAGGTGTTTGCCCTTGGGCGCGGATCTGAATTTGCAGTTGTTCTCCGGGTTTGAGGTTGTTGATCGGCGGGAACTGAACACGCTGGCCATTGATCTGACCCTGGTATTGACCGTCAACCGAAACGGGGCGCAGTCCGGCCGGGAACTCGACTTGTAAATTGATGTTGCTGGCCGCCAGCGTTCCCTGATTGACCACCTTGATCATGTAACTGGTCTCCGCACCGACCTCGATCGGATCGACGGTGTCATCAATGTCGAACGCGACGTCCACCAGATGCTCAATGCCCAGCGGTTGGACGACGGAAGCGCGTTGGCCAAGATCGGCGTGGACTTCGAAGTTAATGTCTTGCTGGCCCACATCGGCGGGCATGGTAGTCAGCTCGACTTCCGCTGTCCCGTTGGCCGCCAGTTCCGCCATGCTCCACAAAACCGCATGGGCACTTTGCCGGTAGACGCCCTGGTTATTGGCTCGCACAAAACGCAAGCCAGCCGGAAGCTTGGCAATCAGTTCAACATTGGTAGCACTGGCCGTGCCCGGATTGGCGACGCGAAACTGGTGAGCCACATTTCGGCCCAGATACCGCCTCGTCGGCCCGTCGGCATTGACTTGCAGTTGCGGTGACACAATCTCCAGATCGATGTCATGCTGCGATCGCTGGCCACCGGCTGCGGTGGCAATCACGGTGTTCTTGATACGGCCCACGCCCACCGCCTTGAGGGTAAGCTGAATTTGCTTCGTTTGACCAGGAGCCAAGGTTCCGACTTCAAACTCCAACTCGCGGAACCCTTCCTGAAACTGAAGTTGCGGAGGGACATCCTCCTGAATCAAAACATTCTTTGCCGGACCGTTCCCCTTATTGGTCACGATCACATCAAAAATGATATTGCTGCCAATCATGGCCGTGGGCTTGGCGCGGTGACTGATCTCCAGAACCGGATTGGTGACCAGGGTGCGCATGGAAGCCTGAGTTGAGAACGTGACGCTGGCCACGCTGCCGATTTCGCCCTGTTGCAGTGGCTTGAGTTGATATTGGATTCTTTTTTCTTGACCCGCTTTGATGGTTCCGACTGACCAAAGAAGTTTTTTATCAGGAGTCAACGAAACTGGCGGTGGGTTCGAACCCTGGAAATCGGTATTCGCGGGAACTTGATCGTGGACCTCGACCTCGTCGGCATCCACTCGACCCACGTTCCGAATCACAATCACGAAATCGGCCACTTCATTAACCGTAATCTCGCGCGGAGATAGTCTTTCCACCGTCAACGCAGGGGTTTGCGCGCCGTCGAGCTTACGATCCCCCGGAACATTGGCGGTTCGCATTGAGTTGGGACGGGTGCTGTTACCGGTATTGGGATTGGGATTCGGTTGGACTGCGGGCTGGCCGCTCGCCATCATGCCACTTGGAGCCGACGAGCCCGTGAGCGGTTGAAGGTTCGGATTTCCAGAATTTCCATTGAGCGGTGCGCCCACAGGAATCCGCATCGGTGAATCGGACAGATTCGCAGGTGAAAGACGATCACCATCCATCGAACGGGGTTCGGGGTTCGGGGTTCGGGATTCGGGATTCGGGTTGGGGGTGGGGTTCGAAAGTTGGGGTGCGAAGGCGGTAGGTGGAACTGATGACGGTTCGGTACGTTGAGGCTCTTGCTGAAGCGGAGCAAATGGCTGAAGCACACTTCCGCCCGACTGGCCTGCATTGAAGCCATCGTCAGGATTCCTTGCGTCAACGGGATCCGAAGCCCCAAATGCGGTGGGTGGATCGTTGGGGCTCAGCGATTCCATCTCTTTCGCAGGTTCGCTGTACCGGCGTCCGAACGGATCACTGCTCTCAGCTGCAAAATCAGACCGATTGCTGGGCATCGGAGCACGCAGGTTCGGAGCCGTTGAATCGTCTGTGGCGGCCAGCCGATGAATGGGATCAGGCTGGCTGAATGGACCGAGCGGCTCAGGTTCACTCCTGGCAGGATTCGGTGAAGGGAAATCCGAATTCGGCGAAGGGATAGCCATTGGATCGTTCGGTTTGGGCACCTCCGGATCGAACGCACCGAACCGGACTTCTTCTCGGTTCTGAGTTCGAGACGGAGGAGCGGATTGAGATTCTTCTATCGGTGATTGAGGTCTCGCTCCTCCCATATCAACCGGCGCAAGTGAGGCAAAACGATCAGGCGGAGATTGGAGTGAAGATTGGTGTGAATCATTGTTGGGCACGGGCGCAAACATGGGCCCCGGTTGGTTGACCGTAAAGCCCCGGTCAGGCGGTGCTTCGTTCGCCCCGTTCGACGACCAACTTTCCGGGCCAAAGCTGCTTCTGGAATTATCCGCTGAGAAATCGGAAATCGTCGCCTGAGCAGGCTGGATCATGTGGGCTTCACTAAAATCCTGCTCATCCGCAGCAGGCTCTTCATCGACCTGAGCCGTGCCTGTGACGCCCTTGCTGCGATTCATCGTGTAGACCACGGCCACCGTTCCTAAGGCTACAAACAGACCCACGCCGACCACGCGCGCAATCATAGGTTTGGAGAATCGATTCGGCTGATCTCGGTCAGGTTGTGATTGAGAGGATGATGGTGTTTGGGCCATGGGATGTCTTCCAGTGACAAAGTTCGACAGCCAATCCTGACCGTCGCAATTTCATGGTAAAGGCGCACGCAGTTCGTGAAGGACTTGAATCAAAAAGACTGCAAGCATTGGAGATACCAGAAATCAAGTAACATTTACAAGGTCAGTTTGATGGCAGCCCCGTGATAGCATGACAATCTGGGGGGCAGTGGGTGGCCTGGTGGAAATCACAACCCGAAGCGTAAGCGAGGGAAGAACTGCGGTCCCTCGCTTACGCATCGGGTTATGATTCGAACATTATCAACAGTGATAGCAGAGTAGTCCACCAGGCCAGGCCAGGGGAGGAATAAAGAGCAGTCCCCAATCGAGCAGTTGCCAAAAAACTTGCTACCGGCCGATAAAAATTCTTGGAAATAATTCTGCTTCCCGAATTCATATTCGAACTGAACCGGAAAAGTCCAATGATTCGTTTGAGTCCAACAAATACTCGAAAGCACACGAAGACACGCGAAAAGTTCGAAAATCGATAGAGAGTCGACTGGGCCGTTTCCCGCATAAGCCATACTTCCGTGCCTTTGACTCGCAAAATGCTGAGGCTTACGCAACGTTCATCACTCCACGCAACCCCCAGTCTGGCAACGGCGGAACATGCAAAACACCCCATTCGATTCAACTCCTTCCACCGGATTCAACGCCAACATTGGCTCAGGTAACACCATCCTACTTCCGTCCACCCAGGCACCCCAAAAGACCTTTGCAACGACGCAGCGGCGATCCGACAAAGCCGATCTCAAGACGCTCAATCATTTTCTGTTTTTCGATCCTGCATCGGAAAATGTCCAACACCGTGTGGACGAAGTCCAACTGATCAAGCCAACCTGGAACTTTCAATTAGTCGAACTACGACCCCATGACACGATTGGACAAATGGCAGAGCGGCTGGCTCAGCAGCCTCAACAGAGCGTAGGCTCGGTATGGCTGGTCGCCGGCAGCGAAACCGGATCCAGCCGCAATGAATCAACCCGCACGTCATCCCGAAAACGGAAATCTGATAAGCGGATCCTACGGTGCAGCGCGGCCCTGAACGAACAGGCCCAGTTCTACCTATTGGGAAGCGACCATCAGGAACTGGCCGAGCAGATCGAACAGACGCTCAGCACCCCCGTTCGATTCGATTTTGACTCGCCCGTCAATCTGGCATTCGATGAAGTCATTTTTGTGGATGCCGGTGTGCAAAACTATGACGCAATGGTGCGTCAGTTACTGTACGAACGCGATGCTGATGTTGTCTTGCTCGATGGCGGTTCCGACGGCTTGTTGCAGATCGCCGAGCACCTCTCCAAGCGGTCGAGACTTCGTGCGGTTCATATCGTGTGCTCCGGTGCCGGAGGGATGCTGGTATTGGGCGACAGTATGTTGAACGCCCGCTCCATTGAGTCAGAACACCAAACGGGGTTGGAGCAGATCGGAAAGGCCCTGGCGTCCGATGGCGATATTCGAATTTATGGCTGCCGCTTTAACTCAGGAACCGAAGGATCGCAGGCTGTAAAGTTACTTAGCGCCTGCACCGGTGCGTTTATTGTCGTCTCCCACTCGGCTCCCGAAGCCTGTGCCATGGTTCCGGCAGAAAACGCTCAGGAACGAATCGACAGCGAACTCAATGCAAGGTTTTCGCTGACCCACGATTCCCTGTTGCCGCCGGTTGACTTTTCATTGATGGACGAAGTTGAAATCGACAGTACAACCGAGATATCCCCCACGTTAAAACAAGCGTCCGAAGTCCATTTCCGCTACAACTTTGATGTCGCGCAAGCCATCGGTTGGCTGACCGTCGGAATTGCCACCGGAATCCTCGCAACGATTGGCTGGATGGCGTGGTAGTTCGGGGTTCGGGGTTCGGGGTTCGGGATTCGGGATTGGGAGGTAAATATCTGACTTCTGACTTCTGACTTCTGACTTCTGACTTCTGACCTCTGACTTCTGACTTCTGACTTCTGACTTCTGACCTCTGACCTCTGACTTCTGACCAACAACGCCAGCACAAAACCGCTATCACCCACAACAAATGGCAAACTCTGCGGACTGGGGTAAATCTCCCGCTTCGGCAAGCCGATACTGGATTACAGGCTGTTGCGTCAACCGGCGCAGCCTCCACCACGTTAATCAATACGCAAATCACCCATGAGCGAAGACGGACAAGCCAACGCCGAAACGAAGAAAGGAGCGGGATCAACCGGAAAACTGGTCCTGTGGTTTCTGGTCGTTACGTTGTCCATCGGGGGTGGTTTTGCAACTCCGATGTTGTTGGCCCAGTTGAGCGCCCCCAAGGAGCCTGACAAGAAAAAAGCTGAACCTCTCACCCTTGACCCCAACGAGGAATCGGTTTTCATCAGCTTTCCCGAAGTCGTCGCGATGCTGGGCAAATCCAGCTTCAACCGTTATCTGCGACTCGGTATCACGTTGCAAGTGGCCAAGTCGCAACAAACCGAGGTAGAGACAAAAATGGCCGCCAAAATGGCGGTGCTGCGAGACCGAATCCTGATGTACATCTCCGAAATCACCGAAGAAGACATCGCGGGCAAACACGGAAACACCCAGTTGCAGCGTCAAATCCAGACGTTCTTCAACGAAATCCTGTTCGATGACGGTATTGAGCGAGTTCAGAAAGTGTTGTTTACCGAATTCCAGGTGAATTGAAATGTCGCTCAAAGAACAACTCATACGCCGGCGGATGAAACGCAACAGTGCTTGGGGCACGGTCGCTGGATTGCTGACCGCCTGCTCGGCAACACTGATCGGCACAGTGTCCGGACTCGAACCGGATGTCATCCTGCTGCGAGCACTGGTGTCGGGGGTACTGATGAGTCTGTTGGTCTCGTTTGGGATCAGTGTTATTTACATCGCCAACGCTCCAGGCTGAATTTCCCCATGAACTCTGCTGTTCAAGCCTACCATCAAGCCTCCAATCATCAGGTCGAAAACCTGATCCTGGACAATCTTGATTACGTGCGGAAAATTCTCAGCACGATGGCGGTCAACTTGCCAGACCATTGCGACCGCGAGAACCTTGAACAAGCCGGTATGGTGGGACTGGTAGAAGCCGCTCGCAGTTTCGATCCCGCCCGAGGCGTTCAGTTTCGTACATTTTCTTACACTCGAATTCGAGGGGCGATTGTCGATGAGCTTCGAAAGAACTCGAATCTCTCACAAAAGATGCTCGAGCAGATTGCCGAGCTCAAACGAGCCTATGATCAACTCCAGGGTCCGGTATCCCCCGAGCAAATGGCGCAGCACCTGGGCTGGCCGGATGAACGGGTGTCGGAAACCCTGGAAGCGATCCGGTTCACGCAGCCGACGGACTGGTCCGATCTTCAATCCGCCGCCGATGTTTGTCGTGACCGCATCCAGGATTCACCTGAATCGGACATCGAAGCCCGCGAGCTGATCGAAAAAATGGCCGACTGCATTGGGCAGCTCCCGGAACGCGAACGCATCGTGTTGACGCTGTACTACACCGAAGATTTGACGCTCAAGGAAATCGGTACCATCATCAACTTGTCGGAATCACGCGTTTCGCGAGTACTCAGTTCCGCCACGTTTCGGCTCAAGGAAATGATCGAACACGATCTTACGGAAACAGAATAGATAAGCTAGACAATCATAAGGACGCAACCGACGTATGGAGACGACCAATTTCATTCCAGCTCGCCCGTTGGCTCACCAGCATCTTTTGCCCAAGGTCACGATCGGGCCGAAGGAACGGCTGCCCCGGAACGTCAAGCTTCACAGGGATGGCGATACTATCACCGCGATCGAAGTTCGCTGTTCCTGCGGTGAGGCGATCCTGATAGAGTGTGAGTACGACTAACCTATCGGTGAATTGAAAACGGAATTTCAATGAACGACCACTCCCTACTTCAGCCCAACCTGGCCCCCGTCACTCCTCGATCGCGGAGACGATCCCGCTTGCGGTTGACCGTCTTGACCGTCTCCGTCGGGTGCTTGCCCTTGATGGCATGGGCGCAGGAAAAGGACGTGGCCCAGAATCATCAGCCGAAAGAGCTGCGTGTCATTGACCGGGCAACCGCCCGAAAAATGGCCGAAGATCAACAGCGACTCCAATCGCATCCTGATCGCCACCATCAAAACGAGCTTGAGTCGGCTCGCCGGAATCGCCAGTGGGATGATCCCTCTTGGGTGCAACCAGCCGCCTACCAAAGCCCTGCGCCTCGGGTCTACCAGACGCCTGCGCCTCAAATGAATCCGTATGACGGACCATCGCCTCACTCGGGTCCGCCGTTGATGCCCTATGGCATGTCGCCCGGCCTGCAAACCGGTCCGCCCATGGGCTATGCACAGGATTACCCCTACGGAAGCGGTTATGGAAGCGGTTATGGAGAATCGCTGCCGATTCAACCTTACAATCAACCTCCCCAGTTGGATCGCGGCCCCGTCTATCCCCAAGCCACCAACGAGCCTTATCCGTCTCAGCCGCCCTATGAGATGATTGACGACCGGGCAGGCGGTCCCGCTCCCGAACATCCCTTTGCCAATCCCAACTACTCGATGGAACGAGCCAGGCAGGAATCGTTGGGCAATGCGAACCAGAACTACGCTCCGCAGCAGCCCTCTCGCGGCCAGCCACCTCACTACAGCAATCACGTCGGCTCACCTCAATCGCGACCCGACCAGCGGTATCACGAACCCGCCCATACCTGGCAGGGTGGGCAAGGCTACTTACAACACGGCTCAATGTTCCAGGGCAGTCATTTAAGAGGCTACCCTCAAACGGCGACCGAAAAAGCACTTGAACTGCAACAGGAAAACGATCAACTCAAAGATGCCATCGAGCGGATGGAGAGCCAGCTTCAAACACGCGTTCGTGAAATCGAAGAAACTCAAGTGGTACTCCTGCAGAAAGATGAAGAGCTAAAAGCGATGATGGCTCGAACCACCGAGCTGCAAAATCAGGTTGCCCAGTTGACGCAAGAAAGAAATGCAGCCGTGGACGAGCGCCACACAGTGGAACGTCGCTGCAACGAACAGCTTAAAGGCATCGAATCCATGCTCGACGGTGTGCTGATGAATCAGTTGTCAAACCGCGACGTCGCTCCAAAATAGTACGGGATAGACTGGAGCACCCAATACACGGCAAATCCGCCCAGCATCGCATACACGTCCTTGATGTCTCCTGTCGATCGGCGGTAGAAAAGTGGAACGATCCCTTCGAACCAAATCGCCGCTCCCGTCGTCGTCAAAAGCAAAATCCAAAATTTCATTCGACGGGAATGAAATCGAATGTCGGACTGCAATTCGACGATTGAAAACAGCAAAACGATCGCTAGAAAACTTGGAAAGGAATCGCGAAACAGGCTATCCGGAAGATGGCCACGAACTCGGTGAAACCCAAAGTACAGCACCACCACGGCCGCCACAACGATCCACCAGGGGACACGCTGTATATCCAAGGAACCCCACTTCATAGCATCCAGAAGGTACACAATGACAACGCAACAATCACAAGAAATTTAATCAGTCCATCCATCCGTCATCACCTTCGATTTTCTTTATCGTTTGTTATCTCAATGACGCCAGTCTAGCCAAAATCGAACGGCCCGGCAATAATTGCTCTGTGCAAGTATAAGTGATCACCTTCGCTCAATCCCATTCGCCAATATGGCCATTGAACCTTCGTGTGGCGACCCCACCAATCCTCCGAAATCTCCGCAGAAATCCCCGGCCTGGATTCCATGTCCCATTTGCGAAAAACGGTTTGACCAGCTGGAAAGTTCGGCAATGCCGTTTTGCAGTCCACGCTGCCGGCAGATCGATCTCGGACGATGGCTCAACGAATCATATGGGCTTCCCTACGAAGGCGAAAACTGCCCCGAACCGGATGAAGATCCTTACCAGGACCAGGAGTAGAACCGCACTTGTGTACCGGCCGCTGCACCGCCCGTGCTTCCCGGCAAATAAATCAACCCGTCGGATCGCGTGATCGACAACGAGTCGGAGGAGCCTCGCCACGACAAGGGTTCGACCCAGCGAATTGCATCCTGACTCTCCACCAGCCGGCCCGGCCAAAAGCTGTCCCGATTTCCTCGAACTTCATGATCTTGCGAAAGCCTGGCATCAACAAACCCAGGTTTCGGATCCCGCCCCTCCATGCACCTCATCGCAGCCTGAACAAACAAATGAAATCCCACCAGGCTGCTGACCGGATTTCCAGGTAGCCCAAAAACATAACTGACTTCTTGCCCGTTCGTGGGACGGTCCGCGTCGTGATTTGCACCGCTTGAATCGCTGTCCGAAGAACCCCGAACACCAAACCAGATCGGCTTACCGGGCTTCATATTGACTCTATGAAACACCTGCTTCACTCCGAGCCGCTCCAACGTTCGGGGAATCAAGTCCAGGATACCTTCTGAAACTCCACCGGTGATCAACAGCAGATCGTGCTTCAATCCGATCTCAATCTGTTGTTGCAATTCGTCTTCATCGTCGCGGCAAGCTGGCAGCAAGGTCGCGCTGAGTCCGGCTTGCCGAACCATCGCCCACAACATCGGTCCGTTCGAATTTCGAATCTGGCTACGATCGGGCACTTGGGTGTAGTCAATCAGTTCATTTCCCGTTGGAAGAATCGCCACGGTCGGTCTCGACACCACGGAGATTCGATCCGAACCGGCTTCGGCCAACAATCCGATCTCGAACGCCCGAATGCAGTGACCGGCCGGTAGCAAAACCTGACCGCGTGAAAATACATCGCCCTGATCAATGAGGTGCTGACCCGGGTTCAAATGATCAAGTTCGATCACGACAAAATTTTCGTCTCCATCCTGTCCGAAGATTGTCTTCTCGACCATCACCACCGCGTCTGCTCCGTCTGGAATCGGTGCTCCCGTCATGATTCGTGCCGCCTCACCTTCGAGCACGGTCTTCGTCGGCCACCCCCCCGCAACGATGGTTTCAGTAACTCTCAATCGCGTTCGGCGCTCGTTGATATCGGAGCTTCGGACCGCGTAGCCGTCCATCACCGATTTTCGATGAGGCGGAGAATCGACATCCGCAAAAATCGGCGCAGCCAGAACACGCCCCACCGCCAATTGCAGGTCAACGGTTTCTGTCGATCGAATAGAAATGGTTTCCTGAATTCGTTGCAGGGCATCATTAAATGGAATCATGGATTGGGACATAGGGGGAGATGATGTAGATGGTAATCGTTTTGGGAAATTGAACCGTTTAGCCACAAGCCGTCGGGGGGTGCCGCAAAACTACAGCAACCCTGAAATGGGTCCATCGGCACCCCCCAAAGGCGCGTGGGGCGCCGGCTTACATGTGTCTTATTGATAGGCATGTCGTATGCAGAGGCGGCCTCTACCCGACGCGCCTGCGCCGACCACCTCTCGATCTTCCAACTTCAATCGTGAATCAATCGGATATGCCTGCTTTAGCTGCAAGCGACTGGTGGTCGGCTTCGGCTTGCGGCTAAACAATTGTACATGGTGTGTTACGCGGTCGTTCGATTTTATTTCCTCCATACTGGTTCAGCATCCGTCGAATTGCTTTATCAACTGCAAGGACCAACACGACCGCTACACACCCTACATCCTTGTGCATCTGGCATGCTCATGTTATCGCCAGGAAATTCCGCAGCAAGTCCGTGCCGTGTTCTGTCAAAAAGCTTTCGGGATGAAACTGAACGCCAAAGGTGGGCTCCGATTGATGCTCGATACCCATAATGATCTTGCTGCCATCGGCTTCAAACGTCCAGGCGTTGACGGTAAACTCGCGAGACAAAGTTTCTGGCTCGATGACAAGGCTATGGTAGCGGGTCGCTGTCATCGGGTTGGGCAAGCCCGCGAAAAGGGTGGTACCGGTGTGTTCGATGCGGTCGGTTTTTCCGTGCATGAGCTGAGCGGCTCGAACAATCGTGCCGCCGGTAGCCTGTCCGATGGACTGATGGCCGAGGCAAACTCCCAGAATTGGAATTCGCCCATGCAATTGCTCCACGCACGCCACAGAAATCCCGGCTTCATTGGGCGTACACGGACCGGGTGATATGATCAGATGCGACGGCCCCAGTTTTGCAATCGCATCGACTTCGATCTGATCATTGCGGAAAACGCGAATATCCAGCGACGCATCAATTTCACCCAACCGCTGAACGAGGTTGTAAGTAAACGAATCGTAGTTGTCGATAATGGCAATCATGGCTGGCGTTGGGTTTCCCAATAAAATACTTCCTGTCCGGTTTCAGTTCGCAATCGTAATCGTAATCGTAATCGTAATCGTGCAATAAATGAATGACCGACACTCGACTCGTTAAGATCTTTCTTCGGGGCGATGTTGCTTGCCCACTACGAATACGATTCGCTGGGTCGGCAGATCGCCACGACCGGGCCAGCCATCGTAGTTGCCGGTGAAACCGCCCGGCACCGCACCGAAACGGTGTTTGATGAACGGGGCCGGGTGGCGTAGGGTAAAAAAATTCGGACGGCTTAATAGTCGTTGAAAATGTTCTTTGACAATTTAGTTTTTAGCAGTTGAGAAGCCCGAGATCGCTCGTCTGAGCGTTCGCATGTGGCGGATCGGGACGTTTTTTCGTCCCGATCCCGCCTGCGGCGCGCACCGCGATCCAGGTTGGCAGTGGGGAGAGGGGCCGAAACACCATCGCTGACGAAGGAACGATTCCATGCTACAATGTGGCTCAATGAATGCGGAATCAGGCGTGTAGGGTGTGTGGAGCGGTCGGCGCTACGCATAACGATTTTCAATGAGAAAACTGTATTATGGTATTTCAGTAACCAATAGCGAGATCGACCGCGTAACACACCACGCGCGCCGGTGGTGTGTTACGCGGTCGCTTTGGGGTGCCTGCCGTACTCAAATGGAAGCTGCATTTCCGGCGCCAAGTGAATTTTCATGGCTACAGCGACCGCTCCACACACCCTACTTGAAACTGGCGGGCAACCGCTTGTCGCAAGTCAAAACCAGCAGCGATCCGACGGAAACGACGGCCTACAGTTTTGATGCCAACGACCGCTTGTTGACCGAAACGATTACGAGAGGCTCGATCACGAAGACGGTGGCTTACGCCTACGACAAAACTCAGCAGACATCGAAGGTCACGACGGAACCGGACCCGCTCATCGGAACTCCGGTCGTCACGACACAGACATTTGAATACAATCTGCAAGGACAAATGTCGAAGTCGACCTCCACCCGTACCGGGGGTTCCGAGATGGGCAATGACGACAATTCGTCGACCACCTACGAATACGATTCGGCAGGCAATCGCATTGCTGCGACCACTACGAAGGTAGGCAGTTTCGGTACCAGCACGACCACTCGCATTGAGTATCTGACCGACAGCCAGAATCCGACAGGTTATTCACAAGTCCTGACGGAGACGGAATTTGCGGTGGATGCCAGCGGTCAGGTGGGAGCGCCGATCAAACAAATGGTATACACCATCGGCCACGATCAAATCAGCCAGACGAATCTTTCAGATTGGAATCCCGCCACGGAAAACTGGAATCAGAAGTCGGAAGTCTGGTTCGGGACCGATGGCCACGGCAGCGTTCGCGTTCTATACAATGCCGCCGTTGCCGTTGCTACCAACGGGACAGGGCACAAGCAACTGTACCACTTCGATGCTTACGGCAACCTACTCAACGTGACGATGGTGGGCACACCGATGACCGTTTACCTTTACAACGGTGAAGCTTTCGACCGCAACATCGGCAAGCTATATCTTCGCGCCCGCTGGTACGATCCCCAAACCGGCACGTTCACTTCCCTCGATCCGTTCTACGGAAATTCGTCGGATCCTCAGTCGTATCATAACTACACTTTCGTCCACAGTGACCCCATCAATGGAATCGATCCGACAGGGAAGTTCATGATCGGAGTGGCACTCGGTGCGGCACGTTTCTTGTTGCCGGGTCCGGGCGATTTTATCATCGGCGGGCTGCAAGGCTTGGTTGAAGCGTACAACATCAATCTGCAGTGGGACATTGACTGGGCGTTTGACTTCAACCTGCCTGATCATTTAGGAAGTCGTTCCGACAATAGCTGGGTAGCGGCTGCCTTGGGTGCTGGTCTGCATAGCGCATTTAACATTTCGATTCCGTTTACAAATATCGGATTCAATCCGCTCAACTGGTTTGGAAATGGAGGAGATGGCAATGAACTGGGAATGTCCTATGAAGAGTTCTACGGGCTAAACGGCGTTGGTGTATCCAGTTCTGCGCAAATGATGGCCATGCGGGGTGGATTAAAAGTTGGCCAGACCAAAAAACTCATGCGCAGCCTGAGCGGAAGTTTCTCTCGTTACAAGACAGTTAAATTCAACGGATCAGACATCGACATCCCAATGTTCAAACTCCCATTCGGTGGTCGATTGGTTGCGTTGTTCCCCAAGAGTGTGAAACCTCCGATGCTACAATATGAGTTTCGGGTTTCGAACTACGCTCAACTTCCTGCCGGAAAGACGTGGCGTTCACTGGGAGATGAAGGCCAAAAGCGAATGAGAAACCACGATTTTGAGGAAGTTGGCAATTATTTGAAAAAGCAGGGAATTGCTCATCGTCAAAATGGTGGCCAAATCACGATCAACGGCAGAACCTACACCATTCACCATCACCACCGGCCCGGCTATTTTGAGCTTATTGATGCGAGCGTACACCATCAAACAGGGCATATAGGAATGGCACTTTGGCATACGATACTTAATCGCTATTTGAGTTAAGCGTACATATAGAAAAAGGAAATTATCATGACGGAACCATGGACAACGATCAGCGTAGAGGATTTCAAAATTGATCCTACCTTTCCTTATTCCAAGCCTACGTTGATATGCCAAATTGGCAATAGTGATGTCCGTCTTTGTTATGAGGATTTATTGGTAACTCCGGAAATCGTCAATATATTTAAACTGTTGTGCCCAAGTTACTTGTCGCGACAAGAACAGCTATTTTCGTTTTGCGAGCAAATGGTTAGGGAACACAACGATGTTGGTGATGTGGACATAAAACAACACTTAAAACTTGTCGAAATTTGTATAAATGTAACAAGAGGCTTTGATGGTTCAAAAGAAATCTTCGAGCCGATTGGATCCGTCGCTTTTGAGTTCTCGCTGGTAGGTTTAGACGATAATTTCTTTGCGAGAATTGATCGCTTTGGGCCAAGTGTCATGTTGGAGTGCATTGTGCCCTACTCGTCCAATGACAGCTCTTGGCAATGGGAAGAAATGTATGGCAATGTCGTCGATTTTGACTGAATACCCGTAGGGTCAAAAAATTCGAACGACCAGTAAGTTCGTAAAATGTTCTTTGACAATTTGGTTTTTTAGTAGTTGAGAGAGTGAAATCTCAGCCGAGGTCGTGCGTTGGCAGACAGAAACGGGGTGATTTTCACCCCGTTTTCGCTCTCCACGCGCACCGCGATCCGGGTTGGCAGTTGGTGAAGCACTTAGAAATCGGGGTTGCTACGCAGCGCGATGGTAGTAGCGAAGTAGTCCACCGAGTCGTTCTCGACATTCGATCTTTCCAGCAATCGCTCCGACTTCCTCTCCAGGGTCGATGATCTGGTTCTCCAGGCCTTGATGGTTGCGTTCATGATGATAATGTTCGAGGAAACAGGTGACGGCATTTCGCAACGATTTTTCACCGAAGAAGATCATCCGGTCGAGACACTCCGATTTGAGTGAACGGAAAAATCGCTCTTGGTGAGCATTGCAGTTCGGACTGCGCGGTGGCAGTCGCACGGGTTCAATGTCGGACGCTTCAAGGATCGAGCGAAAGCCTTCGCTGAATTTGGTGTCGCGATCCATCAGAAGATGTGTTTTGTCTTTAAGGAAGCCATCTTCGAAGTCAGTCAGGTTACGTGCCATCTGTTTCATCCAGTCATCGTCTGGATTCACGGTGCATCCAGCGAAATGAACACGGCGAGTTTTCAGTTCCATTGCAAACAGCAAGTAGAATGTAACCAGTCCGCGTTTGGTCCAGACTTCGATCGAGGTGAAGTCAATCGCACCCAGCGTATCCCAGTGTGCTTTGAGAAACGTTGACCAAGTTGTGGTTCGCTTACGATCCGGCGTCGGTTCGATGCCATGCTGTTTGAAAGTATTGCCAACCGTTTGATCGCTTATTTCGCAACCGAGATTGGCCACCGCACCAGCGATCCGGTCGTAACCCCAAGTTGGATTTTCCTGGCGTAGAGTCAAAAAATTCGAACGACCAACAAGTTCGCGAAATGCTCTATAACAATTTGATTTTTTTTTAGTTGAGAGATTGAAATCTCAGCCGAAGTGGTTCTGTGGTGCGCTTGCTTGCGACGGTTCGGGACGATTTTTCGACACGGTGACAGAGAGCTGCAGCTGGACGAAAATTTGGCTGAGTAGCGGCTCAACACTCATCAACACTGATTTTGCCATCTGACTAGTGAGGATTAGCGAAAATTAGTGTTCCAGCTCTTTCTTCTGATGGCTACTGAATCGGTTGCTGGCTTTTAAACCGCCTGTCGCGTTAATAGGAACAAGAGGTTTGTGGATGCTTCGTTCTGATTTTCGTGGCTTTGCAACTGCACGGGACCATTGATATCACTGGATTTCTGGTAAACGGATTGCCAATTTGGGCAAACCAGACGAGGTTGTACAGATTCGTGTAGAACGGAGTGTACTCCGTCTTTCGCAATCCTATGCCCCTCAGGCTCGATCATCCGTTTCATATTGACCGAATGGCGCCGAAACGTTATTTTTCCCGCCCATTGAGTCTGCTTTCACCCCATTCAAGGATGTCCGATGATCGTCCCTTTCCAGGCCGCTGTTTCCGATGTTTCAGCCGTGCCGATGCTTGATGTAACGCGAGCCAACCAACCGCTGAAATCCCAATTCATGGAAGCGATGTCCGCGATCTTTGATTCGGGACAATTCATCGGCGGGCCTCGCATCAAGCAACTGGAAACCCAAGTCGCCCAGGCCAGCGATGCTCAGTTCGGGATCGGCTGTGCGTCGGGAAGCGATGCTCTATTGTTGGCGTTGCTGGCGCTGGGAATCGGCCAGGGCGATGAAGTGATCTGCCCCAGTTTTACGTTCTTCGCCACCGCCAGTGCGGTCGTCCGCGTCGGCGCAACTCCCGTTTTCGTCGATATCGAACCGGCAACCTTCAATCTCGATACCCACAAAGTCGCGGCCGCCATTACCCCCAACACAAAGGCCATCATCCCCGTCCATTTGTTCGGCCAAAGCTGCTCAATGGACCCGATTCTCGGCATGGCTCGCGAACATGGCCTCTACGTGATTGAGGACTGTGCGCAATCCATCGGAGCGAGCGACAAGAGCCGTCGTGTCGGCGGGATCGGAGATGTAGGGTGCTTTAGCTTCTATCCGACCAAAAACATCGGCGGCTGTGGCGATGGCGGAATGTTGACTGCCAATAACGAGGAACTGGCAGAACGATTGCGGCTGTTTGCCAATCACGGCATGTCGCCCCGCTATTACCATCAGGTCGTCGGCATCAACAGTCGGCTCGACGCAATGCAAGCTGCAATCCTGTCGATCAAGATGGAACACCTCGATACGATCTGCCAACTGCGAGTGCAACATGCATCTTATTATCAGGAGCTGTTGTCGCAATGCTGCTTTGCCGATCGGATCACGGTTCCCCAATCAACACCCGGCAACGAGCACGTCTGGAATCAGTTCACCATTCGAATCAAGGACGGATCGCGAGATCAAGTTCGCCAAAACTTGGCCGCATCCCTTGTCGGCTCGGAAGTCTACTATCCGGTTCCGCTTCATCAGCAGGCTTGCTTCTCGAATGTTCCCGTTCAGTCGGGGTCACTACCTGAAACGGAGCGAGCCTGCCGGGAAGTTCTGTCGCTGCCGATGTTCCCTGAGTTAACGCGAGCGGAACAGGAGTTTGTGGTGGACGCGCTGGTGCAGGCGCTGGCGTAAGTTGTTGGCCTACATCGTCGGCAAACGTTCTCCCGTCATCAGCGCTTCGAAAGACTGACGCTCGCGGATCAGATGACACTGCTGGTTGTCGATCAGTACTTCAGCGGCCATTGGTTTGCTGTTGTAGTTCGAAGACATCACAAATCCGTAAGCCCCGGTGCACTGGATGACCAGATAGTCTCCTACACGAGCCACGGGCAGCTCCCGCTGACAGACAAAGCCACCTTCTTCCTGAGTAAAAATATCGCCCGATTCGCATAGCGGCCCCCCCACGACGACGTTCTGAACGGCATCGTTTGCCTCACCCGAAAAAGCAATGGCCATCGGATGCCAGGCTCCATACAAAATCGGCCGAGCCAGATTGTTGAACCCGGCATCCACCAAATAAAACAGATTCTCACCCATTTGCTTGACGGCTCGAATTTCACTGATCAGGTATCCGCTCTCGGCAACCAGAAAACGTCCCGGCTCGATTTCAAGCGATACTGAATGTCCGAAGGTTGCCTCCAGTCGTTTTCGGCTCTGATCCCACAACTGAAAATAGCGATCCACATCGATCGTATGATCTGTCGGGCGATAGGGCGTCGGCATCCCCCCTCCCGCACTGATCGTCTGAATGGAATCACCGACCTTGAGTGCGATCGCCTCCATCGCAGAGCAAACTTGTGACAGATGTTCAAAATCGGTACCCGATCCAATGTGCATGTGCAGCCCGGCAACCGACAGTTGATACTTCCTGGCGATGGCCAAAACTTCGTCGAGTTGTTCGTGCCAGATTCCATGCTTGGAAGATGATCCACCGGTATTCGTTTTGGCACTGTGGCCGTGCCCAAAACCAGGATTGATCCGCAGCGTCACGGACCGCCCCGGAGCGACCTGTCCAAGTTGCTCGATCATATCGGGCGAACCGGCGTTGACGTGGATTTGCTCATCCACCACGATCTGCAAGACTTGTCGATCAAAAATATCGGCCGTGTAAACGATCGGAGGGGGATCGCCCTCACCTGTAAAACCGACGGCTTGGGCGCGCCGAATCTCCCCCGCGCTCACGGCATCGACCACACCGCCGAGGCGACGGATCAAATCCAGAATCGCCAAGTTAGAGTTGGCTTTTTGGGCATAGCGAATCACATCGAACTGACGCAACTCATTGAAACGCTGCCGAATGATCTCGGCGTCGTAGACATAGGTCGGCGTTCCAAATTGCTGAACCAGGTCGGCAATGGATACTCCGTTGATGGCGGACTGGATAAGGGAAGATGATTGCTGGACGGTCATGGGCAGGGTGTGTGTGAAAGTTTGTGGCCGTGCATTTTAATCGCAATCACCATTCTGTTCGACTCCCCATCGTTTTTCGCTGCGGCGGTTTCCGTGCGGCAAATGGTACGCTAAGGCGACCGGCAGGTAAAAGTTTACCCAAGCAGTATTGTGTTTCCCAGACGCTGGGTTGCGAGTCGCGGAGCGACTCGCCTACACTAGGGTACGTTTTTATCTGCCGCTCGCCTAAAATCCGAACTTTCCTGTCCCACCCCTGTCTGGTACTGAATGCTCAACAACGTTCCACTCAAGTCACTCAAATTCGATCAGTACACCATTGAAGGCTACTCTCGGGCGGCCGTTCAATCGTACTGGATCATTCCCGAATTGAACCTCGGATTCGATCTTGGCGCGCACCCCTGGAATCACATGGGAATACCCACCTGGCTGATTTCACACTGCCATCTCGACCATATCGCCGCGCTACCGGTGTTTGTGGCTCGTCGAAGGATGATGAAAATGCCGCCGCCTCGAATTATTCTGCCGGCGTTTTCAGTGCCGGTCGTCGAGAAAATGCTGCGATCCTTCGAGCGGCTGGATCGCGGCCGCTTGCCTTGCGAGCTGGTACCCATCGAAAGGGGTCAGGAGATCGAACTATCGCGCGAGCTGGTGGTCAAAGCCTTTGCAACCACACACACGGTTCCGAGCCTGGGCTTCATTGTCTATGAGCGACGCAAGAAACTTAAGCCGGAATACACACAACTGACCGGCGAGCAGATTCGTGATTTGCGGCTGTCCGGTGTTGACATTACTTCGGAGATCCGATTTCCGCTGGTGGGATACACGGGCGACACGACTCCCGAGGGTCTGGATGACAACCCGGAATTTTACTTGCCTCGAATCCTGATTACCGAGATGACCTTTCTTGCGCCCGGCCACCGGAAACATCTGGTCCACAAACACGGCCATACGCATATCGACGATATTGTCGCTCGCAAGAACCAGTTCAAAAACGAACTGGTCATCCTGGGACACGTCAGCACCCGGTACAATACAAAGGAAGCCAGGCGATTGTTCGAAGCAGCTTTTGCTGATAACCCGGGTGAACGATTCCGGCTGTGGATTTAACCGGTTGGTGTGTTGCGCGGTCAATCAACTCAATAGGAAAACCCAACGTCATGTTGCGGTTTTCTCTTGATCATCTCTTTTGGTAATATTGACCGCTGCACACACCCTACTTTTTGATTCCGCCCCTTTGGCTTGATACGTGAACGATGACCCAAAATCTGCCTACATCCACATCCCGTTTTGCCGGCGGCGTTGTGGTTATTGCAACTTCGCGCTGGTGGCAGACCGGGATTATCTGGTGGACCGGTTTCTCGATGCACTGGAAACGGAAATTGGCTGGCTCGATCGCCGATATGAACTGGAAACGCTGTTTCTCGGCGGTGGTACTCCGAGTCATCTCACTGTAAACCAACTAAAACGCCTGAAACAGATTGTCAACAGCCGATTTGATATTGCTCTCGGCGCTGAAGTCACTTCGGAGTGCAATCCAAACGACCTGAATGCTGAGAAAGCAGAGGCTCTGGCCAGCTTTGGTATCAACCGAATCAGCCTGGGTATTCAGTCGATGCACCCGGCCAAGCTGGAGCGGCTGGAGAGAACCCATCAGCCCGCCGATGTCATCGAAGCCATCAAGGTTGCTCGTCAGTTTGCAAAATCCGTGTCCATTGACCTGATCTTCGCAACGCCGGGTGAGACGCTCAGTGAATGGCAGGCCGATCTGGAAACCGCTATGGCGATGGAACCCGATCACTTATCGACCTACGAGTTGACCTATGAGAAGGGGACTTCATTCTGGAGCCGATTGACTCGGGGCTCGCTCACCGAAGCCAGCGAAGACCTGAAAGCGGACATGTACGAATCCACGATCCGCCAGGTTCGAGCGGCCAGCTATACCCAATATGAAGTTTCCAGCTTTGCCAAGCCGGGGCATTCATGTCGCCACAATGAAAATTACTGGACGGGCGAGCCTTATTTTGCCTTTGGACCGGGAGCATCGAGCTATCTCAATGGTGTTCGCACAACGAATCATCAAGGCCTGCTTCAGTATTTGAAATCGGTCGAAGCCGGCTCGCCGCCCACCGCCGTCTCGGAGAAACTGTCGCCGCTCGATTCTGCCAAAGAGTTGCTGACCATCGGTTTGCGACGTGTGGCGGGAGTCGATGAAGCCGACTTCCATCAACGCACCGGATTCACGGTTGACGAGCTATTGCAAAACGTGGCGGCAAGCTGGATTCAGGAAGGCCTGTTGTGCCGCAACGGCAATCGCTGGCAACTGACAGACCGGGGGCGAATGGTTTGCGACGCACTGGCAACCAGGATTTTGACGGCTTGACTCAGTGGTCGTCATGGATCCATTTGCCCTTCATTAAGAAACATATGGTTCTCACACAGAGGCACCAAGACACAGAGCATGTTTCACTCTGATTTCAGTTCGCCCAACTTTGCCCGATTGGCTTCGAGGATATCCTTTGCCTGAAGGACCACTTCGGCATAGTCGGGATCACCCGCATACTTGATGATGATGCGACCGAGCAGGCTGTTGTTCATCTGAATCTGGCCAGCCGTTTCTCCAGTCGCCAGATTCTCGATCATCGCTTCCAACTCCGTCCTGTCGCCCGGCAACATGAATTTGCTTTGTAACGCATCCAATCGCTCTCGTGCTTCTGCCGCGATATAGTTCTCGTCGTCGTGGGGCGAAATTGAATCCATCAATTGCTGATAGGCATTGATGGCCTCCGCTTCATTTCCGCTTTGCTCGAAGTTGAACGCCTTCGAAAATGCCTGGATATTTTCGGACTGCAGCCGAGTGGAAACGCCGATCTCGGCACGTTGAACCAGCAGTTTTCGGCGAACCGTTTCATAAAGCCCGTTCGCCCGGACGGCAAGCTCGGGAGTCGTATTCCGTTCGCGAATCTCTTTCAGTCCTGCTCGCGCGTCGCTCCAGGCTTCGGGATCGTTCGACCCGATCATCGCTGCATAGTTTTGCACTCGCTGCTCAAAACTTTTTGGCCAGAAACCATAGATCAGCAATGCGGAAATCAGCAGGAAGCTGCCAATGAGAAACGGGACTGTCTGAAAGATAGGCGTTTCACGAGATTTCTGCTTTTTCGGCTTGTTCAGCAACTCGCGGGCCTCGCGTTTGTCAACGCCTGCATTGAGTGCGTTGAAGCTTCCGACGACCTGGGCGGCCGTTGATTTCTGGCTCGCATCGAGCTTCTTCATTTCTTCGAACGCCAAGGCAATCGCTTTGGCCGAATGAGGTCGCTTGCGAGGATCGGGTTGCAACATTTGCGTGATGATCTTGTCCAGCCAAATCGGGCAACTGATCACTTCCATGGCAACCGATGGCGGTACCGCATTCATCTTGAACTTGGCCATCCGCCCGATGTTGTCCAGATCATAGGGCAGTTTCCCGGTCAGCATTTCATAGAGCACGACCCCAAGCGAATAGAAATCCGATTTGGCTTCGGCACCCTCGCCAAACTGTTCGGGCGCGAGATAGGCGGCGATATCCAGTTCGCGAAGCCGGGCCGAATCCCAACGACGACGCTTGGAACGATTCAAACGGAGGTCGGCAACCTTGACCTTGTGATCGGGAGTCACGATGATTTTGTCGGGCGTCAGTTTCGAGTGAATCAGTTCTTTGGAGCCAAGGTAGTTCAGCACCTCCGCGATCTGTCGTCCGTACTCAATCACCAGGTCGGCAGCCAGCTTGCCCCGCCGCGCCAGCAAACTCGCCAGACTTTCGCCGTCCACCAGCTCGGTCGCGAAAAAAATCTTGTCTTCATGCACGCCTGCCCCGTAGACCTTGACCAGGTTGGGATGGCTCAATTTCTTGAGTTCATTAACTTCCAACTCAATCTTTGCAATCGCGGAATCCCATTCTGCGTCCGGCGGCAGGGAAATAAACTTGACGGCGACATCACGGTCCTGTTCGACCTGACGCGCATGAAAGACACGCTGGCGTCGCGTGGTGCCGAGTCGCTTCAGAATCAGAAATGGGCCGACGCGGGTATTTTCCACGATCACTTTTTAATATTGAGATAAGATTGACGCCGTCAGGAAATTATAGCTCCCATTCGGACTGAAAACAAATTCCGATTTTGCCGTTCACGAACCATTTTCAACGATGCTGTTTGCAGTACTCATAAACCGCCATCGTGGTCGCGGTCACCACATTGTAGGCGTGGGGCGGGCCATAGACGGGAATCTCCACAATGTCATGCATCACTTCCAGCAGTTCCGGGTCGATTCCCGAACGCTCGTTTCCGATCACCAGGGCAACGCGTTTAGGAAACCGATATTCGAATAATGAAACCGAGCGCTCCGCCTGCTCCAGTCCCACCAAGTGATAGCCCTCATCGACCAGCGACTTGACCACTGGCAGTAACGTCCGCCGCGATTCGATAACAACATGATCGACCGCATCACGCGCGATGGTTCGATCCACCTTGGTGGGGCCACAGGTGATGATTTTCTCAATCGCCACGCATCCGGCGAGCCGAACCAGTCGCGAGAGGTTGACATTGCTGCGAAATGCCGGACAGGCAATCACCAACTCACGCGGTGCCGTGAGCGGTGTGAAAGACTGGTGACGAATCTGTTCCGGCATTCGAGATCATGCGGCCAGGGCGGCCCAAGTTGCAGAACGGAAGTGGGTACGCTTCCAGCCTGCCATTTTCATAAGGACTTCGATAGCAGGCTGGAAGCCTACTCCACGTTTGGGTTTGGATAGCAGGCTAGAAAAACCTACCCCGCATTTTAAACGATCCTTAGAACGGAATATCGCCTTCGTCAACCGATTCAGCGAACGCATTGTTGGCGTCGTCCAACGATTCGGATTCCGATGAACCTGAGTCGCCTCCAGAACCGGAGCCACCCAGTTTCTTGAAGCTGACGGCTTCGGCACTGAGGAAAAATTTGACTTCGCTATGAGCGTCCTTTTGCCATTTGCGACCGGCCAGCGTGTAGCTGACCTCAATTTCTTCGCCTACAGAGAGATCATCCACGGCATCGCAGGCTTCACGCGTAAACTCCAGAGGAACATAGTTCGGGAATCGCGCATTGGCTTGCTCCAGCACCACCAACCGTTTGCGAAACCCTTTTTGACCGTACGATTTTGTTTCCTCAATTAAGTGGACCTTGCCACGAATTTTTGCTTCACTCATTTCTCTATCTCGATTTTGAACAGCTAAATACACTTCTGTGAACGCGTTGTCATCTTAATCCATTCGCCAGCGGAGTAGAAGATGCCGGGAAAATATCAATAAAAGACAGATGTGGACGTCTATCCCACATTCTTGTCATTAATCCTGCTCGTCCTGCTCTAATCGACAAAGGCGGACTCGCGTTTGTGTTGGTGGCTTGTTGGCAACAACGATAGTTCTTATCTTGATGGTTGCCGCAATTGTCAAAGCCTCGATTTTCGAGCACGAGCACGATTATGATTAGGCGACCGGCAGGTAAAAGTTTACCCAAGCAGTATTGTGTTTCCCAGAGGCTCGGTTGCGAGTCGCGGAGCGACTCGCCTACACTACGGTACGTTTTTATCTGCCGGTCCCCTTACGAGCACGATTATGATTTCGAGCAGGTTTTTTATTTCCCAAGACTGCCTAGCCCGAACCCCAAATCCCGAGTTCCAAATCCCGAACCCCAAATCCCGAGCAACCGAACCATGTATCAGACCCGAGCCTACGCTGCCTCCAATGCGACCTCGGCACTTGCCCTATCTTCGATTCCCCGTCGCGATCCGCTCGACACCGATGTGCAGATCGAGATTTTGTACTGCGGAATCTGTCACTCGGACCTCCACCAGGCAAGAGACGAGTGGAATCAGTTCATGCCGACGGTCTATCCCTGTGTTCCGGGGCACGAAATCGTTGGGCGTGTCAAGCAAGTCGGTTCCGGAGTAACGAAGTTCAAGGTCGGCGATCTCGCCGCCGTCGGGTGTATGGTTGATTCCGACCGGACGTGCCCAGAGTGTCAGGCCGGCCTGGAACAGTTCTGCACCCGTGGCGTGTTTACCTACAACAGTCCAGACAAGCATCTGGGTGGAGTCACCTATGGAGGTTATTCGGACAGTATCGTTGTCGATGAGGCTTTCGCGTTACGGGTTCCAGCCAATCTCGATCTTGCCGGCGCCGCGCCGTTGTTGTGTGCTGGAATCACCACCTACTCGCCGCTGCGCCGCTGGGGAGTTTCGAAAGGAAAGAAAGCCGGGATCGTAGGATTGGGAGGGCTTGGCCACATGGGAGTCAAGCTGGCCCATGCGATGGGGGCTCACGTTGTCGTGTTCACCACATCGCCCAGCAAGAAGGAAGATGCTTTGCGATTGGGGGCGGACGAAGTGGTCATCTCACGCGATGCCAACGAGATGAAAAAGCATGCGGGTAGTTTCGACTTTATTCTCGATGCCGTTTCGGCAGATCACGATATCAATACCTATCTCAATTTGCTCAAGCGGGACGGAAATATCACGCTTGTAGGCGCTCCTGAAAAGCCGCTCCCGGTTGCGGCTTTCAGCCTCATTTTCGGTCGCCGCAGCTTGTCGGGATCCCCGATCGGCGGCATCGCCGAAACGCAGGAGATGCTCGACTTCTGTGGTGAACACAATATCACTGCGGATGTCGAAGTCATCCCGATCCAGAAAGTCAACGAAGCCTACGAACGATTGCTCAAGTCAGACGTCAAATACCGATTCTGCATCGATATGGCATCGCTCAAGAGCGAATAACCTTTTAGGCAATCGAGTTGCGGCATGGGCATTACGATCCACTACAACGGCAAGATGGCAGACCTCGACCGCATCGAAGAGCTTGATTCTGGGAAACACAATTCGGCAGTTCAAGGAAGCCCTGGAGGAATACCCGTTTTCCGCTGAGGCAGCGGAAGATATTGATGTATTGACGGCACGTATCGAGCGAGTGGCTCGGCTGGTCCAGCAGTCGCTTGCCCGACCTCCAGAACATCCTCCTGTCCGATTGGATGACGATGAATCCGATTCTTACTATTCGTTTGAAATGGGGCAGCCTGAGCGACATCCACTGCAGCAGGCCGTCTCTGATTTGTGGGTACTGGCAAGTCAACGGTTGAGCGAGAATCGTAAAGGAAATTGTAATTTGATCCAGACGTACATGCATGGGCTTGGCGATCTGGCAGGGGGCCTGGCACAAGCCTTGATGGATGGCGAAACGGAACTTGATCCAATGCAGCGAGGGCTGGCAATCGTGCAACTGAAGCGAGCGTTACGCGGAGCTGCCTTTGCCAGCGGTGCTCTGTTTCCGCTTCGCGACATGCAATTGCTGGGGAAAGACGATTTTGATGATTTTCACGAACGCCTCGACAAAATCAGAAATCACGCAACGGACTTACTGAATCGATTTCGAGAAACGGGATCGTAAAACCAGATAAGACGAAGCGCTTCGTTCTAGGAACCGCGTTCACGAAGT
This sequence comes from uncultured Pirellulaceae bacterium, assembly GCA_964414815.1. Taxonomy (GTDB): domain Bacteria; phylum Planctomycetota; class Planctomycetia; order Pirellulales; family Pirellulaceae; genus Mariniblastus. The sequence goes on along the minus strand of CAYPXY010000007.1, from coordinate 94,696 downwards.
CGCTTTTGAAGACTCGCAATCCATTGCTCTAATTCGGATTGGGATTTCTTGTGCAACTCATCGTCGCTTGAAACAGGTTCGCCAAGCAATTCCTGAAGCAACTGCACTTTTCCAGCTAGTCTGCCCTCAACCCGACCTTCTGCTTTACCTTCTGCTTTACCTTCTGCTTTACCTTCTGCTTTACCTTCTGCCTTACCTTCTGCTTTACCTTCTGCCCGCCCTTGAATCAAAAGGCGATCAGCCAGCGAACCTGGTTCGAACATGGTTGGAAATACACTTGCAACGGTCTGTTTATAGTCTTCGGCCGTCATATCTTTGTTTACCGACATCGCATAGACTCCAATTGCTTCGATCCACTCGTTGACATTAATTTGTTCTTTGGAAACGGCAACCGATTCCAGAATGACTGGCAGTTTTTCGATCAACCGTTTGTTACGACTGTATTTTAGCATCAGCAGCGAGCAACGTAAAACCGGATTTCCCTTGATATCCGAATCGGACATCTGGCTCAAATCAATGATCGGGACTTCAAATTTCACCTGACAGTCCGCAAATGCGGGCGGAGACTGAATCAGATCATCCAGATTTCGAGCTACTTTCCAAGCTTTCTCGCCGTGATAGATGACCATTGGCACAATCGGTGTCAGATCCGAATGTTCACGAACCCATTGCTCCCAGATTCTTACGGTGTATCCCAGCACTTGAAAAACCGTCAACGGTTCAGCGACACTTTTGTGTTCCAGCAAGAAATAAATGTAAACCCGCTTGCCACTGCCAAATTTCTCAGCCAACTCGAAAGAAATCAACAAATCAGAATGGGTCAAACCCAGTTCAGATGTGATATGGTTTCCTGACTCGATTCGCATGGTTTCGACTTTGACGGATCGAACCGCTTCGGCCGAAAAGTACATTTCCAGAAAACTGCCTAACACAATCCGATTCGTCATGGCGAACAGGAAGAAATTATTGTGCGGAGTCTGCAGCGTTGGTTTTTCCATGGGGGCCTCTGGTCACTCGCGACATCTTTTCCGTTCTGCCCAAAAAAGGTGTTCTTTCAACAGGCCACAAATCGCTCGACGTCCTCTTCAACAAGAACACCTTGTGTATAACTAAACAATATTCCCATACCGGTGCATCGTTTGCGTGACGGATTGTTCTTTCAAATAGTTCAGTAACTCCAGGCGGCCGTTGGCGTAGATTTTTGAATTGACAATGGGCACATTGCCGATGATGGACGGAGCGAACGTGTTGGGATCATAGTCGCCGACGATTCTCAGAGTTCCGCCCTTCTTTTGACCCAAGTCTTGTGTGATTCGTTTCGCCAATTGCTCGCCCGTTTCAACTCGTACGGCGGCAGAGGTCAATTCAGAAAATGGCTTCAGCCATTCCACGTTTTCCGAAAAACTCAATTCCAATGGAACGCCGGCTGTCTTACAAGCCAGTGCGGCCAGCCCGGCAACGAGTTTAGCTTTTTCATTATGGACATTTTCAAAACGCATAACATGCCACGGCCGAGAACGGTAGCGAAAATGATTGCTCTCGCCATGAACCTGGGATGGATCGTGGGATTTCGAAAACTCCTTGTTCCACCAGTGCGTATAACTCCCGGCCGCAGCGGTGAATGTCGCCTTGGATTCACTGCCGAACCATCGCACCAAGCCATCGGCCAGCCCCTGAATCGTGGAAGAAGGGCGGTCGAGGATCGTCGGCAGTTTTTCTTCCGTCCATTCACAGAACGTCGCCACATAGTTCGGACCGCCTGCCTTCGGACCGGGACCGACACAGGAATCTTTCCAGCCGCCAAACGGCTGCCGCCGGACAATCGCACCGGTGGTCGAGCGATTGATATAAGCATTTCCAACTTCGACCTTCTCCCGCCAGGTTTCAATTTCCTGCGGGTCGAGCGAATACAATCCACCCGTCAAGCCGAAATCACTGCTGTTCTGGATTTGCAACGCCTGCTCGAAACTATCCACCCGCATCACTCCGAGCACCGGTCCGAAACACTCGTTCTTGTGATACCAACTGTTCGGCCTGACACCGATTCGAATACCGGGGCTCCAAAGGCAAGGATTGTTATCGATCATTTTCGGCTCGACCAGCCAGCTCTCTCCTTCATCAAGTTGGGTCAAACCGCGATGCAAGGCCTCATCCGGCTCGCGAACCACCGGTGTGACGAGGGCCGACGGATTCCATGAGCCGGCCACTTGCCACGATTCAACCGCATCCTTGAGTTGGGCAAAAAACTTTGGATCGTCATAGACTTCGGCTTCCACCAGTGCCAGACTGGTCGCCGAGCATTTTTGTCCTGCATGTCCAAAGGCTCCGTAGACAATATCCTTGATCGCCAGATCCAGGTCGGCCGATCCGCTGACGATCATCGCGTTCTTGCCGCTGGTTTCCGCATAGAGCTTCAGATCGGGGCGCCACGACTGGAAAAGCTGCGCGGTGAAAATACTGCCTGTCAGGATTACGGCTCCGACTCGTGGATCGGAAACCAATGCCTTTCCTGTTTGCCCATCGATCGTGGGAGCAAACTGCAAAACATCCTTGGGAACGCCCGCCTGCCAGAGCTGTTCCACCAAGCGCCAAGCTACCAGCACCGTCTCGCGGGCGGGTTTCAAGATTACGGCATTGCCTGCAGCCAGTGCCGCGATCACGCCGCCGGCAGGAATCGCATAGGGAAAATTCCACGGAGGCGTGACCACGACCACTCCAACGGGTTTCGGCTGCGTCCCGTCGAAAAATCCGGGATCGTCCAGCCCGCGTGCGTAGTAATTCGCAAAGTCAATGGCTTCACTGATTTCAACATCGGCCTGAACAACGTTCTTTCCGGCATCGAGCAGCATGGCACCAATCGTATCGCCCCGCTGCTGCGCGAAAACCACGGCCGCCTGTTTTAGAATGGTAGCGCGATGTTGCATTCCCGCCGCCTCCCAGCTTGGATAGGCGTTGGTCGCAATCTGCAACGCGACCTCGATTTCAGCCTGAGTTGCCTGAGCAAATTTGTAGGCCTCATGTCCCGGTCGCGAAGGGTCTCGACCGGTTCCTTTCAAGTTAGGCTTCAAATAATGCCCGCCGACCTGAATCGGGATATCCTCGACTTTGCGATCCTTCCAGCTTTCAAAAATCTGTGTTGCCCACTGTCGATTTTCTGGCAACGAAAAATCGGTATCCGCGACATTGTGAAACGAGCCTTCCATCGTCGGGTACGACTCAGACAAACGGTTCTGCGTCCGGTTGGGAGCCGATTGTAGATCCGGTTCGAATGCCAGGGTGCAGGCTTTCAGGAACGCGTCCCGTTGATCGTTCCAGGCAGGCGAACCTTCCTGGAGTGCAAATAGCGCCCCGAGAAAACTTCCCGGAGCCGTATTCTCATCGAGTCGTCGCACAAGATAGGCCACCGCTGACTCGAACTCGGCATCGAGTACCACCGGCGCATAGACCAGGCAATCGCCCGACTTCTCGCGAATCACCAGCGCCTGGGCGTTGGCCATTCCCTCAAGCATCTCGAACTCGACGCGATTTTGTACTCCTCGCTTTTCACGCAGCAACAAGGTATAGGCAATGTCAAACAGGTTGTGGCTTCCAACGCCGATGCGGATCGCTTCCGCGTTTTCCGGCCGCGTCGCAAACTCAAGCATCCGCTTGAAATTGGCATCGACTTTCAACTTGCTGTCGTAAGGAGCCTGATTCCAGTCTCGCATGGCAGCTTCGACTTGCTCCATCGCAAGATTCGCACCTTTGACCAACCGGATTTTGATATCCTTGCCGGTTCGCTGATATCGCTCCCTGGCCCATGCCGTCAGCGATTTGAGAACTTCATACGAATCGGGCAAATAGGCCTGCAGCACGATACCGGCCGAAAGATCCTCGAACTCGGACTCATCGAGCACCGACCGGAACACGTCCACGGTCATCCGCAAATCACGATACTCCTCCATGTCGAGATTGACAAACTTTTGTTGGCCGTTCGAACTCGTGGCAGCCCCTTTCTTCGCAGCGCGATAGAGTTCGCGAAGTCGCGGCTTAATTTTCTCCAGCGTCTGCTCATAGCCAACGAGATTGATCTGGCTGAACAAAGCCGACAGCTTGACCGAGATATAATCGACTCCCGGCTCGAGCAATCGCTGCACGTTGTCTCGCTGACGGCGATCGGCTTCGTGGTTGCCCAGCACGGCTTCGCCCAGTTGATTGAAATTGATCCGGATCGAGGTCTGCTTCCGCTCTGCCAGATACTTTTTGAACTCGCGATCTTCCGCAGAGATGATCACGTGTTTGGAGTCTTTGCGGACTTTGGATTTCACCTGCGGGATGATCAGACTCGGCGCCAGCCCGGCCATCAGATTTCCGATGCGAAGTGCGAAACGATCCAGCCCGCCAAAATATTTCGGTACACCATACTGCCGGATCAAACCGCTCATTCGGTTCGCCGCACGGCGCGGCCGCTTCATGCGCAAGACCTGATCCGCCATCGCAATCGTGAATTTTTTACCCTGCGGGTCGGCCATCATTCGGGCCATCATCGCCGACCGATTGCGTTCGGCAGAGGTTTCCCGCTCGCGGGATTCACGCAAGATCTGTGCGGCCAATTGGACGGCTTGTTGAGAGAGAGACGACAGATCGGATTGGCTCTTGAGTTCCGTGGACATTGGAATTGTTTTCAGTTTTCAGTTTTCAGTTTTCAGTTGGCTACCAACATTGTGTCCCTAACGGGACGGTCTCGTAAAAATTCACAGCACATCGCGATTGACGGCGCAAACGGCTACGAAGTTACTTTATATAAACTCGCCAATTTCGCAACGTCCCGTTTTGTCACGGACTGAGCCTCAACGTCACAGACTCAGTCCCATTGCTTCCCGATCGCGTCCCGAATGGAATCAAGGCGATGTTCATCCAGTTTTTTCAGCAAATACCGATTGATTTCGCGAACCACTCCCGGTCCTCCGTAGATAAAGCCCGTGTAAATCTGTAGCAGTGTCGCGCCGGCCTGAACCATGTTCCAGGCATCGTGCCCATTCATGATCCCGCCAACGCCAATGATCGGCATTTCCTTCGGCAGTCGTTCATAGAGATATCGAACCACGTTACGGCTTCGCTCCGTCAGCGGACGACCCGACAAACCGCCGTCGCCGATCTGCTGAACCACTGCCGCGGGCGTGTTCAAGCCCTGACGAGAAATCGTGGTATTGGTAGCCACGATCCCGTCAATCTTCGCGTTTCCCGCAATGGCGGCAATGTCATCGAGATGATGATTTTCCAGATCGGGTGCAATCTTCAGGAGAACCGGTTTCGGAGCGACTTCGTGATCGGCCGCCAGTCGCTCATTTAACTGACCGACCGAATCGAGCAATGCCAACAGGTGGTCACGTCCCTGCAGTTCACGCAGGCCGGGCGTGTTGGGCGAACTGACATTGATCGTGAAATAATCAGCGTAATCGAAAAGTCGCTCAAAGCTTCTGCAATAGTCCTGATTGGCCTCAGCCAGCGGTACCACTTTTGTCTTGCCGATATTCACACCCAGAACATCCTCCACTGAGGCTTTCGGAACGCGGGCCAGGCGACGAGCTGCTTGATCGGCTCCCCGATTGTTGAACCCCATTCGGTTAATGATCGCCTGGTCAGCGGGAAGCCGAAAAAGCCGTGGCTGAGGGTTGCCAGGTTGCGGTTGTCCGGTCAGGGTTCCAACTTCCACGTGACTGAAACCAAGCCCTGGCAGTTGATGAAACCAGCGCGCGTCCTTGTCGAAGCCTGCCGCCAGCCCAACCGGGTTCTGAAAATCGAGTCCCCATAACTGTTGATGCAGCCGGCGGTCGCGCACCGCATATCGCTTTCGCATCCATTTCACGACCGGCGGTCGCGCGATCAGGCTCAACAGCCCCATCGAAACATAGTGGGCGCGTTCCGCTGGGAGACAGAACAGTATTTTCCTGGTAATCGATTGCCAGAACAAATTGGGCTTTCAACATACAATGCATCTGCGAACCGGAACCAGCCGTCGAACAAGTCGACGCGATGGTTGGGCCGTGCCGCAGTGCGGATGAAACGGAAGGTTTTCGTACCTGCAATAAATAAGATACGCCCAACGATCCGCCCCGCCAAGGAATTGCCCTGAAATAAATTCCCAAGCAACGATCGCGGGATCAATCTCCGAAGTCGCGAGTGATCAACGCTGCCAAAACCGGTTTGTCGAGATCGTTCGAGAAAAACTCAACTCTTCCGCAGCACATCAGCGCCAAGGCGCCTCCGGGATGTCTGGACCGAATTTCGTTGTCTCCGATCCAGGCATTCGGATCATTGATACCCCCCGATTGTTCAAACACATTGTTTCCATTAATCCACTCTGCATTGGGACCGCCCGAATCTTCGGCCACTGCAATCGTATGCGTCAGGCCATCCGTGATTTCGGAAAACTTGATCGCTCGATTGTAAATGAACAGGCCGTTGTTGGTCCCGGTCCGGGTGGTGATCCGTTGCCCGAAAAGCCCCCCGTAGTCACTTCGTCCGAGGGTTTGAGTGAGCGGAATGGCATTGCTGGGACAGAGAAAAACCGGAATCGTCTGCCGTGCCAATTCCAGATTGACGGGATGATCAAACGGAAGGCCAAAATCGATTCCATGATGCAGTGGAACCTGTTCCAGAAAGGGAAGAATCATCGCAGACCAGGCAAAGTTCTTCAAAGCGGGATTGCCACCCCAGGGACGCCATTCGTGGCATCCCGGGGGCAGGGCCTGGTAGACGCCTTCGTAGCTGTGAATGGCAATCCCGAGCTGACGCAGGTTATTCTGGCAGGCCGCGCGCCGAGCGGCTTCGCGCACTGACTGAACGGCCGGCAACAGCATCGCCAGCAGCAAGCCAATGATGGCCACCACTACCAGCAACTCGACTAGCGTCCATCCGGTTCGTGCAGTTGACCGCTGGTGAAAGCGACCTACCGGGCGTGCTGGACTCACGCCGCAACTCCTGGCCGGTCACGGCGACGGAGCCAAAGCATCGAAATCAATAGAACCCCCAATCCACCACTGGTCGGTTCTGGAATCGCAACTGTGGAATAAACCAGATTGTCCAGGGCGACATAGGTTGGAGTGTTGATCCCGAACTGCCCCACATCACTGCTTTGGAACGACAGACGCACCGATTGAACCAGCCCTAACGCACTCATATCGACCGATGTCCATTGATCGATAATGTAATCCAGGGAGTTATCTACAAAACGGAAGTCAGCCAGATAAAACTCAACCGCGCCCGTCACATTGCCTGCTCCATTGAGACTGTCGTAGCCCGTGAAGGTGACGGAAAAGTAATCGGCTTCGTCGCCGGTATTTCCACCAAATTTTTTGGCAAACTGATCTCCGTTTTCCATCGACAAAGCCGCATAGGTTGTATTGGTCAAATAGACCGAACTGATCGTGCTTGCTCCCGGCAAATTAAAGAAAGCCTGAGAGTCTTCAAAACCAAATGCCACCGCATAGTTTCCTTGGCCTCCCACTCCGCCTCCAGCATAGGCCGCATACTCGTTGACAAAGCCTGGCGTCGTTGTATTGCTGACGTTGGAGTACGAAAATCCGTTCCAGTAACCGCCGAAGGCGGTATCGACAAAACTATTGCCGAAGTAGACGTTCCCGCTGGACCAGCCCAAGTTGTTGCTGCCGACGCCACGATCTCCGTTGTAGTAACTTCCATCGGATCCGATTGATGTCCAGACATTCAACTCATCAAAATTGACCGTGTCTGCGCTTCCAACCGACTCCCAGTGAATGAACAAGCAAGACGCCAAAAACAAACAAAAAGCCTGTCGCAGCAGGCGATTCAACAGAAAAAGATAAAACATGAATTTTCTCCTTACCATTGTCCAGCGCAAACATGACGAGCGATGGACAGCGCGTGGTAATACTTGATGAAAATTCAGTCTCTCGACCTGAAACGGACAGAAAATCTTCGCACATCCGGAAATTTCCAGATGAATCTGCAAACGAATCTCGGTCCGGTCCCAAATCGCGAGGACTGAATTTGAATCAGGTCGATGGACACAATGTCATCGAAACCGTTTGCGAGCAGGTCTTCTGGCTTGAGATAACTTCGCGCCTTCCCACACTTGCCATCGGCATTTCAACCGACTCGTGCAGTGGCATCATTGCGAAGTCTTTAAACATCTCTTACAGCGGCGCGTCCGCGCGGGATTTTCACCCGCTTCCCTTTGTCCGTTTTGTCATATTGGCCGTCGGGTCTCCTGATTTTCAGCAGACCCAACGACCGTAAAAAGATCGTAAAACAGACAGGCTAATCAGCCGTCGCAGCCCCAACTATAGTTGCGCCCGGATGGTCCGACAAGCAGGCAACTTCGGCGGAGGACTGGGACAAAATGACAGCACTTCCAGGAACTGGCATTGCCTCGATTCGAGCAGTTCCACTAAAGATTTAGCCCGTTTCAGTTTAGAATCTCTATGGGCAAGTCGATTATGGCCACCCGGCTCTTGATCATCGGAATTTGTATTTTAGCCGTGGGTTGCAACTCTGACCCTCGATGCCGGCGCGAAACGGCGTTGCTGCGCGCCGAGATTCTTGACCTGGAAGACAAGTTCTATCAAACTCGGGCCGAACGGGATCAGGCTCTGGCGGCACTTCACGCCGACGGAAAAAGCGAACTGGCATCGAAAATCGAGCGGCGATCCCTGCCGGATCGAACGGCGGTCTACGACAACGCGATTTACGGTGACGTTATCTACGATGCCCCCGCTTATGAATACGAGACGCACGGAGATTGGCACTCCAGCCCGACCGATCCGGCATGGAATTACCAAAATGGAATCGTTTTGCCTCCGGGCGAATCACAGCGATTCTCAGCGCCCCACTCGACATTACCGGGCGAATCCCACGAGTTCGATGCCCCGGGGGCGGGTTCCGATTCCGATGAACCCAGTGTGTTGGATGATGGCTCGACCGGATTCATCCGCAGGCCAGTCCAGGGTCGATCGGCTTCATTTCAACGAAACGCGTCGGGGGCAGGTCTTCCGGCGGTGAGAAGCAGGGATCAAGCGGACCAAGTTACCCAACTAGTGATTGATCGGACGGCAACCTTTGTTCGCTATGATGGACTGAGGCCCGTGGGCATCACGGTGTTGCTCAAGCCGCTCAATGCTCGAGGTCAAACGGAACTGATTGGCAGCGATCTGGCCGTCAGCGTGTTGGATCCATCGGCGGATTCTGTCAACCAGCGACTGGGAGTCTGGACATTTCTGGCAGATGAAGTTGAATTGTTCTTGAGCCATCGAGCTCCCCAAGCGGCAGGTATTCTGCTGGACCTTCCGTTCGACGAAGGCTTGCCGGAAGGAGACGAGATCGTTGTGGCCGCTCGGTATGTAACGCCCAACGGGCGACGACTGGATGCTTCGGCAAGAGTCACGATGCAAAACGATGATTCGTTTTCTGCATCAGCAGAATTCGATGATCGGGGCGGGGCAGGTGTCGCTCCCGAATGGCGACCGGTCCGGTAGGTCGGAGGTCAGAGGTCAGAGGTCAGAGGTCAGAGGTCAGAGGTCAGAGGTCAGAGGTCAGAAGTCAGAAGTCAGAGATCAGAGGTCGCTTCAAGCTCCCAATTTATGGCGATTCATGTGAAGGTGGACTGTTTATCCGCAAGCCGTCGGGGGTTGCCGCCAAAAAACGTACTGCAAGACCGAACTTGCTCAATAGGCACCCCCCAAAGGCGCGGGATACTGGTTTGCAGGTGTTATTTTTTTAAAACCGAAACCACAGCAGGTGAATACTGACGTGACTCCCATTGATCGGATTGGGGTAGCAACCGAAGATCAAAATCTTCACTGGATTCGACGACGACCAGACTTCCTTCCGGGGACGCGCTGATCATACCTTCGATCATCTGCAACAGTTCGTTTTGCTTCTCACTAAACAGTGCGTAAGGGGGGCAGACGAAAACGACCCAAGGTTCAATCGGCCATCGGGACGGTTCGTTCACGAATTGGCGGACCCAATAGAAACTGTCCGATCCCTCTACCACGACGTTCATGGATGCATCGAGCGATTGAACATTCTCGTGAATCAGCCGCAGTGTCGGAAAATGTCGCTCCACCAGGATGGCTCGTGCGGCCCCGCGACTGATGGCCTCGATCCCGACGGCTCCAGTGCCTGCAAACAAGTCGAAACAGACTTTGCCGGGAACCCAGCCGCCCACTAAATTGAAAACGGCTTCGCGGGTATAATCTTTCATGGGTCGTGTCACGGGATCACCGGAGTAGGCAATTTGCCGCCCGCGGTATTTGCCTCCCACGATTCGCAGCTTGCCCGCCTGGGCCGCAGGTCGATTCGTTTTCCATTGACTGAGATCGCGTTGGGATCGAGGTTTCGGCATGGTTTGGGAGTCGGGGATCGGGAATTCAGGGTTGGGGCGTAGCCGCTGGCCATTGGACTGGCGACTCGAACACACTTTTAATATCGTACTGAAAACAGCCCTTTCCAGCCCTATCATTATATCTTCTGAGTACCCTTTTGTTTCAATGAGCCGATTTACAATTTTCGTCCTGTGTTTCCTGAGCAGCCTGGTGCCGTATGCGGCGAAAGGCCAGGGGTTGACTTTTGATGCTGCGGCAGAAACCTCTGAACCTTCCGCAGAACAACTTGCTCGATGCAAAGTTGACCTGCAGGCAGCTCTTGAACTACTCAGAGGCCACCTGAAGTCCGTCACGATCGCGTCCTACTCGTACCGGCTTGGCAAATACGACGAAGCCGAAGAATGGAGCAAGCAATTTGAGGCCGCGATGGCCGGAGGGCGCGCCCAAAAGGATCGCATCATCGAGCTGACCTACACGCTGTTTCGATTTTCTCCGGATCTGGATCAGGAGATACTGGACTTGGGAGCGTCGATGATCGAAGGGCTGTTCAACGACCACCAATACGAGATGACCTATCAGATCGCCCGACGGGTGGTCGAATCGAATCCCGACGAAAAAGTGGAGTTGTACCTGATGCGAACGGCTTTGTTGACCAATCGCTTCGACGAAGCATTGAAGTATCGCGACAAGCTGGCGGCATCGGTTCCGAAATTACCTCTACCGGAAGTGGCAATGCTTCAAGGGCTTCCGTTTCTGATTCAGATGCAGGAAGGAGAAAAACAACTTGATGATGTCAGCAGCCAAAAAGATGCCTTGCCTCAAGTCGCAATCGAAACCGATGCGGGCAGGATCGTTGTCGAGCTGTATGAGGATCAATATCCTGATACGGTCGGGCACTTTGTCAGCCTGGTTGAGAAAGGCCACTACGACCATCTGGTGTTCCACAGGGTAACTAAAAATATCTTCCATTTCGGCATTGCCCAAACCGGCATTCTGGAAATGACTCTCGACGAGCAAACCAAACAAATCGTTGAGGCCCGACCTCGCCGAGTTGAGTACCTCATTCACGACGAAACTCCGGTGGGCGGAATCGAGCGACATCATTTGCGAGGAGTCCTGTCGCTGGTGGCGAGACAGGATGAAGACGGAAAAAAAGTGCCCAACAGCGGGGGGCCTGAATTCTTGATCACCCTGGTGCCCATCCCCAACCTCGACGCCATTCAAGTTCCTTTTGGCCGGGTCATCTCGGGCCTGGAAGTGATCGATAAAATCCGCACGAACATTACGGCCTCCGAAAAAGATGGCAAAGAAACTCCTATGGAACAACCGGGCTTTACGATTCTCCGGAAAGCGACCGTCTTGAAAAAGCGAGATCATGAATACAAGCCAAACCCTGCGTTGTTCGCGGGCCCACGACCCGTTGATGGCGAGTAATCGCTCACACAACGTTCGCACCACCATTTCGCCAACCGCGCCCCGCCATGAAGTTACGACCATTCGGAATATGCGGGCTGGTCTGCCAAAAGTGATTTTGAATGACAGGATTTGGCATTAAATCAAAGGCCTCTGGAAAGTACCATAGAAGGATCGCTCAATCCTACTGAAGTTTCGTGATGGCCAGGTCCATTCATCCGCAGTTGACCAGCCAATTGAAAATTCTGTGAATCTCTCTGTTCTGGGTATGTGTATGTTTAACCATGTTTTTATTTCTGTCGGACTGATCGTCGTGTTTACCGACTCGCTCCTGGCTGCCCCTCTTCAGGATGGCTCCCAATTCATCGCCATGCGTGATGAAATCCGGAGTATCGAACGCGATATCAGCAAGCGATATGCCGGAATGCCCATCGGCTTCCCCGTTCGAATGGCCGAAGAACAAAAGAAAATCGATCAACTGAAGGCGCGTGTCATCGAACTGCGAAGCCAACTGGACGAGACCGCACAGAAATCATTTGCAGCCGATCCGGAAGGCAACCCATTAGCGGCCGCACATATCCTGCGAATGGCGGCCGACGCGGTCGAAGGACGTGGTCAGACCCAACCTTTTGATCCGGCTCGTGCCTACGAACTGGCGTCACTGGTCGGAGAACACCGGCAACCCGATCCCCAAGTTCTCAATATCGCATTCCAAGCCTGCATTGCGATGCAAGACTACCAACGTGCTGACCGGATTCTAAAGCGACTTGAGAGAATGAAGGTTCCGATTACAAAGGAGTTTATGACCCACTATGAAGCGGGAAAGAAGTTCTGGGAAATGGAACTGGCAAAACGAGTCCAGGAAGAACAGGCGGAGGATCTTCCTCGCGTCAAACTGGAAACCGACCTGGGAGAGATTGTGCTGGAACTGTTTGAAAATGAGGCCCCTCAAACCGTGGCAAATTTCATCTCGCTGGTGGAGACCGGGTTTTACGATGGACTTGATTTTTTTGAAGTCAACCCCGGGCAAACAGCTCGTACGGGCTGTCCCGCAGGAGACGGAACCGGTGATCCAGGTTACAAGATTCAGCGAGAACCCAGTTCGGCCGAGTCGCGACGTTTTTTTGCCGGAACCGTGGGTATGTATGAGAGCGGACCCAACTCCAGCGGCTCACAATTTTTCTTTACCTATCAGCCCATGCAGCACTTCGATCTTAAATTTGTTGCCTTTGGCCGCGTGATCGAAGGACTGGATGTCATTTATCAGTTGAAACCTGTGATTTCCTCCAGCCTGGTTAAAAATACCGACGCGATCAAAATCAAACGGGCGACCGTTTTGCGAAAGCGGGATCATGACTACCAGCCCAGCAAAGCGTTTTCATTGCCGGCACTCGATTTCAGCACGACCCCGGATGCAACCAAGAGCGGCCAGTCGTCCAGTATCATTCCGGATGTTGCTCCCAAGGAAAAATAGTTTTCGGTGTTCAGGTTTTCAGCATGAAGTAAAAGGTTTAAAATCACGAACAACGACTGCGGCACCGAAAACCATCATCTTCCCTCAAACATGAAACACGTTGAAACTGAATTCCGATCCATCAAGGTAACTTTCGTATGGCTGGTCATGCTGGCCTGGCTTCAACCGGTTAGTGCCCAAGACGGTCAAGGTCATTCGCTGGAAGATCTCCAGAAGCAATGGTCCGAACTACAAACTCAGTTCGAAATCAAGGAAGCGGCGATCCAGTCCGGAATGGGGAACGCCCAACAACTGCAAACGGAATACAACGAATTGATTGAACGGGCCAACACGTTGATCCCGCAACTGCTGGAACAGGCACTGGCCAGACTCGACGAAGCTCCCACTGATTCAGCAACCCTGCGACAGGTCATGGGAATTCTGGTAAACGACGCCAAAGACAACAAGGATCAATCGGTGCTTGAGGTCGGCGATCGACTGATCAAGCTGGGAATCAAACCGGCCTGGTTCGAGGTCGCGGCCAAACTGGATCGCCTGCCTATCAGCGGTCGGGAGATTTTTGAAGAGTTGATGATTCGCCAGCGTGAGGCCACCAACGATGACCTCCCGCGCGTCAAATTGACGACCAATAAAGGCGAAATCGTCGTGGAGCTCTATGAAGATCAGGCACCCAACACGGTGAACAACTTCATCTCGCTGGTCGAGGCTGGCAATTTTAGTGACATCCAGTTTCACCGAGTGATTGATGGCTCTATTGCACAGGCCGGGCAAAATAAGGGAGACGGTACTCCCGTTCCGGACCTCGGCTATACCATCGCCTGCGAATGCGATTCACCCGACACCCGGCGGCATTTCACTCATTGCATCAGCATGGCTCTGGCCGGCAAGGATACTGGATCCAACCAGTTCTTCCTCACCTTTTCGCGGACAAGCCGTCTCGATGGAGCCCACACCTGTTTTGGCCGAGTCATCTCCGGGTCAGAAACACTGGCCAAGATTGAGCGAACGGCAAATCAGTTCGATGTCCCCATTCCCAACGTGGTTCCAGACAACATTGTGTCCGCCGAGGTGCTGCGCAAGCGCGATCATGATTATCAACCCCGCAAACTCGGCGATCCAGATCCCGCAAAATCCTCCAGCGAGGATCAACCCCCGTCCACACCTGATACGACTCCCGAAACAGGAGACGGAGAACTTCCGAAACTCCCTGAGCAGAAAGTGGAGAAGGAGGATTCATGAATGTGAAATATTTTACATTCATGAATGCAATGGGTGGGATAGGCGTCCTCGCCTGTCATTTAGAAGAGGTGGGACAAAGAGTCCAGCCTGCCGTAACAACGGACGACTGACCAATGACCAAACAAGAACGAGTCCGATTCATTGATGCTCGGCTCAAGGAACTGTATCCCGATCCGCCGATACCGCTGACACACCGCGATCCTTATACGTTGCTGATTGCGGTGCTGTTGAGCGCTCAATGCACCGACCTGCGAGTCAATCAGGTAACCCCCAAGCTGTTCAAGCTCGCAGAGACTCCTCAGGAAATGGCCAAACTGCCGGTGGATGAAATTGAAGCCATCGTCCGGCCGTGCGGGCTTGCTCCTCAAAAATCAAAAGCGATCTCAAACCTTTCAAAAATTCTCGTGGAGCAATTTTCCGGACAGGTTCCTGCCAGTTTTGAGGCCCTTGAGATGCTGCCGGGCGTGGGTCACAAAACGGCCAGCGTCGTCATGATTCAGGCATTCGGCATCCCCGCGTTTCCCGTCGATACGCATATTCATCGACTGGCGCAGCGATGGGGGCTGACCTCCGGTAGGAACGTCCAGCAAACGGAAAAAGATCTGAAAGCCCTGTTTCCACGGAATCGATGGAACTCGCTGCACCTGCAGATGATCTATTATGGCCGGGAACATTGTACCGCCCGGGGATGCGATGGGACTCGATGTGAAATCTGTCGCACCTGCTTTCCTCGTCGCCGTACCCCTCCGACCGTCCTGAAAGCCTGAACTCCTGACCTGTTTCGTAAGTCATTATGTCCACCAGAATGGTCGAGTGCCCGATCTGCGAATCTCCTATCGTTGTCAGCCAACTCAAGGGCAATGAGACGATCGAGTGCCAGGTATGCCGAAATCGATTGTTTGACTGGCAGTTGGCAACGCTCCAACCGGCTAGCAACCCGGAATCAAAAACACCTTGCGCGATTTCTCCTGAAAGCCTGGTGTCCTTTGATCGTACTTCGCTGCCGTTTTCAAATTCAAAATCTCCTGCGGCGGATGCGAAATCCCATTCAGCGACCACCAACGATGTCCAGGAAATCGCCAACGACCCATCGGACCTGCCTGACAAGCCGGATGTGATCGCGGTGGACACCGATTCAAAAGGTTCGGTTTATCGAGAAATCTCGAACCGCAAGCGGGCCATCGATGTGAAGTTCATGGTGTCAAGCTTGGTTTTGATCGCCCTGATTGTTCTGGCAAGCGGGTTGTTCATTTGGCAATGGAACCAGAAAGCCCTTCGGAACGCCGCAAGTGCAGTCAATTCAACCATCGCCGATCCTGCAATCTCATCGACAAATTCCCTGATAGAGCCGGAGGCGCACACCCAGCCGGACAAAGCCCCCTTGGCCGATCAAAGTACTCCAGAGGCCCCTCATTCGGCTCGCCTTGATTCCGGTCTTAACCCCGATCTTGAGCCCGCCCCTCGATCCAATGTTTTGCCGCCCAAACCAACCTTTGTCTTTCATACCTCCAAACAGGTCAGTGATACCTGGAAGCTTGCCAAGCCGAACTTGCTGAGCCTCGAAGTCGAAGGCCCGATGGGAAAGCAGCGTGCGGTGGGAACCCTCATCGATTCGAGAGGCTGGATTGTCACGAGCTACCACGTCGTCAAAGATGCTTGGCGAATCGAAGCGACCGCCGCCACCGGTCCATTGGATCAAGCCTCCAACGAACCTCCGCTGGTTGACCTGGTCCGCGGACACGTCATCGCAGATCCCGCGCGAGACATTGCCATTCTGGCCGTCAATCGACGCTTCGTCGTGAGTCTGGGTGAACTGGACATCGGCAACCTCAATCGGGTGGTCGCCGAGTCTCGGCTTCTGGCCGTTGCCCCCCCAGCAACCGCAAGCCCTTACGGAATCTCCGAAACCAGGGTCGAGCAGCGAGCCTCCGCCGATGAATTGCCCCCCGATGTTCGGTCAAAAATCGGCGCGCTCGAAATTAATGCTCCCGGCTTGATCTGGTTGAGCCTGCACAGCGAATCAAAATGGCTGCCAGGGACTCCCATTTTTGACGAAACAGGCCGGCTACAGGCGATGGTTTCGTTTTCCAAGGGCAACTTGGCCCAGGCCGTACCGCTGAGTTCCGTCAAGGATCTGACGCGAAAGGCCACCGGACAAATCACTTCGCTGAAATCGTCGCTGGTTCAGCTCGACTCAGGTGAGTCGGCATTGGTGGCACCGGAAATTCAGGATCAGATCATCGAGCTTAATCGTCTGGCAGCCACATGCGAGGAATTTGACTGGTTGCCAGAAACCTCGGAATCCTGCCAGCAGCTCGCAGATTTCCTCTCCGCCTTCCACCAACAGAAAACCACATTACTCAGGCAAAAAGAAAATTATCGAGACTCGGCTGACATTCGTTTGGGGCGGCAGACCATGAAAAAGTTGCTCGACGATTGGGAGAAAAAGCTGTTCGCTCAAGTGCAACACGCGATCACGGACGACGATCCTCGCCTCTACCTATTGAACCAGCTCGCCGAAATCGAACTTCGAACGAAAAAGAAATCCCAAGTCCCTTTCTTCGGGAGAGTTTACGAAGGAGGAGCATTCATGGATCAGACCTTGATTCAACTGGACCAATCCGAAACGTTTGTCCATTTCGAATTCAACCCGGATCGCCCCGCACTGCGCCCCGGCAGCTACTGGCTGATGCTGGTGGAAACCGATGACCAGCCCCGTCTTCGACGGTTCAGAATGAATTCAACAACCGCCATCCCGGCGTTCTCCGTAAAATGGCTGGCCGAAGCGGGACCGTTTTCAAAGGACTGAACACAAACTTACGCCGCACGTCGCCGAGTATTGGAAACGGAACTGTGTCGCTGAAGAGCAACTCTTGAGTGTAATCCTGGTGACAACAGATAACTTCGCTGCTTGATCAACACCTCCAGCAAATCATGATGTTGTCGATCCTGATCGACAAACTTTTTGGCGTCGGACCGCCCCTGCAAACGATTGGCCGTTCCGGAACGGAACAGGCCGGCAATCAGTCCTCCGATTCTCGAAACCCAACCCGCTTCAGCAGGTTGTTCCACCAGATCGCCAAACCTTGCATAGGCCCGCTGAGCCGAGCAACCGTGGGACTCCCGCGATTCATTGAGAATCGCGTCTTCTGATTCAATCGTCAGAACGCAATCGGGCTGATACTCACACCGGAACTGCAACGACTGAAAACCGAGTGCCAAATCCAGATCAAGGTAATTCGAATCAAGCTGCTCATCACAACTTCCCAGCGCCGTCAAAAACGAGCGGCGATAAAATCCGCCCCATGAAGTCGGCCCAAGTGGAAACAGCTGGCGATGACTGCCTGCCAGACGCTGGTGGGTACCGACAAGCTGACGGGCAAAGTTCGCACCGTAGTCGACTCCGGCCGTAACCAGACGATCTCCACCCTGCTGACTCGAAACCATCGCGGGGGCCACACACGCTACCACAGGATCGGCAAACGCCTGCTCGACCGCCTGATCCCAGTCATTGGTCAACTGTACCGACGGCCGAAGAAACGCGACGATGCTACCGCGAGCCACCGTTATTCCCTCATTAAACATTTCGATCAATGTCGATGCCGATCGACGATGAACCGATTCCACAAAGTCCACTTCCTTACCCAATCCATAGGGGTCGTTGTAGCTGCCGTCGTGAACGACAATCACTTGGGTACTGTCGGGGCGATAGCGAAGCGCCGACGCGAGAGTTTCTTCAAAACTCGAATTATTTCCCAGCAGGGGAATGATCACTGTGAACCGGGCCATCAACGAACCTTGTAAGACATCACGAGCATCAGAAACCGTTTTGCCGCGGGAGGCACAACGAAGTATGTGGAAATGGCAACCTCTTACTGTCATTTTCGGCCTGGCGTGATGACGGGCTGAATTTTTTTGCCGGAATGCAGCCGCGAGGATTGATAGCACTCAACAATTCAAGAAAATTTCGGATACGGTTCAAGTTTTCATTTACCCGCAATACGTTAAAGTTTTCGTTTAACCGCGCCGCAGAGCAAATGGAGGCGGTTGCGCAACTTCAAAACACGCCAGCTGATGTTTCTGAAAATTAAATATGCTAAACTGACCGCCATGAAACAGTACCTTGAACTTTTGCAAACCATCCTCGATCGTGGAACCGTCAAAACGGACCGGACCGGTGTCGGAACCAAAAGCCTGTTCGGCTATCAGATGCGATTCAATCTGGCTGACGGATTCCCACTGGTCACGACCAAGAAGCTTCATATCAAAAGCATCATCCATGAACTGCTGTGGTTTCTCAGCGGCTCCACCAACGTTCGGTACCTACAGGAACACGGTGTCAAAATCTGGGACGAGTGGGCCGATGAACAGGGTGAGCTTGGCCCGGTCTACGGTTCTCAGTGGCGATCGTGGCAGAGCGCCGACGGGCAGACCATCGATCAAATCAGCGAACTGGTGGACATGATCAAAACCAACCCCGATTCGCGGCGGCTGATCGTCAGCGCGTGGAACGTCGGTGAATTGCCACAGATGAAACTGCCTCCCTGTCATGCGCTGTTTCAATTCTACGTGGCCGAGGGTCGGTTGTCGTGTCAGTTGTATCAGAGAAGTGCCGATGTTTTCCTGGGCGTGCCGTTCAACATTGCATCGTATGCCGCTCTGCTGTGCATGGTCGCGCAAGTCACCGGCTTGGTAACACACGAATTCGTTCATACGTTTGGCGACGTTCATCTCTACCTGAATCATCTGGAGCAAGCCGAACAACAACTTCAGCGCGCCCCCCGCCCGCTACCTCAACTTCACCTCAATCCAGACGTTAAATCCCTATTCGATTTCCAGTTCGATGACTTTGAAATCGTTGACTACAACCCTCACCCCCACATCAAAGCGCCAGTTGCCGTTTGATATCGAGCATGAAAAACGCAAGCCACCACGACGAACAAATCGCTAAAATGACATTTGCTTCGGTGTATCCCCACTATGTTGCCAAGGTCGAAAACAAGGGACGCACCACGGAAGAATTGCATCAAGTGATCAAGTGGCTGACCGGCTACAGCGCGACCAACCTGAAGAAGCTCATCAAGGACGAGGTAACCTTCGAACAGTTCTTTGAACAGGCCAAGTTGAATCCGAACGCCCGGATGATTACCGGCGTGATCTGCGGCTATCGCGTGGAAGAGATTGAAAATCCGCTCACGCAACAGGTTCGATACCTCGACAAGCTGGTGGATGAACTGGCGAAAGGTCGAAAAATGGAAAAGATTCTGCGTGCGGAGTAAATCACCGCAGTAACCCTTCATGACGAACCAAGACGTTTAGCCGCAAGCCGTCGGGGGTTACCGCCAAAATACATTGCCACACCGAAATCGCTTTATCGGCAACCTCCAAAGGCGCGCGGTGCATCGGGTTGCAGGTATTTGATTTGCAGTCAGGTTGAATACGGAGACTGCACTTTGCCGTCGCGCCTGCGCCGACCCTTTCTCGGTCGTTCAGCTTCAACCATGAACCGACTGCCTCTTAGGATGGTTGCAAGCGAATAGCGGTCGCCTTCGGCTTGCGGCTAAACATCCTATCGCTTCGTAACCGCCTATCCCCAGCGATCCGTCAATGTGCCAAGCTGATTCTGGGCAGCAATCGAATAACAACCCATCGTCTTGCTCTACCGGAGCGGAGTGATCTCGTAAGACGGAACCGCGTCAAGGTGCTTGGACATCAAGCTGTCTGAACGGGCTTGGCTCCCACCACGGGCCACAGATTTCTGGCAACATAATAAATTCCGACCGTGGCCATCGTAAAACAAAGATCACCCAACAGCGTTCCTCGGAAAAACGGTAGACCCGCCTGGTAGCAGGTCATCAGTCCGCTCCAGGTTTTCGGATAGTAGTCTGCAAAGAGCCAGACGGCTCCGTTGGACAGCAGAAAAAAAGTGACCGACATCAACACGGACGCGACGGCGAATCCAGGGACCCAACTCCAGCCCCGCAACTCGACCCCCCAAGTGCGCCGCAGCATCACCCCCAACAGAACCGCAATCGCCAGCGAAGCATAATTGGCCACCATATTGGACCACTCGTAAGTCGCAATCCGGTAGTCCGTCAGAAACATCACGGTCAACATCGCAACCAGCACGACCAACCAGTTCCTGAACAGGAATCCGCCCATCAAGATAAACGCTGCAATCGGCTTGAAGTTGGGATAGTCCGACAAATAGGCCCGGCTCAGGATACCGACAAGGATCATCAACAACAGAACGATCCACTCGAGTAGAGAAAGCTTGCTGAAAAAATTTGAAATGGGGTTGGACATGGTTGGTTCCTGGGCAAGGTTCGAAAGTCACGCCATCGTAACGTGAAATCAGGTTTTGTGTCAAATGAAAGCGATCGGCTGGCTATCGTCGTCAATCCGCCATCGTTCCAGCCCGCTAAAATAGCCAGCTTTTTCCGACGCGCTGAACAATTGAGGACAATTGTTCTACAATATTTTGCAAACGCCCCGCCAAATTCCGTACGCTTTTCCACCCCCCGCAACAACTGACAACTGACAACTGACAACTGACAACTGACAACTGACAACTGACAACTGACGAAAAACCAATGACCACACTTTCCGTTCGCGAATTCGAGCCTGGAATTTTATTGATGACGCTTGATCTGCCGGATCGTGGAGCGAATATTCTCAATCAAGCGCTATTCGATGACCTTGATGCGACACTCGGTGAGCTTGCAACTCGCCAGAATATTGACGGCCTGATCCTGACGTCTGCCAAGCCCGGGATCTTTATCGCCGGAGCCGATCTCGGAACCATTTCCAGCAATCTCGATTGGCCTGAAAAGGAGATCGTCAAGTTCTGTGAAAAGGGCAGGGCAGTCATGGCCCGGCTGAGTCGCGCACCGTTTGTGACCGTTGCCGCAATTCATGGAGCCTGCTTGGGCGGTGGACTGGAACTGGCCTTATGGTGCGACTGCCGCATCGCAACCGATGACCGGAAAACTCAGTTGGGACTGCCGGAAGTAAAACTCGGACTGATTCCAGGTTGGGCAGGCACCGCCCGCCTGCCTCGCCTGATCGGTTTCGAACCCGCCGCCGAATTATTGATCACGGGACGGTCGGTTCCCGTAAACGAAGCGAAACAGCTTGGCTTCGTCGATGAGGTGGCCACCCAGCAAGAACTGATTCCCGCTGCCGTTGAGTTGATTCGCCGAGTAAAAACATCGGAATCATTTATTCACAATCGCCGCTCGATCATGGGACCGGTGGAACAGCTCAATCGCTCGACACCCCTGACATTTCCAACGGAGCAGCAAGTCGCTCAAGCCCAGCAGTTATCGCAAAGCGGTATTGAACACGATGACAGCGCGGTGCCCTTGTCACCTGAACTGAAAGCATCCATTCGGAAGTTGGGAGAAAAAATCGTCGACCAGCAATCCGCCATCTATCCCTACGCCCCCGCAGTGTTGCTCGAGCACTTGGCCCGCACGGCCTACACTTCCCAAGCCGATGCATGGAAATCAGAGTCCATGGCGTTCGTCCAGGTTTGGGGCAGCCCGGCCAATCGAGGCCTGCTGAATCATTTCTTTCTGGTCGACCGAAACAAGAAAAAACCTGGGCTGGTTGATAGGACGCTCAAGCCTCCGAAAATTCAATCGGTGGGAGTGGTGGGTGCCGGCTTGATGGGCGCCGCGATTGCCGACAGTTGCTTGCGCAAAGGCGTCAATGTGCTGCTGCTCGACGCTGACCATGAGAAAGCCCGTTCCGTCGTCGAGGCGCTGAGCGCTCGGCATTCCACCAAGCCAACGTCCGCGTCGATCGAGCTGGCAGAAGATTACCCGTCGCTCGCATCGACCGACTTGATCATTGAATCCGTTGTTGAAACCAAATCCGTGAAGCAAAACGTGCTTGCCAAAATCGAGCAGGCCGTTCCGCCTCAAACACTCCTGGCCAGCAACACATCTGCGATTCCGATTTCGGAACTGGCAGAAAACCTGAGCCATCCAGACCGCTTTTGCGGCATTCATTTCTGTCATCCCGAGCTGATGGCACTGGTGGAAGTTCCCTGTGGTCAGCAAAGTTCTGAGCAAACCATCGCAACTGCCGTCGGCTTTGTCCGCCAGTTGGGCAAGATGCCAGTCGCCTTGAATGACGGGCCTGGCTTTGTGGTCAACCGGCTGTTGGCGGCGATGATCCAGGAAGCGATCGAGCTTCTGACGAGCGGTTATTCTGCTGAGCAGATCGACGCTTCGATGCGCGACTTCGGTTTTCTGGGCGGACCGTTTGAGATTATTGATACCATCGGTGTCGACACCTGTGTCTATGCTGGCAAGACCATGTACGATGCCGGCCTGACCTGTGTTTCGCTCTCGCCCATTCTGCCCAAGCTGTTGAAGCTCAATCGGCTCGGCAGAAAAACAGGATTGGGAATCTATCGTTACGAAACTCCATCACGCAGCACGACGGCACATGTTCCAACCGATTCCGTTCGTGGCGTAATCGATCCAGATTTTGCGGAGCTGGTTACTCCCTACCAGAATCACGACACCCCTTCCGACATTCCATTGACAGAACTCGCCGAACAAATCGTCTCCGCCATGGTGGTCGAAGCGATGGCCATTCTGGATGAAGGGATGGTGGATGATTTTCGCGACATCGACCTCTGCGTCATTCACGGCCTGTCGTTTCCTCAACATCAGGGTGGGTTATTTTTCTGGGCCGATACGGTAGGATTATCGGATAAGCTGAAGGGAGCAACCTTCTATGCAAACTAGAGGTCAAAGTAGGGTGTGTGCAGCGGTCAGAATTACCAACAAAGATCGCCACAAGAAAATAGTATCATAGCGTTCGAGTTTCTCACCGAGTTTAATGACCGCGTAACACACCAACCTGAAACACCAACCCGCACTAAGGAACACTGCAATATGACTCTGCCTCTTGTTCGATATGGCTTGCTAATTTGCCTTCCGCTTTTTTGCTCCGTCAGTTTTGGCCAGGAAAAAAGCGTCAACCCCGGAATCAATGATTCGTTCCAGAACCCAACGGCGGAAGAATTCATCGAGCGATTCGAAGTCGAAAGTCGTGAAATCTATTTGAACCGGCAGGCCATCCTGAAGGCTTGCGAAATTCAGCCCGGTCAGACCGTCGCCGATATCGGAGCCGGAACCGGCCTGTTCACCCGCATGTTTTCCGAGTCGGTCGGCAAGCAGGGAAAAGTGATTGCCGTTGATATTGCCCAGGAGTTTCTCGACCACATTGAGCAGGCCAGCTCTCAACAGGGCCAAAAGAATGTTGAGACCGTTCTATGCACCGCTGATTCCGCCGAGTTGCCTGAAAACTCGATTGATATCGCGTTTATCTGCGACACCTACCATCATTTCGAGTTTCCGCTCAAGACGATGGCGTCCATTCATCGCGCCTTGAAGCCCGGCGGGCGTGTCTTGGTCGTGGACTTTCATCGTATTCCTGGAAAGTCGAGAGAATGGACACTGAATCATGTTCGCGCGGGTCAGGAAGTCTTCGAGCAGGAAATCATCGAAAGCGGCTTTGAAAAGACTCGCGAGATCGCTGGCTTTCTCGAAGAAAACTATTTCATCGAGTTCAAGAAGAAACCAGTGTCAACACCGCCATCGGAAGTAGAAGCACCATCCCGACCAGTAAAATAACTGAGGACTGAAACAAGGTAGCGATCAAAAATAATAGTGCCGCAAGCGCGCCAAGCAAAAGAAAAATAAAGTAATTGAGTGGCAAATCGGAATTCTCGTCCTCCGCAAGCATCATCAATGTCAATAGAGACCACCTCATTGGATAACGTGGAAAACAAATACCGCCTATGGTCGCTACCAGGACGGAAATCAGAAGAGTGGCAAGAGCATAAAAAAGAGACAACTGGTAGTCCACCCATGCAAGCACGCAGCAACCAGCGACCCATCCCAGAAACGCTCCTCCCAGTCCGCCAAGTATGCGATCCGCAAAGGATGTGGATTGATTTGCAGGCTTTGACATCGTTCGGAGTTCTCCATCCCTATGGAACCAGAATGATCAGGTAGCGGAAGACGATGGCTAAGTCAATGAAAACTGGCTTCCAATTCAATTCAATCAGAACACTCCAAAGATAATCATTGGCCACATTCCATCAACTGCCTTTAAACAATACGTGAATGGTTCCCGCTGGGACTGCAACATTGCGCCCGACGCGCCTGCGCCGATCATCTCTCGATCATCCCATCGCCACTGGTGGTTAATCTGCCTGAAAAGGCCAAACACAACCGACCAGAGATCGGCTTCGGCTTGCGGCTAAACAATTCAGTTCGTGCCCACGTCAACTGTACAACTCCGGAAAAACATCCTGCGACAATCCTTGACGTTTGATCAGCGTTCTCATGCGGGCGAGAAAATCGAACTTGAAGTTTGCCACCTGCTGCTCCGTGATGCTGAGCGCTTCGGCCACTCGCTTGTTCGAACTCCCCCGAACGATCAACAGTTCAATACACTTCAGTTTGACCCAATCCCCTTTTTCCTGCCACTTCTCGACTTGTTCGGCCAGAGCCTGCACGATTGCATTTTCTTCGATTTTCTTTCGCTCTCCGCTGCGGGCAATACTGCTGGCATGGCGGGCGCTTCCGGCAATTTGCCACTGTTCCTCCGCATCGTTGCCTGACGACAACGGGATCGCGGGTCGGCGGCCTTCGCGGCGCAGATGATCCGTCAATTTGTAGGCACAGATCGAAAACAGATAGCTCTCGAGCGAGCGCTCGCCATCGTAGTTGGGAAGGCTGTTCAAAAATCCGACGAAGGTTTCCTGGACGATGTCTTCGCTGGCTGACCGATTGGATAGACGGCTATCGACAAACGCCAGCAAACGTCCTTCGTAAGCCGAAATCAAGTCCGTCCACGCATGGGAGTCACCTTGTCGAATGCGTTCGATCAATGCCTGATCTTCTTCGGGAGAGCGTTTCATAATGCTTGGGTCAGTAGTCCGTGGACCGTTGTCAGTTGTAAATCCTGATTCAATTTTACCCAGTCAACCCATTCTTCCGCAATTGTCCACCCCCCAGGAATGACATTCCTGTTGCCCAAATTGGCGAATTTCGCTAGTCTCGCCACTATCTGACACAATCCGATTGCGCAATTTGATTGCCAATCTATCCAAACCGGAGTCTGGATCTCAAGCGATCAAGGACGATCCATGATGAAACATTTCCACACCAAGAAATTCAAACACCTTGCAGACCCCTTCAGGATTCTATGGGTACTGGCCGTCTTCGGCTGCTTGTTTTCCCTTGAGGTGCTCATCGGATCCCTTGCGATGGCGCAGCAGACGGATTCCATCTGGACGCCGGATTCCAAAACGGCCGCTGCTGGAACCTCTGCCGGCGAATGCCACTTTCGGCGAAAATTCACGACCGTTGAGCCGGTCTTGGCCGAAATGGAAATCGGCGGCAGTGGCTCCATCGAAATCTTCATCAACGACAAGCTGGTTCATCGCAGCTCTGCAAATACATCGACCATCAAACTGGATGTTTCCAGGTACCTTCAGCCGGGCGTCAACCTGATTGCAGCGAAAGCTCGTCACGCCGTCAGCCAACCGCTTGGCTTCAGCGGCAAATTGAGAGTCCTGGAATCGGGCGAATCCCGCTTTCGAGTCCTTGTGACCGATACCACCTGGAAAACATCTTCCAACGCAGCTGATGGTTGGCATACGGTGGCGTTCAATGACGACGGCTGGCACCAGGCAATCTCCACCGCATCGACCTCCAGACCTGCAACCGCGCAGCAAGCCTCAACCCAATCACGCCAGGGATCATCACAAACGCGGCAAGAAGAAACCGATCCAAACGAAAGCAAGCGCTTCCAGATCGATCCTGAGTTCATCGTCGAAGAGATTCTCACTCCCGAGGAAACCGGTTCGTTGATTGCGATGGAGTTTGATGAATTCGGTCGGTTATTGCTCTCTCGCGAAGGAGGGCCGCTGTTGATCGCTGACCCGAACCGACCTGCGAACGATCCGGCGCGCGTCAAAGTCTATTGCGACCAGGTCAACACATGTCAGGGAATTTTGGCGCTCAACGGCCAGGTCTACGTAACCGCAATGGGCCCCGAAGGGCTGGGACTCTACCAACTGAAGGACATCGACCGCAACAGCGAGATCGACACCGTGAAGAAGATCGTCGGCTTCACCGGCGGTCTGGGTGAGCACGGCCCCCATGGTGTTCAGCTTGGCCCGGATGGACTGATTTATGTCATCCTTGGCAACGGTACGCAAGTCGAAGGTGACGTCGCCGCCAACAGCCCCTATCGACACTGGTACGAAGGCGACCTGGTTCCCCGCTACGAAGATCCGGGCGGCCATGCAGTGGGCGTCAAAGCGCCCGGAGGCACGATCATCCGGATGGAACTTGACGGTTCGAATATCGAACGCTTCGCCGGCGGCATTCGAAACGCGTACGATCTGGTGTTTGATGAGCGCGGCGACCTGCTGATTCATGACAGCGATATGGAATCCGACTATGATGCTCCGTGGTATCGTCCCAACAACGTTTATTTTGTTCCGGCAGGCGCTGAACTTGGCTGGCGAAGCGGCTGGTCGAACTTCCCGATTCATGCCATCGACCAGACACCGCCGCTGTGCGGAACGGGCCGAGGGTCACCGACCGGAGCCGTGCTCTATCAGCACCTGCATTTCCCGGCGAGGTATCATGACACCGTTTTCCTTGCGGATTGGTCGGAAGGTCGTATTCTGGCACTTTACAAGCAGCCCACCGGAGCAGGCTATTCCGCCATCACCGACGTATTCATGTCCGGCAAGCCTCTAAACGTTTGCGACCTGGCCGTCGGTGAAGATGGTGCATTGTATTTTTGCGCAGGAGGGCGGGGCACTTCAGGAGGCGTGTTCAGAATTTCCTGGACCGGCACGGTGCCCGATGCCATGCTGGAATTCAACAGCGAACTGGCAAAAGTTGTTCGCCATCCACAGCCCAACTCCGCCTGGGCGCGACAGAACATTGCCGCAATCGCCAAAAACCTTGGCGACAAGTGGAGTTCGTCGATGGAGGGAGTCGTCAAAGAAGCACGCAATCCGGCACGCTTTCGCATGAGGGCCTTGCAACTGATGGTGCTTTACGGTCCAACCCCTTCGGATGACCTGCTCACGCAACTGGCATCCGACAGTGAACCTGATATTCGCTCCGAAACCGCGCGGCTATGTGGTTTGAACCGTACCGAGGTCGGCATGGAATTGCTGGAAAAGCTGATGGCCGACTCCGATCCCCGTGTCCGCCGCTGTGCAGGCGAAGCCTTTCTACGAACGGGTGCGAATCCGAGACTCGAATCGCTCAAGCCCCTACTGTCAACTAATGACCGCATCGAGTCAGCAGTCGGTCGCCGGTTGCTCGAACGGATTCCAGCCGCCGAATGGGAAAACGAACTGCTCAATACTGAAAACACACGCCTGTTCATCAACAGCTCGATGGCGTTGATGACTTCCGAGCCAACGCTCGAGCGAGCCTACATCATTTTGGCTCGTTGCAGTGCGACCCTGGAGGGATTTGTCAGCGATCTTGATTTTCTTGATCTGCTGCGAGTGACACAACTTGCGTTGATCCAGGGCAAGGTAGAAGCCGCCAAAGTACCAGGACTGGTCGAACGGATCGGCGAAGAATTCCCTTCCGGCAACTCGATCATCAATCAAGAGCTGGCCAAGATCATGGCCTATCTGAAGATCGGAACACTCGATGGCCGCATCGAAACGTATCTTAAATCGTCCCAACATGATCTCAATGAACGCCTGCATGTGGCCATGTATCTACAGTTCGTCGGCGACCCACTGCAACCCGGCACGCGGCTGGCACTGATCGCAGCAATGGAGTCAGGTCGCTCGCCTGAAACCAGTCCCGGCCTGCGGATGTATCTGAAGCGAGCCGTTGAGGATGCGGCGAAGACGTTGACACCGGAGCAAGTCGAGATTGTGCTGGCCAATGGCGTGCAATGGCCGGATGCGGTGATTCCGGCTTTTTATCAGCTTCCGGAAAAGCTCGACCCCAAAATGATTGACCGGGTGATCGCACTGGACAAAGCACTCAAACAGAGCGACGAAGCGAGTGCGGATCAATTGCGGTTGGGAGTGATTGCCGTGCTGGCTCGTAGCGGTGATCCAACATCGATGGACTACCTGCGGAAATTGTGGATCGACGAAGAGTCTCGGCGAAATGAAATTGCAATCGGACTGGCTGAACAGCCGGCGGCTGAAAACTGGCCTTATCTCGTCACGAGTCTGCCGGCGCTTGATGACCTGACCGGCCGCGAGATTGTGCAAAAACTGCTGGACGTTGATCGCCGGCCCGTCGAGCCAAAACATTATTGGGAATTGATTCGGCTCGGGTACCGGATGCGGAATGCGGGAGCGATCGATGCCACCCGGCTGCTCGAACGCTGGACTGGCGAAACGCTGGAACAAGCAAGTTTTGACTGGAAATCCCGGCTGGACATCTGGAAAAACTGGTTTGAGAAAACGTACACCGAGTTTCCACCCATTGTCACGATGGCCGAAAAGAAATCCGGGCGGCATACCATAGACGGTTTGACCGACTATCTGGAAACCGCAGGACTCGGTGACCGGATGCGTGGACAGCACCTTTTCGCTTCAACCCAGTGCGCGACCTGTCATCGACATGGTGCGACCGGTCAAAATGTTGGACCGGATCTCTCCAATCTGGCTCAGCGATTTTCCATCCGTGAAGTCATTGAGGCCACCCTCGATCCATCGGCTCATATCCCCGACCGTTATCGGTCGAAAGTGATTCTGACGATTGACGGTGATCAACACACCGGCATGGCCGTCGCTCAGCCCGAGGGCGGATACCTGGTTCTGCGTAGCGACGGGCAGCGAATCCGCGTCGCGCAAGATGAAATCGACGCCATCAAGGACAGTCCTGTCTCTGCCATGCCGGAAGGGCTGCTCGATCCTCTCTCTCCCTCCGAAGTCGCCGATCTGGCAGCGTTTCTGATGAATCAGAACGAGCGCATCGCAGGCAATCCGTCCGAGACAAGGTAGTCCATCCTCATCCCTCATCCCTCATCCCTCCTAAAGACTCCCCGGAACTCATGGGCGGGATACTTTTTCTTGTTCTTCTCAACTTTCGCCAGGACGGTCGAGGTCAGGTCAATCTTCAACTGATTGGCCATGGCCAGAGCGTAGCAGATCACGTCGGCCAGTTCTTCACCGACTTCCTTCGTAGCCGTCTCGCCTAGCTCCCTTGATTGGGCCACGTCGAGCCACTGAAAATGTTCCATCAACTCAGCGGCTTCGATAGCCATTGCCATGCTCAAATTCTTTGGTGAATGGAATTGCTCCCAATCCCGTTCGTGGACAAACTGATGGACCGTCTGGCGAAGATGCTCTACGGTTGTGTTGTGGTCGGATTGAAACATGATACTGATACTGAATCTGGGGCTGGTTGATTCCGGACGCTGTGTAACGCATCATTGTAGCGGCAAACCACTTCCTTGTTCACTTGATCCGGTTAACGTGCTACAACTATTGGGATGCGAAGCGTTCGGTATCGACCCCCTCTGCTTGGCAAAAGCCGATTGTATTCATTGGTCACTCACCCACATCCACTCACCATGCAAGGTATCTTCTTTGTTATCCTCTTCGGAATTCTGCTGGTGGCGATGATTGCCGTCATCGCCATCATCGCCGCACATTTTGAGAAGAAGCGACGCGAAGCGCTGGACCAGGAAGCGTCCCAGATGGGCCTGGTTTTCGATCCCGACGGATCGGAAGAATTTCAGGCCCAATTGAACCTGTTTCAGATTTTCAATCTCGGTCGCAGTCGAAAATTGACCAATCTGATTCGAGGGGACTCCGGCGATGTCAGGCTGTCCATCTTCGACTACCAGTACACCACCGGCAGCGGAAAAGATTCACATACGACCAAACTGACCATTTCCGTCATCGAGTCCGAAGATCTACGTTGCCCGTCGTTTTCACTTCGGCCTGAAAACATTTTGGATCGCATCGGCGGATTGCTGGGCTTTCAGGATATTGACTTTGAAAGCCATCCAAAATTTTCGAAACTGTTTGTCCTCAAAGGACCGGACGCCGAAGCCGTTCGGCAATTCTTCAAACCCGCATTGATTGAGTACTTCGAAAGTGTTCCCGGAATCGTGGTGGAGGCCAATCCAGGGACCATGCTGATTCACCGCAGCAAATTGAAAAAGCCACAGGAGCTGAAAAGTTTGTTCGCAGAGGCGTATGAAGTGTATGGCCGGATGATTGATGGGTGAGGGAGGGGGATGGTTTGTCAGACCGGGAGGTCCCACCCACAGTCAGGGATAGGTTCCGCGTCTGCCGATCCTGACGATTGCAACGCCATTTCACACCGACGAATCGAGGTTTTCCTGACCTTTGGGGGCATGCAGCCACCGCTGAGTCAATGAATCTGAACTAGGCTTTCAAAGCTATTTTCCCGTTGCATTCTCGCTTGTCCCCAACCTCCCATGCACCGAAACCGCTCCCGTTCAATACAATGCCGACGGTCTGGCATTGCGGCCGTTGAAGCCGCGATCGCGATTCCGTTCTTTTTGTTTCTGATCATCGCGACGGTCGATTGCTGCCATAGCATTTTCCTCAAACAGTCGCTGACTGTCTCCGCCTACGAAGGCGCACGAGTGGCCATTCTGCCTGGCTCCACCCACGAAGATATTCAAAACCAGTGTCAACAAATACTGATTGAACGCAAAGTCAAAGGAGCAACCATCTCGGCCATTCCACATCATTTCAGCGACCTGAAACTGGGAGACCTGGTCACTGTAAAAGTAACGGCTCCCTCGGCAGGCAATCGCTTCTTTTCGGCAGGTTGGTTTGTAACCTCGAAGTCCGAAGCCTCCGTCACATTCATGATTGAAGAGTAACCTCGCTGATCCATCCCCTGATTCCTATCTGTCATCCGCCAACCTCCTTCCCCCCACTAAGTCATCTAGAATGAAACCTCACTTCGCTCCTTCCCGACGAACCGGTGCCATTATTCCGTTGGTAGTAATCCTGCTGCCCATGGTCCTGATCATGTGCGGTGTGGCGATCAACTGGGCCCAACTTCAGCTGAACCGAACGGAACTCCAGGTCGCCACGGACGCGTCCTGCCGAGCAGCAGGAAGGATGTATGGTGTCTCGACCAACATGAATCAGGCACTGAGTAAAGCCCAGGCGGTGGCCAATAAAAACATGGTAAATCATCGCAAATTGACTTTACGGATGAGCGATCTTCAGCCCGGTGTGGCCGTTCGCCCCAGCAGTTCCGGCCGATACCAGTTTTCACCGCAAGGCCACAACGCCAATAGCATCCGTCTGGTCGCTGAAAAGAGTACCAAGTCACCTTCTGGACCCATCGACCTCTATTTTCCTCTCCTGGGCGGTATCAGCACGGCCAATTTAAAGGCGGACGCGATCAGCGCACAAATCGAACTGGACATCGCTCTGGTGCTCGATGTGTCTGGATCGATGGCGTACACGCTCGATGAATACGCGGATCACAATTACAATCCGCGGCTTGCACCTCCTGGATGGCAGTTTGGTGATCACGTTCCGCCTGGTTCTCGCTGGGCAGATACCCTCACGGCGGTCCAGATATTCCTGGATGAGCTGTCTCGCTACCCGCAACGAAAGTACGTCTCGCTGACTACTTACGCGACCGATGCTCAGATCGAACTGCCACTTTCGGGCAGTTATGCCCCCATCATGGCCAAACTCGATGCCTATACGAAGAGCTTTCCTCTCGGTGCGACTGCCATCGGCGAAGGGCTGGCCTTCGGGCACAACTCATTGACAGACAGCTATTTTGCTCGACCGTTTGCTGGCAAAGTAATCATTGTGATGACGGACGGAAACCACAACTGGGGACGGGAACCACTCGCCGTGGCTGACGAGATTTCAAAACAGGGCATCTTGATCTACACCGTTACATTTTCCGACGAGGCCAACCAAGTGTTGTTGAAACAAATTGCCGACAAGGGAAACGGAAAACACCTCCATGCCGCGAACGCCTCCCAATTGAAAACCGCTTTCCGAGAGATCGCACGCCGCATCCCTACCGTGCTAGTCAAATAACTGCCACCCTTTGTATGTACCGACAACCCTCTATGAAATCACCCCATCGAACGGGCGCAACGGCCGTTGAGTTTTCCCTCGTCTTTTCCATCCTGATCATGGCGGTCTTCACGACCATCGAGTTTTCCAGGATGAGCCTCGTTCAGCATTCGGCAAGCCAGGCAGCCTATCAAGCGGCACGCGTTTCCATGGTGCCCGGTGGCAATCAGAACGAAGCCAAGGCAGCCGCCCAGAAATGCTTGGCTCCGTGGGGCATCTCAAAATTCACCATTACCATTGATCCGGCAAATATTACCGAGGAAACGACTGAGATCACGGCACGGGTGATCGTTCCTATGAAACACAACGGATGGGGGCTTTCTCAGTTGTTTGGAAAGACAACCCTGCGAGGATACTCGAAACTTCGAACCGAACGAACACCGATCTTGCAAGCCCTTGCCTTGAAGGCTGAACCGAAGGCGACGCTTCCCCCCGCAGAGCAAACTCCTGATCCGGAGCCTCAACTAGAACCACCCCCCAAGCCCGAACCGGATCCCACGCCCGCACCCGATCCAACGCCCGATCCTGATCCAACGCCCGATCCCACTCCGACCCCGCCAGGCCCCGGTGGTTGGCCGGGAATACCGATTTTGTGATTCACACCTAGCTGTACCTTACGCCTCGATGCTCCGGCTCGAAGAACAATGGCAATAGCCCGTCGGCGTGCAATAGACCCTTGCGACTCAACTCAACTCGCTCGGGTGAGGAAGTCAGCATCCCATTCTCGGCATGTTCCTCCAACGCCTCCGACCACTCGTTGAGAATGTTCACTCCAAACTTGTCCTGGAAGTAGCCGACATCCAGATAGCCTCGCTTGAGCTGCAGGATCAACTCGCGGACCAGCAACTGATGGCGCGTCGGGCGCATCCCTCGTCCGAGTGGCAACTGATTTCGTTCCAGCAGATCCGACTGATACGCCTTCATATCGGCCTTGTTCTGATAGTGAACCCCCGAAACATGACCGAAACTGGCAATCCCTGTCGACAGCAAATCGGATCCCTGCCAGAGATTGTCCCGGTAGCTGAAATTGATCTTGTTCCTGTCCTTGATCAGCGTATAGGCACTGCTGATCGAATACCCGGCCGCCAGAAACTCGTCGTACGCATAGTTCAGCCAGGCTCGCTTGGTCTCCCAGTCCGCAACAGGCGTTTCAATTTTGTTGCCCAAAATGTCTTTTGAATAAACCGTGTTGAACGGCAGCTCCATCTGATAAATGGTGACACTGTCCGGAGCCAATTTAAGTGCTTCGCGGATGTTGAATTTCCAGTTCTCCCACGTCTCGCCCACCATGCCGGAAATCAAGTCAATATTGACGTTCGGAAATCCAACCGCCTGAATCCATTCCCACGCCCGGTACACTTCCTTGGTCAGGTGCGCGCGGCCATTCTCCTCCAGAACGGTATCCGAAAAATTCTCGACTCCTAGACTCAATCGAGTCACCCCAAGATCCTTGAGCGTTTCGACTTTGTTCTGTTGCAATGTCCCCGGCTCGCATTCGAAGGTGACTTCCTCAGCCTGATCCCAACTGATATTGGCCCGCAATCGGTCGACCAGCGAGGTCAATTGCCTGGAACTCAAGAAAGAAGGTGTCCCACCGCCGAAATAGACAAATCGGAACGGTCGTTCGCCCATCACGGGCAGTTGTGATACCAGCTCGATTTCGCGCGATAGCGCCGAGACATACGATTCGATCTCTTTCGCACTTTGATCCGTAAAGACCTTGAAATAGCAGAATTTACATCGCTTTCGGCAAAACGGAATATGCAAATACAGTCCCAGTGGCGTTCCGGCAACGGGCGGTTGATGCAAGGCCGCTTCCACTTTCGGCAACATGGATTCGCTCCACTGCGAGAACGGTGGATAGTTGGAAATGAAGTAGCTGCCAACTTCAGTTTTGGTAGCCTCAGTCATTTTTCGCTCCCAAACAATAGACCGAACCACGATTGGTTCCAATTACCAACCGACCAAATGCAACGGCAGGCGAGGCAATCAACCCGCCGGCGAACTGGCGTTCCCACAAAATCGCTCCATCGCTCAGCGACAGGGCATACAATCGTCCATCGGTCGAACCGACATAAACACACTCGCCCACGATCACGGGTGATGAATCCACTTTGGCTTTCAAAGTTACTTTCCAGTTCTCTTCTCCCGTTTTCGGATTCAGTGACACCACATTTCGGCTTCGGCTGCCGAACACCACATGTTTGCTGGTTACGGCTCCACCGCCCACGATGGAATCGCCTTCTGATTGCGGCTCGCGAATCCATTCCGTCTTGATCTCTCTGGAATCGACCGCAAAGAACTGTCCTGACTGATTGCCAAAGTAAACCATCGACCCCAATGCCGCCGGAGTCGATCCGGTAGGCGAATAAATCTCCGTCGTACCAACACCCGTTCCATCGTTCAGGTTGACCACATGAAAATAGCCATCACATCCACTGACGAACGCACGATCACCCGCAACCGTGATGGAGCATCGAATCTGGTCTTTGGATTCGTACTTCCATTTTAGTTCTCCGGTCTCTCGATGGAGTGCATACAAATGCACATCCTGGGAACCAAAGATGACAATCTCTTCAAAAAAATTGGCACTCGAATTGATTTCGCCTTCCGTTTCGTATCTCCAAAGTTCATTGCCCTTGCTGTCGAGGCAATAAAAAATTCCGTCGAGGTCGCCGATAAAAATTTTTCCATCCTTGACTGCCGGTGCGGTTCCAAATCCAATCGATCCACCGAACTCCCAGATCAATTGGCCATCCTTCAGATCGATCGCATGGACTTTCCCGTCGAGGTCACCGATGTAGACTACCTGTCTGCCGGGATCATCTGGATCGGTAACGATGGCCGCCGTGCCTTCGAAGGCTCCCT
Source organism: uncultured Pirellulaceae bacterium (assembly GCA_964414815.1). Classification (GTDB taxonomy): domain Bacteria; phylum Planctomycetota; class Planctomycetia; order Pirellulales; family Pirellulaceae; genus Mariniblastus. The sequence goes on along the minus strand of CAYPXY010000007.1, from coordinate 59,223 downwards.
TTTTGACTTTGAATTCCCACAGAACATCCAGCTCCTGCGGCAGTTCCGATCTGGCAACCCCCGTCGATGCAGCGTCTCCACGAAACAAGGGCCAGTCGGCTGATTGAATTTCCCCATTCGTAGTATTCGTCGCATCGGACAAGGGTGAAGCATCTTGCAGTGCTTCGGATTGAACTTCCTGCGAGTGGGGACTGTAAACTGCAAATTGAAAATTAAAAATTGCCAGGTGAAAGACGATCAGCAAGGCCCATGCAGGGTGACAATAGTTTGTCGTATTCATATCGATCAGGATTCGAATGCTCATGCATTTACCAGAGGAAGATTTCCTGCTTTTGATTGGCCCGAACTCTCTTTCTCTCGGATATCTCTGCCAGTTTTAGTTTATCCTCGGAGAGTTCCAGAAGCAACCTGGGCTTTGCAAGGCGACCGGTGGGTGAAATCGTACCAGAATGTCAAGGCACTTCCGACCATCAAAGGGAAAATCGTGGATCAACAGGAAGAGCCTGTACGGAATGCGGTTGTTCGCGTCGTGCAGTACAACGGCGAGACAAGATACAGGATCGCAGATGATCAGGGAGATTTTTCATTGCAGATCGAGCGGTTCGATGTTGAAGAAACATGGGAACGCTCCGATTGGATCACCCTAAGCGCCTTCGATATGGCGTCGGAACAGTGCTGCTTTCAACAGGTGGACGTCAGTCGCCCCGAAGGCTATTCCGATATCACGATCCAGTTGAATGCGCATCCCGCCGAATGGCTGATGGAACAGTACCGCGCGATATCTGAACGCGGGTTTGAAAGTATGTTGAAGCAAGCAGGCATCGACAAGGAGAAACTGGAAGACGGTCCGTACGCATCTATTGAAATCGAAAACAGAGGATTGATTTCTAGAAAGCCTGTTCATAGATAGTCAACAAAATGTTCTGATCGACGGGTATGGGATTGAATGTACCGGTCCATTGTTTGGCGGCATCGGCGGCCAACTGCGGCAGATGTTCCCATTCGACGGACAGGTCCTTTAGTCTCGATTTCAAACGGGCCGCTTCGAGCAACTCCTCCACAAATTCGGCCAAACCTTCGGCACCTTGGCTGGGAGATGGATTTCCTGGCACCCCCGCACTGGCCTGCAGTAGCTCCCGATACCACCCGTCGCATCCTTGACCGTTAAATCGAATCACATGGGGCAGCATCGCGCCGACCGCTTGACCATGCGGTGTGCCATAAGTGGCAGTCAGTGGATTGGCCAGCGCGTGGCTGGCTCCGAGCATCGAATTTTCGATTGCCAGGCCCGCATAAGCTGCTCCCAATTGCATCAGCGCTCTGGCATCCAGATCGTCAGGTTCCTCCAACACGCGTCGAAAACTTTGTGACAGCAACCGCCACGCTTCGCGCGAATACAACAGCGAAGCCGGATTGCGGCGGGTCGTCACATACGTCTCGATCGCGTGTGAGATCGCATCGATCCCAGTCAGTGCCGTGACGGCCGCCGGCTGAGTCACCGTCAGATTGGGATCGAGGATCGCGATCCTGCAAGCCGCTCGCTTGTCTCCGCAAGCCATTTTCACATGGGTCTCGGCATCGGAAATCAGGGCGAACGATTGCAGTTCACTCCCTGTCCCCGCCGTCGTCGGCACGGCAATCATCGGCAACATCGGCCCGGTTGCCTTGCCAACGCCATGGTAGTCGTGCATCGTTCCGCCACAGGAATAGACAAAATTAATTCCTTTAGCGCAGTCCATCGAACTCCCTCCACCAAGTCCGATCAGCAAATCAGGCCGATAGTCCTTGGCCACCTCCAAACCGCGTTCGACTTCCGCAGTCGTCGGATTCTCCCTGGCACCATCAAACAAACGAGTGTTGATCCCCGCTTGTTGCAACGATTCGATCCCGCGAGCGACATGGCCCGCCGCAACAATACCCGGATCGGAAACTAACAGAACCCGCTGAGCATCCAGCGATTGCGCCAACTCACCCAATCGCTGGATTGAGTCCGGTCCAAAAACCACACGTGTTGTCAGTAAAAAGTCAAACGGCTGCATGGATACGTCGCGAGTTAAGAGTCAAAAATCGAGGAGGGCAGGGGGTAGGGTGTGTGCCGCGGTCGTGCCGGCATGGAGAGTTCATTGGATATCTCAAAAATGCAGCAACCTGTCAAAAAGGCAAAACAATCGACCGAACGTGTAAGGCGACCTGCAGATAAAAACGTACCCTAGTGTAGGCGAGTCGCTCCGCGACTCGCAACTCAGCACCGGTTGGTGTGTTACGCGGTCAATAAACTCGTTGGGAATCACAAATATTATGATACGGCTTTTTGCCGACGACCTCTCTTGGCGATACCGACCGCTGCACACACCCTACATTTATTCAACCTGAACGGCCCTTGAACGGAACAGGAAATCGATCAGGTTGCCTTCGTGAGGCTGCAACCAATTGAGCCGGTTGGTGGGAATCGGTCCAACATTGAGACGATCAATATTTGTTGCGTTGACCAATGCATCGATCCATTGTTCATCCCTTGTAACCGCTGTGCCGACCAGCGTATAGCCCGCCGACGAAATCATTTTTTCCTGGGGGCACTGCACCACCGTCACGAAGGGGAACATGTATTCTCTCCTGGCAATCTCGCATTCCGGGCCGGTTGCATGAGCGACCACCGGACGAAGATACGCACATCGCTCGCGTTCCACTAGCCGACTACCGAACGGAGCGGTTTCGTCGGTCACGCCGGCAGCTTGCAGATCCTGCTGAATCATTTGATGAACGGCCTGTCCCATTCCGCTGGTGGTAAACGCTGCCAGCCCCGACTCAGGATGTTCCGGTGGCAGTGGCTCAACGGGTCCCAAACGCTTTGCAAGCGCGGCCGCGATTTCGCGAGTGTGCCGCGACGCGTAGATCGCAGAGCAGTTGATACAACTGCGGCCCCCGTTGCTGTAGACACTTTCGACCATCATGCTGAGATAGTCTTCCCACTGATCGACGCAGTCATCCCCCAGAAATATTTTTGAGAAACCGGGCCCATGCACTTGAACTTTAGGGTTGCCCGCGTATTGGGCAATCGTTTTCTCACTTCCAAAAATCATGCTGCGATTGCAACTGGCCAGAATTGCGCTGCCAACATCATGGCCGCCGGGATAAAGCGAAACGACTTCTTCCGGAATGCCAGCCTTGGCAAACGCCGCCGCCATTCGATACGCTGTCCACGGCTCGGAGGAACCCGGTTTCAACACCAATCCGATTTGAAGGGCAATCACGGGCAGCCACAACGTGTGGACACCCGGTGAATTCGACGGCAGGACGGCCCCTAATACCGGCGACTGAGCCTGGTAGCTGACCGTCACACCGCGCGACTCCGTGCCGTAACCACGAGTCAGAATCTCAAGCGGCAATCCACGCGTGAGGCACTCCAGAATCTCCTGCATGTTGCGCAACACGAAGGCGTTTTTGCGGATATTCGACCGGCACATCTGCTCCGGCAAACCGGTCGACGCCGATTGATGCCGAACGAACTCATCCGGAGTTTGTGTCCCATTGCCAACCGGCAGCGTTTCATTCTCAAATCCATCCGCCGCAACACTCAACTTGGCAATCAAGTCCTCACACGAAAACTGTCGCAAGATTTCCCGCGCGCGATTCGCGTTTTTCATGTCGCGCGAGACAAGCCCACCATTGGCCGAACTGATTTTCGCAATCGGTTCGCCCGTGTAAAAGTGGACCACGTCCGTGGTGTCCAGCGACTCATACACTTTTCCCCAGCGTAAAATCGGTAAATCTAGCATCTTTAATACACCCCCACCGTCGTTGAAGCGGCCAATTCGTGATACGGCCTCACGCCACTGACTCCATCCCAGGGATATTGCTCGCAGGGCATTTCACGTTCTCCTTCGTCGCGTTCCAGGAAACCGGGCACGAAAAACTCATGAGTCAGTGTCGTCAGCTTCACGCGGCCTGTTTCCCCATAAGCGACGGACGTATTTGGATCGTCAAACTGAACGACTTCAGTAACGGCTCGCGGTTGCGGTGCGTAGTATGAGATTTTGAATTTCTCGGCTGCGGTCACGGGCTTGCTGCACGCCAATCCCATCAACGTGTTCCCGTAGGTCGGCGTCATGTAGATTCCGCTGACCTCGGGTGGCCCGCCGAACAGTTCTTCGATGCAGTACCGCGTCCATTGGGGAGTGAACTCGGTCCCGCCGGAGAAGATCCCGGTGATGCCTGTTTCCGCCAACGTCATTCCCCGATTTTCAAGTTCCAGGCAAAGTGCTTCGATCAATTTCGGCGTGCCGAACATACACTTGACGTCGTGATTGGCGGTCAGGATGGTAATCGCCTGGTCGATGCAATGGGCTTTGTAGGCCTCAAGATGCTCCATCCAACCCTTCTTGATCAGCTTCACCACCCAACGCGGATCGAGGTCGATACAAAAACAAATTCCACCCCGATACTGACACAAATGTTCGACCGCCAGCCGAAGCCGCCGTGGACCGGACGGCCCCAACATTAGCCAGTTTGAATTTTTTGGAAAATAAGCATCGGGCAATGTTCCGCTGAATAATTCGTAGTCGATCCGAAAATCGTCGACCACCACGCGCGATTTTGGAATCCCCGTTGTCCCGCCTGTTTCGAAAACATAGGTCGGCCGGTCCGCCATGTCATTCATTCGCCAGCGTTCCACCGGCCCGCCCCGCAACCAGTCGTCTTCAAACAGCGGAAACTTTTTCAGATCTTCGAAACACCGGACTTCGGTGAGCGGATCAAACTTCAGTTCCCGCTTCTTCTCAAGCCAGAATGGACATCCGGTGGATTCATGAAAATGACGCTGAACGATTTCAACGGTGTGCGCGTCAAGTTTGGCTTTGGCGGTCTCAATGGCGGACAAAGATGTTTGCATGGGAAATTGAGGATTGGGAAGCAGTCAATCAATTCGTCTCGTTACCGGACGGCTTCAATTGCGAATGAAGGTAGTTCGCGCGTTCGATATTGCGCTGATTGGTGCTTAAATGGGCCTTGCAAAGTTTCTGCAAGTGGGCAGGTTGCGTGTGGATAAAAAGTTCATTGACCTGAGAGATGGCCAGGTCACCGATCAAACCCAGATTTACCCCCATACGCACTTGGGAAAGAAGGTACATCGTTTCTTCGCTGCTGATCTGCTGGGCCGTCTGCAACGTGCCGTAGGCGCGACTGACTTTATCGAACAATTCGTTTTGTCGTTCGGCCACCAGATATTCTCGGGCCTTCCGCTCGTATTCGATGATGACCGGAATCACTTCGCTAACCTGGTTCAGCAAGTCGTTTTCTGTTTTTCCCAACGTGATCTGGTTACTGATCTGATAAAAATCACCCATCGCCTGTGTGCCTTCACCGTGCAGTCCGCGCACCACTAGGCTAATCCGCTGCAGCGAGCGGAATACTTTTTCGATTTGCTGCGTAATGACCAGCGCCGGCAAATGCAACATCACACTCACACGCATTCCTGTCCCCACATTCGTCGGGCAACTGGTCAAATAGCCGTACAGCGGATGGAAGGCATAGGTGATATGCGATTCAATGAGGTCATCCAGCTCGTTGATCTTTTCATAGGCTGCCGCGAGATCCAGCCCCGACATGATCACCTGAATCCGGAAATGATCTTCCTCGTTGACCATCAGGCTCAGTTGTTCGTTCTCGTCCACCGCCACGGATCGCGCGCCCTCGGACTTGGCCAGCTCGCGCGAGATGATTTGCCGTTCAACGAGAAACTGCCGATCGACGTCTTCGAGATTGCCGACATGGATAAACGACATGCGGGAAAACCGTTCGTCCTTCGTCAGCTGCTCGCGAACCGTCGCTTCGATGTTCACGCGATCAATATCGGTACAACGACGAATAAACGGATAGTCCGCCATATTTCGGGCCAGCCGAATACGACAACTCATCACGATGTCCGACTCCGGCCCGGAGCCTTTGAGCCACTCACCGCTTCGCTGGGTCATTGCTTCAATGGTCATGCCGGGCTCCTCACTGGAAGTCCGAGACGATGTGGATTCTTGTGCCATTTGCTTTTTCCGACAGGTTCTGGTTTAGCCACCACGACGATTTTCCCCTTCGATCTTGCGAATGCGATCGCGGATTCGGGTTGCCATCTCGTAGTCTTCTTTTTCGATCACTTCCTTCATTTCGCGACGCAGCCGAATCAGTTCGGTTTGCGACTCGGTATCATGCGACCCACAAACGGGCTGCTTGCCGACATGCCGGTTATCTCCGTGAACATTGACCAACAGTGGTTCCAATTCGTTGCCAAAAAATATATAGTCGTGAGGACAGCCGAGTCGTCCCCCTTGACGGAACTCGTAGAACGAAATGCCGCAAACCGGACACTCTCTGGCGTCGAGTTCTCGCAGGTCTTCCGCCGTTTGCTCAAGCTGCAATTGTTTGCTCAGAACTCCCGACAGCATGGGGGCTTCCATCGCGGGCTCTTCGGTTTGCAAGTACAACTTCGCGCAATCGGGACAGAGATGCAGAGCAAGCAGTTCTTCTCCGGTCAAGTCGGTGATGTGGAAGGTCGCCGGCTTTTCGCATTTTTGACATTTCATGGTGAGTTTCCTTCTTTCTACAACCTTACCAGAGAACTCCACAACCAACCAACGGCAATCTTGCACGCCCATCGAGTTGCCAATTTCGATGCAATTGTTCGCTTGAAATTCTGCTGTTTAGCCGCAAGCCGTCGGGGGTTGCCGCAAAAACGTATTCCAACACCGAAATCGCTCGAACGGCAACCCCCAAAGGCGCGCGGAACACTGGTTTGCAGGAACTTGGCTGGCAGGCAGCTTATTTACGGAGGCTACACTATGCCCGACGCGCCTGCGCCGACCATTGGCTCGTCCTTCCAGCTTCTACCTTGAGCTCGTCGGCTACCGATAGTAGCTGCACACGACTAACGGTCGGCTTCGGCTTGCGGCTAAACAACTCGGCTTGCGGCTAAACTGTTTGGCTTGCAGTAACTAAATTCTATCGCTTGCCGTCCTGTCCTACAAGATTTCCAGCCTGGAGATGTCCGTGCCTGAGCGAGCAAAAATCCATCGGGCGGACCGTATCAGGCAATTTCGTGAACGGTTACAGCGTTGTGGATCGATCTGCAGAACGTTAAGCTAGTGAACCGTTCCACTTCTGGACACTTTTTAGACGCCCCCCTCGCCAAACGCATGCCTTCATCCCCCGATTTTGCAACTTTCCTTGAACTCGCCCGGCAATTTGACGCCGTGCCCGTTTATCGGCGTCTGCTGTGCGATGCTCTCACGCCCGTATCCGCGTTTCGCAGAATCGATACCGGCCAAACGGCATGCCTGTTTGAAAGCGTCATCGGCGGAGAAAATGTGGGGCGATATAGCTTTCTGGCGATTAACCCCAAACTGCAAATCTCTGCCAAAGGAAATCAGGTCACGATCCAATCGGCCAAGCACTCCGAAACCTATTACTCCGACAACCCAGTGCTCGAGGTCCGCAAAAAAATCAGGGAAGTCTCGGTTGCCCAACTGCCCGGGATGCCGCCCTTTACCGGGGGAGCTGTAGGGTATGCCGGCTATGACGTGGTCCGCTATGTGGAAAACCTTCCGAACGCTCCGACCGATGATAGAAACCTGAACGATCTGTCGTTTTCGTTTTATGATTCGATGCTGGTGTTTGATCATATTACGAAAACGCTGACCGTATTGGCACTTGCCTGGCCATCGCAGCATGCGTCGCCCGAACATGCCTGGCAGTCTGCCAACGCTCAAATGGATCAGATCATCGAGCAACTCAACCGTCCGACGGATAACTTGACTTGCGTCGATGCAGGAGTTCCGTCGGGGAATCTTCCTGCGTTTGAGTCGAACTTCACGCAGCCCCAATTTGAATCCGCCGTCCGCAAGTGCATCGAGTACGTCAAGGCCGGTGATATTTTTCAAGTAGTCGTAAGCCAACGTCTGAAAGTTCCGATCTCGTGCGATCCGTTTGAAATCTACCGCTCGTTGAGAGTACTCAACCCCAGCCCGTTCATGTTTTTTCTCCGCACGGACGAAGCGACCATCGTGGGCAGCTCCCCCGAAATCATGTGCCGTGTGGTGGGCCGGGAAATGACGGTCCGCCCCTTGGCAGGGACTCGCCCGCGCGGCGCCAGCCCGGCGGAAGATCGCCTACTGGAGGAGGAACTGCTGGCCGACGAAAAAGAGCGAGCCGAGCATGTGATGCTGGTCGATCTTGGCCGCAACGATGTCGGACGTGTCGCAAACTATGGCTCCGTCAAGCTGCCGGATGTAATGGTCGTCGAGCGATACAGCCATGTGATGCACATATCGTCCACTGTGACGGGTGAGCTGCGCGACGATTGCGACGCGTTCGACGCGTTGTTGGCCAGCCTACCCGCCGGAACCGTTTCGGGCGCCCCCAAGGTTCGTGCAATGGAGATCATTGACGAACTGGAGCCGCATCGTCGCGGCATTTACGCCGGTGCCGTCGGCTACATCGACTATTCCCAGAACATGGATACCTGTATCGCTCTGCGGACGATGGTGGTCAAAGACAACATCGCCTACATCCAGGCCGGCGCTGGCCTGGTCGCCGACAGCGTGCCGGCCAAAGAATACGAAGAGACGCTCAACAAGGCGAAAGGCCTGTTGAGGGCCATTCAAATGACACACGAACGAGTGGGCGGACAATATTGAAATGTGGGATAGACCCTACCGGTCGGTCATTCAAGTTCGGGATGGAATTGACAATCCGCTCTCTTTACGACCTGAGTTGATGCCGATTACAATTCTGTTTTGAATTCTCCAACTTAAGATCGTTTGAGTCATTTTCCATGAAAATCCTGCTGGATGAACAACAACTTCGTCAGGGCGTTGAAGCACTGGCGGCGCAAATCAATCGAGACTATGGCAACCATCCGCTGACCATCGTCGGCGTGCTTACCGGCAGTGTCGTGCTGATGGCCGACCTGATTCGCAAACTTGAAATGCCCTTGCGGGTCGGTGTCGTTCAGACCAGCAGTTACTCTGGAACCCGCCGGGGAGCCTTGACCATCAACTCGGACATGATGCTGGATATTACCGGCCGGGACGTGCTGCTGATCGATGACATTTTTGATACTGGCCACACCTTGTCCGAAGTCACTCAACTGATGCGGGAACTAGGACCGACCAGTCTGAAGTCGGCGGTGTTGCTGCTTAAGACAGGACGGCAGGAAGTCGGTTGGCGGCCGGAATATGTGGCTTTTGACATCCCGGATGAGTTCGTCGTTGGATACGGCCTGGACTATAATGACGAGTACCGGAATCTGCCGTTTCTGGCCTGTCTGGAAGAGGCCGATATTGGGTAATCAGAGTTGAAAACGAATCACGAATCTTGCCGTGCAAATTGGAATCATTAGTGGCCGCTTCTGGCCTTATTGTGATTTTCCCGAAAGCGAGGCTGCCGATGTGGCCCAAGCGTTGACCAGCGAGGGACACTCGGTGGAAGTGCTGACCATCCACTGGCAGAAAAACTGGCCGCGAACGTTTCAGTTGCGAGAATTCAATGTCGTCCGGTTTGGGCGGCGACGAGGGGGGCCTTGGGGAATGTTTCGGTATCTCCGGGAACTCATAGCCTATATCCAGCACGCTCAGTTCGACCTGCTGATCGTCTACGACTTGACCAGCGAATCGTGGGGCGCGATTCGAAGCCTTGCGGCGACCATGCCGGTCTGCCTGCGAATCAACCAGTCCGGCTGGGAATCGTTTTTGACTCGGCGGATTTCGTATCGTCAACATAAATCGCTCAATCAGCTACAGAAAATTCTGGTGGACACTCCCGAAACCAGGGAAGCGCTGATCCGAAACCAGATCCGGCCAGAGCGCATCACGGTGCTAGGCCCTTGCATTCGATATCCGCATTCCTTCGTAAAGTCCTTGGACCAACAGACCCGGATTCGATCCAGCCTTTCCGATGCCCATCCCATCCTGACGATTGACTCCGGTCAACCGCTGGTCGTTTGCGGAACCGATCTGGCCGACGAGGGAGTTCCTCAACTGATTGACGGTTGGCGTCGGGTACTCACTCAGGTCCCGCGAGCCATGTTGTGGTTGCTGGGCGACGGTGACCCGGCTCGCGGCATCTGGAACAGGATTCGTGAGCTGGATTTATCCAGTTCGATCATCATGCCGGGATATTTTGACGTACTCGATGACGTGCTGATCGCAGCCGACGTCTATGTTCATGCGGGTGTCCGGGGAACCGCCTGCAATCGATTTGCGCAGGCCATGGCTTGCGAAACCTGCACCGTGGCGATCTCGAATCCATTTGTGATGCGCTGGATCGAGCATCGGAAGAACGGCCTGCTGGTTCCGCCGAGCGATCCCCAAACGTTGGCGGAAACGATGATTGCAGCCCTTCAAAACAGCGAGCTACGAGCCATCCTGGGCGCGTCGGCCCGAGCGACCGCGAAACCGTTCCAGGTCGAACACGCGATCGAGCATTTCATGGGTGATCTAACGCAGCAGCGTTAGGGGGGCGGCCGCGATCAAATCTCCGGTCTTCGTAACTTTTCCGGCGTTGGCAAACTTTGCCGATTGTAACGCTTTTTATTTGACTGACGAATGTCTTACCGGTCGTTTCGGATTTTACATTTCTAGCACCCACTTCTGTTAGGGTTGCAAGAACTGGTCGGACGATGAGTGTGAAAGACGTTGTAAGGAATCCGCATCCCACAACACCTGTTCCAGACAGTCCAATCGTAGCGGAATTAAATATCATTACGTATTTCCGTGCCACACTTGGGCAGGGCTAGCTTAAAAGGAGTTTACAATGAAGCGATTTTGGCGCAACTGGCTGACTGGCGTCGCATCCGCGTTGATGGTCAGTACCGCCGGTGCTCAACCGATGTGGAATCAGACGAATGACCTCGGATCGTATCAATCGATCATGTCACGAGCCGGCATTCCACAGGAACAATACCACCCGGGCGTTCAACCCCATCCGGGATATCCCAATGGCTATGCCCCGCAAGCGGCCTACGGTGCGGTTAACGGACAAGCCCTGCCCCCCAACGGTTTCCCACAAGGTGGAGTTCAGGTTCACGGCCAGCCGGCGGCACCGATGTACGGCAACATTGCCAGTGGTCATCCTGGTCAGCCCGTAAATGGAACCGCCGTCAACCAAGGGAACGTGGTTGCCAATGGTCCCGTTCCAGTCGCCCCGGTTTACGGCAATCAAGGCGCCTCGTGTGGCGTGGATGGTGGCTACGGTCAGGGGTATGGCAATGGCCAAGCCTATGGAGTTCCAGGCTATGCTGCACCGGGCTATACAGCGCCAAGTTGTGGTGTATCCGGTTATGGTGCGCCAGGCTATGCAGCTCCCGGTAACGCTGGAGCATCCTTGGGACAGGGGTCTTACTTCGACGGCAATAGCTGCGGTGCCAACGTCGGCACGTTCGACAACATCTCCAGTACTCGATCCATGAACTGGGTTCTCGGAACTCGCGCTCTGTTCTTCACTCGCAACGGTGAAGCTCCCATCGCGCTGGGCCGAAACAATTTTGATACTTTGTGGTCAACAGAAAATGATTACGGCACCATGCCGGGCGCTGAAGTCTCCTTAATCGGACGTAATTGCAATGGTCGTGGAATCGAAGCCCGCTACTGGGGCCTGTTTCCCAGTGGCCGCACCGTCGGGATGTTTGACGGAATGCCAGAAACGTACCTGACTGGATTTCAGTACTTTCTCCTTCCTCCAGACCCGGACAACCTGCTGGACTTCTTTAACAATGCCGATGAATATGAAATTTACCGCAACAACGAAGTCTACAACGTCGAGTTGAATGCCCTCAAGAATGCGGGGAGTTTTACCTCTCGAGGTGGCCGGGCAGCCAGCTATGAATGGATCGCCGGATTCCGATGGTTCCAGTTCAATGAAGACTATCGATTCTCGGCCCTCGATTTTTCTCCGATGCCGAATGAGCGGGTTGACTACGAGCTGGGAACACGAAACACACTGCTTGGATTCCAGCTTGGTGGCCGAAGTGAAGTTTGTGTCACGGACCGTTTGAGCTTCATCGGTGGCACGAAAATCGGTTTGTTCAATAACCGCAGCTGTGCTTACCAGCGGATCATGAATGAAAACGGCGAATTTGCCTACCACAATGGCAGCGGCGTCGACTACGATTACTGGGCTCAGCGAGATAATCTGGCGATGATCGGTGAACTGGACCTGGGGATTGCTTATCGCTTCTCTCAACGTGTGCGAGCCAACGTTGGATACCGGCTGATCGGTATCAACGGCATTGCACTGGCGCCGAACCAGATTCCCCGCAACTTCGAAAACGAAAACGAAATCTACCGCATCAACTCGAACGACAGTTTGATCCTCAGCGGTGGATATGCAGGACTGGAAATGTGCTTCTAGTCTTAGGATGATGCAGAGCGGATTTCACTCCGTTCGACAAAAGAAAATTGAACGAAATTCATTCCGTTCGACAACGACCCATCGCAGGTTCGATCTGACAATCGTCGGCCCTGCGTTTACATAACAGAAAAACGCCGTCACGTTCCGTCACGGCGTTTTCTCGTTTCCCTTACTTCACCGGCGTAATGGTACAAATGATTCGCCGCTGCTGTTGGGACGGCTTGCTTTCGACCTTGCCGTATTCGGTCAACATTTCGATGATCTGATCCATCACGCGGCGGCCTTCGTCGATGTGCGCGTTCTCCCGGCCCCGGAACGTGACAGTGACTTGCACCTTGTCGTTGTGCTTCAGAAAGCCAATCGCCTGCTTGACCTTGAATTCGATATCATGTTCGCCTGTTTTCGGCCGCAAGCGGATTTCCTTGAGCTTCGTATGATGCTGCTTGCTCTTGGTTTGCCGTTTGGCCTTCTCATATTTAAATTTGCCGAAGTCCATGATCCGGCAGACGGGCGGCTTGGCTTCCGGCGCAACCTCGACCAGATCCAGGCCAGCTTCACGGGCCTGCTTCAATGCCTCCTGGGTCGCGAGTACCCCTAGCTGCTTTCCCTCAGCGTCGATAACACGGACTTCCTTAATCTTGATATGCTCATTGATGCGATTTGACTTTTCGATGGCTGGTTCCTTATTTGAAACAATTAGGGTGAAACAATTAGGGGTGGCGAACCTGTAGGGCTGAAAACACCCAGATTATCGGGGAAATACGGTTTTAGTCAACCGTATTTCCAAGGCCCAGCGTCCGGCAAATCGTTGGATAGACGTCCCCGCCTGTCATTCCCGCAAGGCATCACACCGCTCTCTGAGTACCAATTCCGCATTCAAACCCGCTTTTCTGCAAATCCCCACCAGATTCCACAACGCCTCGGCCAGATCACCTCGATCCATCGCCTCGACCAGCGTTTCGCGGGTCGTATCCGAGATTTTCAATTTTTGCTGAATCTCCATGGCGCGGTGTAGGGCTCCCAAGCTGCGAGGGACCTGGTCGGCGACGCTCTTGGCTGATTTTCCCTCGGACTTCTTGATCGCGTTCCAGTTCTCGACCACCACATCGGGCGTATCGGCCTGAACGTTGCCAAACACATGCGGGTGGCGCCGAATCAGTTTCTCGACAATCGCGTTCTCGACGTCTTCATAGGTAAACGTCTGTTCCTGTTCACCGATGACCGAGTGAAACGCGACTTGCAGCAACACATCTCCCAACTCTTCCGTCACCTCATCCACATCGCCCGCCGTAATCGCATCGACCGCTTCGGCAGCTTCTTCCAGCAAGTACTGCCGCAAGCTCAGATGCGTCTGCTCGCGATCCCACGGGCAACCCTCCGGTGCGCGGAGCTTCCTCATGACGTCTAATAATTTTTCCATTGAACGAGCTACTGATGAATCACCTTCCGTTGCACTTCATTGGCAAACTGCGCCACCGCCTCTGCAACTGAAACCGCGCCCAGATCGCCCCGGTGCAGACATCGAATCGAAACGGTTCCGGCTTCCGCATCTTTTGGCCCGACCACCAGTGTGTAAGGAATTTTTTCAAGCTGACCATCGCGAATCTTGGCGCCCAGTTTTTCGCTGCGATAGTCACCGACCACTCGCAAACCGGCCGCTTTCAACTCCTTCTCGACCTGACGTCCGTATTCTTCCGATTTGTCGGAAACGGTTGCAATTCGAATTTGTTCCGGTGCAAGCCACAACGGAAACGCACCCGCGAAATGCTCGATCAACAGCCCGATAAACCGCTCCATGCTGCCAAAGGGAGCGCGGTGAATCATGATCGGACGATGCGACTGATTGTCAGCCCCGATGTATTCGAGATTGAACCGGACCGGCAAGTTGTAATCCACTTGAACGGTTCCGGTTTGCCAGCTCCGGCCGATGCAGTCTTTGACCACGAAGTCAATCTTCGGTCCATAAAATGCGGCTTCACCTGGCTCCTCGGTAAACGGTTTGCCGAGCGACAGTGCCGCTTTGCGACAGGCTTCTTCGGCCAAATCCCAGTTCTGCGGTTCGCCGATATATTTTGAATCATCCGGATCGCGCAAACCGACCCGCACTGAGAACTCCTGCATGCCCATCGTTTCGAACACGATTTTTACCAGCTCCAGACAGCCCTGCAACTCTGCGGCAAGCTGATCCTGCGTAACGAACAAGTGAGCATCATCCTGAGTAAACCCTCGTACGCGAGTCATCCCACCGATCTCGCCGGATTGCTCCCAGCGATACACCGTGCCGAACTCCGACAACCGTATCGGCAAATCGCGGTAGCTGCGTGGCTGCGATCCGAAAATCTTGATGTGATGCGGGCAGTTCATCGGCTTGAGGAGATAACCATCGATGTCACCTTCGGTCATTTTGTTTGCAAGCTGACTGCAACTGCAACCCTCGGCGGCAAGCTGCGACAGATACTCGCGCTGCACCAGCGGTGGATACTGGCTTTCCTGGTAGTACGGAAAATGGCCGCTGGTTTTGTAAAGCTCCAGTCGGCCGATATGCGGAGTGAAAACTTGTTCGTAACCTTGTCGAGTCAGATGTTCGAGAATAAAGGTCTGCAAAGTGTGCCGAACGAAGGCTCCTTTCGGACTCCACAACACCAACCCCTGGCCGACCACATCATCAATGTGGAACAGGTTCAATCGCTTGCCAAGCACCCGATGGTCACGTTTTTTGGCTTCTTCAAGTTGCTGTAAATAGGCGTCCAGCTCTTCCTGAGTAAAGAACGCGGTTGCATACAACCGCTGAAGCTGCGGATTGTTCTGGTCACCTTTCCAGTAGGCTCCGGCGATCGACAACAGCTTGAACGCACCGATTGTTTTTGGCGACGGAATATGCGGCCCGCGGCAGAGGTCGATGAACTCGCCTTGCTGGTAGAACGAAAGCGTCTGGTCCTGCAAACCGGTCTCGATATGCTCCACCTTGAAGTGCTGTTTCAGGTCGTGACAAACCTGCACCGCATCGTCGCGAGACCGTTCGATTCGTTCGAACGGTTCGTCGAGTTTGATGATCTTCCACATTTCGGCTTCGATAGCCGGGAAATCTTCTTCGGTCAGCGGCTCTTCGCACTCGAAGTCGTAATAGAAACCGGCTTCGGTGGGTGGCCCGAACGCCAGTTGCGTCCCCTTCTTGATCCGCATCACCGCGCGAGCCATCACATGGGCACAGCTATGCCGCATGGTTTCGAGCGCCTGCGGATCCTTCTTGGTTATAATCTTCAGCGGCACCGGGTCGCCCGTCGCTGGAAGCTCAAAATCAAGCTTGACGGGCTGCAAATTGACTTCCCCCCACATCGCATCTTTGGCCAGCCGCGAGCCGATGCTCTTGGCGACATCGGCCACAGAAACCCGTTTTTCGAATTGTTTAACACTTCCGTCAGGTAATAGAACGCTGGTCATTTTAAAAAAGGCGTGTAAATCGCGCCGTGAGGCGTTTGGTTTGGATAATGATGAAATGGAACGAACCTCTGCAGGTTCGCGGCGGTCATTATAAGGGCAGTCATTATAAGATATCCGAGCGAATATCTCCAACCGAGTATTCACTCGACAAATTGCCGCTTGGCAGAAACGAATTTTGCCGATATAATCGGCAGCCAGAGTTCCGATCCCATCGGCAGAACATAGGCAGTAGCTGGGGATCGCATTCTAAAACCAGGGCGGTTAGCTCAGTTGGCTAGAGCGCCACGTTGACATCGTGGAGGTCGTTGGTTCAAGCCCAATATCGCCCATTTAATAAAAACGCCGAGAATTTCCGAGCGAAATTCACCTTGCGAAGGTCGCAAGTGCAGCATGTTTCCAACACGCCAAAACGGTACATACCGTTTTGGCAAACCGGAAAGGGCCTGCACATGCCAAAACTCAAGAACGTCGTTCCCAAATACCGCAAACACCGAGCCAGCGGACAAGCGGTTGTTACACTTTCTGGCATTGATTACTACCTTGGGCCGTATGGATCAAAGGCCAGCAAAGTCGAGTACGACCGGCTGGTATCTGAATGGCTTGCCCGTGGCCGGACCGCTGAACCGGTCGAACAATCGATCACGATCAATGAGTTGATCGTGGCTTTTCTCAAATGGGCCAGAAAGCACTATCGCAAGAACGGGCGATCCACAGGAACACTGGAGAATTTCAAACTGGCTTTCCGGCTGCTCAGGCAGTATTACGGACGCAAGTCGGTCAGGGAATTTGGCCCCAAAGCGCTGAAGACCCTCCAGCATCTTTTCGTTCAGCAAGACCTGTCTCGTCGAACTGTCAATGATCGCATCGCGTCGATTAAACAGTTGTTCAAATGGGGGGCGTCAGAAGAACTGCTTCCGTCGATCCTCTATCAATCACTGGCTACCGTGCGGGGGCTTTCCAAGGGCCGCACTGACGCGAGGGAAACCCAACCCGTTCTTCCGGTGGCCGATGCGGTTGTCGATGCGACCGTGGCCAAATTGGCGAACGTGGTGGCCGACATGGTGCGCCTCCAGCGGTTGACTGGAATGAGACCGGCAGAAGTCTGCAACGTCAGGCCGTGCGATGTGGACATAAGCGGAGACATCTGGCTATATCGACCGTCAGAACACAAGACCGAGCATCACGAACGGAGCCGCATCGTCGCCATCGGTCCACAGGGGCAGGACGTTCTAAGGCCGTACCTACTTCGGGACAAGCAAACCCATTGTTTCAGCCCGCTGGACAGCGAGAGGAAGCGCCGACAGGATCGGCACGCCCAACGAGTCATCCCGATCAGTCACGGCAATCGGCCGGGAAGCAATCGTAAACGCTCTCCCAAGTGGAAGCCGGGAGAGCAATACACGACGGACAGCTATCGTCGAGCGATTCAGCGGGCCTGCGACGCGGCGTTTCCATCACCTGAAACCATGACCGATCCGGAGGCGATCAAGAAATGGCGATCCGAACATCGCTGGCATCCGAATCAGCTTCGCCACACGGCCGCTACTGAGATTCGCAAGCGGTTCGGACTGGAGGCGGCACAGGTCACGCTTGGCCACAGCAAGGCCGACGTGACGCAGATTTACGCCGAAGCGGATTTGGAGAAAGCGATTGAAGTGGCGAGGAGGATCGGATGATGAGCACGTTGCAAACAAAGATCAAATCACAGTTGAGCAAGGTCCAACCATGAACCACGATTTCCCGGCAGCAACGCCTCCAACACAACTTTTGAAGCTCAAACAAGTTGCCGAGCGACTGGCAATTTCCTCCGCGTCGGTGACGTCGCTGATCACGTCCGGCAAGCTCGAAGCGGTCAATGTCAGCTTGAGTCCAGTGCGCAAGTGCTGGAGGGTCTCCGAGGCCGCGATTGAAAAATTTATCAACGGCAACACAAACAAAGTCGCTCAGCCGATTCGCCGGGGGAAACGACTGCAAATTGAGGAGTTTGTGTGATCGATAAGCCAGCCAAGAAGGCCATGCGAGCGACCCCAAAACTTTGATATAATTTGACCTACACAATCGGGCGCGGAGTAGCTACCGCATCGACGACCCGGCCAACAGGAAATCTTTTCGCCTGCAAGCCGGGGAGTCACCCGATCAAATAAAGGAAAAGAATCCATGAATGAGACCATCGACTTTGAGCAGCTTGCCAAGGAACTCTCTGTTGTCACAAATCAACTTCCCACTTCCACGTGTCAACATCAAATTGAGATCGCTGTGGATTTGATCGACCGGTTACAAAGCGCTCTTGCTATCCTTCCGGCTGATTTCGCCGTTCACGAAGGCAGGCTTCAAAGGGCATTCGACTCAGTTAGAGATTCGTTTCTTGACACTCGCGCCTTTGAATTGTTGGCACCTGCGAGTGCCCTACTAGACGATCACTTCGAGCTAAAAAAAAACGTCGAAATCGCGCTGATTGAAGTGTCAAAAATGGGAAACTGGTTGGGCATAGATTGCAAGAATTGCTGTTTATTGGCTGCCTCTTTAAGCCTGACCGGGTTGGAATTGCTAGAGCCTGTAAGGCAGACGAAGGGAGAGCTTAACCTGATGAAGGCTAAACTGGATTCCGTCCACAAACACACTGACGTCTGGATAACGGTCCCCTTGAGCCATTGCAATTTCACGAGCAAAAATATGAGCGAAAAAGCGGCTAAAGGTATTGAAGTACGACGGCCGGAAGGTACGCGCGGACAATATGAAATCAGGGCAAGCAAACTGACAATCTACATCAAGCCGGAATTTCTCTCACACTACCATATTGAAATGCCTGCCGATGTTACTTGAAGTTACCTTTTGTTACTTTTCGTAACCTAAGCAAAAAACACTATCGACATTCATTCGCGATCCCATATTTTTTACGCATCGAATTTAACTCGGTGCGTTTTTTATTGGAGTATCGCAAATGTCAACCATTCTGGATCAAGAACTAATTCCGCTCAGGGAAGCCGCGAGCATCATCCCGACCCGGCCTCACATTGCCACAATCTGGCGTTGGATTGAGCGTGGCGCCCGGGGACACAAACTGGAATCGTGGCTGGTCGGTGGTCAGAGATTCACCACACGAGACGCGATTGAATCCTTTCTGGGGAAGATCAACGGCACATCGAAGCTATCAAGTCCGTCCACGCCGAAAGCCCGTCAACGACAGATTGATGCCGCCGAAAAAGAACTCGAAGAAATGGGCATCTAGGAATAAAAAATGCCGGTGGCGTGACGGCCAATACCGGCGAAGGAAAGGAGTAAACGAATGATAGTTGAAAACGGTCTGGAAAGCAAGCAGGAAGCCCTAAGGCGATTTCTTGATTCGCTGATCCTTGGCGGGCCGTCCGTCGAAAAAGCGATGGTCTTTTTGCCTCTTGAATCGGCCATCAAGGCCGAACTTCAGAAGCTGCGCAAGTGGGCAGCGCAATCCAGTGTCGAACAAGCTGTGCCCGGATTCCGGCGCGTTCCCAATCTGGGGCCTCGCCGATATGCCGTTCCGCCTTCGGAAGTCGAGTCGCTAGCCGTCTCTTGCGGCATCACGGTCGATCAAATCTACGAGCTGGTCAGTCCAAAAAAGCTGGATACACTCATCGGAAGCCATCGGGTGACGCCGATCACGGTTCGGCATCAGAACGGCTGGCGGTTGGTTCGGGAGGCCGAGCAATGACTCCGACCGAACGAGTATTGGAAGCATTACGAGAGCATGGATACAATCCGATCGCGCAGCCCGATAGCGATAAGCACTGGCAGTGCTGCTGTCCGGCCCACGACGACCGCAATCCGAGTCTGAGTATCTCGACCGGCATTGACGGGCGCGCGTTGGTGTATTGTCATGCTGCCTGCGAGGCAGAAGCAATCTGTGAGGCTGTCGGTCTGTCACTGCGCGACTTGATGGCTGAGCGGTCGAATCGTAATGACGAGGCCACCAGAGGCAAAAGCCGAATCGTGGCGACATACGATTACCGTGACGAAGCCGACAAGATTGTTTTTCAGGTTGTCCGATTCGAACCCAAAGACTTCCGGCAACGACGACCTGACGATAACGGCGGCTGGAACTGGAAGGTGAAGGGAATCCGGGTTGTTCCGTTTCTCTTGCCGCGGATCGTCAAGCATCCGAACGAAACGGCTTTCGTTGTGGAAGGCGAAAAGGACGCGCTGGCGTTATCCAAACTCGGATTGGTTGCAACGTGCAATTCAGGTGGCGCTGGGAAGTGGCGAGCCGAACATGCTGAATTCCTTCGCGGGCGACATGTTGTTGTACTTCCCGACAACGATGAAGCCGGGGGGAAACACGCGGATCAGGTGGCACGATCGCTGTCAGGTGTCGCGACTTCGATCAAAGTTATCGAGCTTCCGGGACTACCACCCAAAGGCGACGTTTCGGATTGGCTGGCCGGTGGCGGCACAAAAGACGAACTACTTCGGATAGTCGAGGACTCTTCCGAATGGGAGCCAACAAACGACAGATTGTTTACTTTGCAGGATCAATCCGGGTGGACAGATTTAGCAAACTCAAAGCGATTCGTTGACAAATATCATTCTGAGTTACTTTTTGTTCCGGCGTGGGGCAAATGGCTTTCATGGGATGGATGCCGCTGGAAGGATGATAGCGGTATAGGGGTACAGCAACGAGCCAAACGCTACGCCGATAGTTTATGGGGTGAACTTGGCCGATTGGCGAGTCAACTAGGTGACGATGGTGTAAAAGCCGTTGCATCGTTTATTCGAGCCACAAGCCAAGCCGCGAAAATTTCGGCATTCCTGAAGTTGGCAGAATCCGATGAACGAGTAGTTTGTCAAATCGAAGAACTCAACAGCGACCCGCTATTACTGAATGTCCAGAATGGCACCATCGACTTGCGCACCGGCACGCTACGAACACATTCACTAAGCGACCGGATCACACAGCTAGCACCGGTTACATTTGATCCGGCAGCACAATGTCCCCGATGGTTGCAAACGCTTGAGTTAGTTTTTGACGGCGACCTGACGTTAGTCGAGTATGTTCAGTTGCTCTTGGGCTATTCCATATCTGGCGATGTGGGACTAGCATTGCTGCCGATTGCTTACGGTTCGGGAAACAATGGGAAGTCTACGGTCTGGAACTGTGTTGCCGAGTTGCTTGGCGACTACGCGGCATTGGCGAATGAGAGCCTGTTGCTCGGCGACAACGAAGGTCATCCTACCGACAAGGCGATGCTCTACCAAAAACGGTTTGTACCGATCAGCGAGCCGGAGCGTGGATCGAGGTTGCGAGAGTCGCGAGTCAAGGAACTGACTGGGGATGCTCTGGTTACCGCGCGGCGGATGCGGGAAGACTTCTGGACGTTCAAACGAACCCATACGTTTTGGCTAAGTACGAATCACTTGCCGAAAGTCTCCGGTACGGATCAAGCGATCTGGCGACGGATCAAGATCATTCCATTCACGGTTGATATTTCCAAAAAGGTCAAACCGGTTCCCGACTTCGCGGGCATTCTTGCGACTGAGGAAGGAAGCGGCATTCTGAATTGGCTGTTGGCTGGCTGGATGCGATACCAGACGCAGCAGGCCATCGTCGAGCCGGATGCGGTCAGACGGGCCACAACAGGCTATCGGGCCGATAGTGACACATTGGGCGAGTTCTTGGCTGAGAACTGCGTTGTTGAGGCAGGCGCAATCGCAACGGCCAGCAGCCTCTTTGAACGTTATCAGTCGGATGGCGGGAAGTGGTCAAAAACCGCTTTCGGGTTGGCAATGGCTGAGCGGTTCGAGAAAGAGAAATCAATGGCTGGAGAGTTCCGAAATAAGGTGATTTACCACGGCATTCGACTTGTGACTGATGATGAAAAAACATCGGAAAAAATGGGGTCGCTACCAGTCGATACCAGTCATCCTGTTAATTCTATAAATCCTATAGCGCATACAAAGTTAACCGGACGGCTAGGCGCAGCTAGGAGCAAGGCCGATTTGGAGGTCTGTTTCGATGACTGAGAACTACCGCGAATTGTTTGAAACCTTCCTGCTGGCTGAATCGCTTGGAGTCGAGTTGAGCGTCCGCGACGGCAAGTTGTATGCAAGCCCGGCGGAACGGATCACGGCTGCCTTGGCCGATCAAGTCAGAGCACACAAACCACGAATCAAGGCATCGTTGGAGCGCTCAGGCGACTTGCCGCCGTGCCGGTTCAACTGTTCGGCTTCATTGGTCGCAATCGCCACATTTGACGGCTTCGAAAACTTCGAATGTCCAGTGTGTGGCAAGTGTTCCGGTTGCAGGAGGCGATAGGATGCCAAAATACTACGTGACCAACGGAATTGATCAGATGGTTATTGACCACGAATCAGCACGGGAATCAGCACGGGAATTTCAGTCGCGGTTCGGAGTATTTGTTTCGGAGATAGGTTTCGGCAATCCGACCGACAGAATTATTTTCATCCCTGAAATGCTATCTCTCAGAGAATGGCAAGAACGGGAGCAAGAACGAGAACGGAACATTCTCAATCGCAAAGGCAAAGGAGACATGGCGTGACAACCGGGCAACCCGTCCACATCCCCAACAAGGCATCCACGTTGGCCGTTGTAACGCTAAACGGCCACTTATCTCTTTTTACCCCCACTGCTCAATCAAGATCGCTCGGCACAAGCAAACGTCGAGCGTTTTAGAGGCGGTCTTGCAAGTCATTGCAAGTTATTGCATTGGTTGAATTTTGCAACTCAATGCAGCGACAGAAACAAAAATCAGAAATCATTCCAACCCAACCCAATGCAGTGAACTGGCTTTCGAAAAACGAGCGGGTCCTTTCCAGACGGGGGGCCAACCTTGCCGTAGGCATCATCGAACGCAGTTTTCTGCACAAAACACTAAAAAAGCCGGAGCAAGCAAAAATGGCGAAAAATAAAAAGTTTGAAGAAACAGAAGATGAAGAACTTGAACGGTTAAAAACCATGCGGATTAACCTCACCGGCGCGGCTTATATCCTCGGTGTTCATCCGAGTACCGTGGGCCGCCAGAAGAACCTTGATCGTGGAGAAGACGGGTGCTATTCACTCATGGATTTGATTGATTACTTCCATGCGAAGAAAGCCGAAGCTGAGCGGATTGAAAAAGAGGCTTTGCGATTTCGACAACTGGAAGTTGAGAAACTGGAATATCAGGTGCAGATGCAGAAACAAAAACTTGAGAAGGAGGAAGCAAGTTTGATCGATCGAGAATATTTCAAGAAAGAGCTTCTGCGTTCGGTCAAATATCTGACGTCCGTAGCCAAAAAAATTGGCCGGAAAAAGACCATTACCGGGCCACAGGCCCACCAAATACTAAACAATGCTTTCGATCATCTAATTCAGGAATAACAAAAATGAGCGGTGAACTGAAAATTGTAATGACCGGTGAAGAGGGGAAACTTTGGGAATCCCTGCAACGGATCATTGCGCAATCGACCAAGATCGAAGAGGGGGCGAAACGAAACGAAGTGGCCTCCACCAATGCAGAGGTTGCGGCTCAGAAGTTGGCCAAGACTCAGGCCGATTCGGCACGTCAGGGATCTCGCTTGGTCGATGAATTGTTGAGAAAAAACGAGACCTTGAATCAAAAGTATGATCGTCAGAAAGCCGCTATCGAAGAGGCTGGCCGCCAAGGCGTGAAAACCCCGCAAGAGGTCGCGACCGCATTGGAGCAATTACAGGACGCTCACGAAAAAGAATCAGCGGCGGCCATCAAAGCCGAAGAGGAAAAGAGGCGAGTTGCACTTGAAGCAACGGACGCTTACAAGGAGCAGCAGAAGCAGATCAACGAGGGTAAGTCGGCTGCTGATAAGCTTCTCGAATCAACTAAGAGTCTTGATGAAAAGCATCTTGAGCTTCAAAAGAAGATCAAAGCGGCGTTCGACGCGGGTAAGTTGTCCGTTGAGGACTACAACAAAGCACTCCAGCAAGCCTCAGAGGAAGTCGATAATGCCGCCGGTGATGAGCAGGGCGATAAGGTCATCTCGTTTGGCAAGAAATTCCTAACGGCGGCGGCTGCGATCAAAGTTGTTTCAAACGCGCTGCAGCAAGTCAAAAAAGACCGCGAAGAGGCACTAAGTGTTGATTCGTCACTAGAGGATTCGCGCCGGAAACTGCGCGGAATGATCGGCCATGATTTTGCGGAACTGGAAACGCAAGCCGATGATATGGCACTTTTGACCGGCTTGGACCGTAAAGCTTCCCGTGATTTCGTATTCAAAGGGACATCGGCAGGCGTCAAAGCGCACGATCAGCTTTTGGCGGCTCGTGTTGCACCCTACGTCGATCCAGAGGATGCGCTGAAATACATGATTGAAATGAAAAAGGAGTTCGAGAAACTCGGCGGTGAGGAGGCGCTGAACATCGGGTTCAAAGCAACGGAGCTTGGCAAGGGCGACTTGGGGAATGTGCTGAAGAATATCGCCGAAGTATCGAGGGATAGCAATTTCAGCGCGCAGGAAAACGCCGCTTACGTTGCCGCCCTGTCCAATCGGTTCGGCGAGGACACTGGGAAACGGCTGGCCGAGCTATTCAATCAAATGAAAATGGATGAACGGTTTGAAGGGCAAAGCGGGATCAATGCGCAAGGGCTTCTCGGAAATATGTCAGATGAGGAAATTTCCCAGTTCGCCGATGGCAACCGGCAAATGATTGAAACGATTCGCGAAATCGTCAATCAGTCGAATGCGATCCGCGACATGTACATTGAAATTTCGAAAAGTCAGTTCGCTGGGGACGGCAGCCTTGTAAGGCGTCAAGCTGATAGCGTGGATCGACGTGAGCTTGCTCGGCGACGGCGCAACATCGGAAAGGCAGCTGATGAGATCGTAACTGAAGCATCAAGTACAGATGCGATTGAGGAAGAAACGCACTATTTGATCCAAAGCGCTGAAAATCGACAAGCGCGACGAGACGGCGAATTTCTTCAAACTCCGATAGTGGGAGCGCTGGATTGGCTGGACTGGATGCAATCCGCGATGTTTGGAGCCGGAAAGATTCGGGAACAGAAAACGGGCGAACTCAGCGACGAATATCGAAAGAAACTGCTGAAGGATGCAATTATTGTCCAGCCCAAAGCGGAAGTAGGCGGTGGCGCTGAGGAACGGCCAGAAGCCAAGTCCGAAAAATCCACATTCGAGATAGCCCGCGAACGTGAACTATTGAAAAGGAGGCAATATGTGGAACAAGAAGCGGAAAAGTTGGCGCGTGAGAAAGCGCTTCTTGCGCCTTTAGGGACGACCGCGCTGGACTGGATGGATAGAGCTCAATCCTCACTGTTTGGGACGGAAAAATTTCAAGATCAGGAACCGATGGATTATCGGAAACTCAACGAAGAGCGTCGCAATCGTCGAGAATTGATGAATCAGGGCATTGATCCTGAACGCCATGAAATTGAACTTCAGCAAGAACGGTTGTTGCGGCGGCTCAGTGAACTGCAAGAAGAGCAACTGAAGTCAACCAAGGAAGTTGAACGATCAAGCCGCGAGACGGTAAAGAAGCTCGACAACATCCCCACTGTGGTTGGTCGATAATACAAAGCGAGGTTGAACGTGGCTTGTCCCGTTTTTTCCTATCGGCTTCGGTCCAAAGCTATTGTCTGGATTTCGAATAAGTACGCACAATGTGCTTAGCGAAGGAGGGGGACGGATGAAAGTGAGGGACACTACCATAAGGTTTGCTCGCCCTAGAAAGCCGCATCCCTCTGTGTGACCTTAACACTATGATCCGCCCCCTCGCTTTTTATTAAATCTTGTGCAAGCCGCGCAAACGCAGATACACGGAAACCGACAACCCAGCTTCTTCGGCCAACTCTGCAATCTTGGCTTTTTCTTGTTCGTTGGCCAAAACCCGAATGATTTCAGTACGCCGTAACTCGGATTCCATGGGCCGTGGCCCCGGCTTTTTCCGGACAATTGACTTTTTTTGACTTTCTTTCAAAATAAACTCCAAGGGAACTTGATTACCTTCGAATTATTAGTATACTTAAGGCATTCAGTAAGTCAAGCTGAATAAAAACGGAGCATGAAAGGGTTGGCGCCCGATCATACTCCTGACGCATCACCAACACTAACTTGGAGACACGCTAATGACCATTCTATCTGCACGCCGTAAGCCGCGACAGTACCGCTGCTATCTCGTTCGACCCGTGGGCAATTTCAGCCCCAAAAACTGGCAAGAAAAGCCAGCACGATTTCAGATCGTTGAAAAGCTGGAAGTGACCAACAGCCTCGGAAAAGCCGATGCTCACCGGTTCCTTGTGAATCACGCCGCCATTGAGGCCCGTGACTTCTCAAGCTGGTTTATCTGGCTCGTTTGAGGGTGCGATGACAATCAACTCCCAATCAATCGCTCAGCCCCGACCGTCAGCATGGGGACGGCGGGGCAACTTTACGAGCATCATCGAAAGATCGTTTGCGATTTTCGATTTCATCCGTGCGAATCCATGCTGTACACCAACCGAAGTTGCCCGTGAATTTCAGGGAACTTTGCATCCAAGGACAGTCTACCGGTACATCAATGCATTGGCCGAAGCTGGCTTAATCGAGCGTTCGCGTTGTTCTGCCGAGAGTGGACGATGGAACGGTACAATGCTTGAAGCAATGGATTGAACTGGCACCCACAGAAGCTTGCAGTAGTTTCCGTTCTCATAATTTCTAATTCATCCTCTACGCACCTTTCAGGAGCAAACAAACCATGAAGACCCCCAAACCTCCTTTCGCAATCGGCGAAGTTGTCCATTTTGACTATCCCGAACAAAACCTTTGCGACCGTCCGCCAGTCTACAAACCTCGCTCTGTACTCGTTACCAAAATTCGATACGAACGAAAACGGAAGCTCGATTGTGGCCGCTGGCAGATCATCGGCATTTGCTTCGACTCAAACGCCCAACGAATGTTCTACTGGGACGCTGCCCGTGAATCACGGCGAGAAACTTGGTTGACGCTTGGCCTATACGATCCACTCGATGACGATCCCGAGCCGTTTTATCGGCTGGGGAAATTCGTCTCCACGAAATCACAGCGCGAATTTCTGCGCGATGTAATAATTAAGTACGGGGAACGTGCTGAGAAAGGCGAAACCGCCTATTGCGTTGGTGTTTTTCCTTGGGACGATTCAATGCCGGAGCCTGATCGATTGCGCCGCATTGCAGCAAAGTGAACTGTTCGCGTTTTCAACGCACACAATTCTTCCTGCAAAATCTGTCCGTAGTTCCACAAGCGGTTGAACCGAAACGATGACGCGATGGAGCGGCCGCTGGCTGCCGAAGCGATCAGAAAAATGGTAAGCCAGCATGGCAAGAAAAGTAAAAAATAGGGCTTGGACTCAGCCAGCTAGTTGTTAATATAAATGCGGTGGAGGCGAGTGCATTGGTCTCGCCCCACCTATTCGCCTTTTGGCTGATATGAATATGGCGGCGGGCCTGCCTTCGAAAACTGGTCCCGCCAACAACCCTGCTAAGGCCCGCCCCTGTAGGCACCCAATGCAATTGTGGTCTACGGGGCGGCTTTTTTCTATGGCCGCTTAGCCAGCCTCGCTATATCATCGATACACCCTCCTTGTCTTAAACTGTACTAGTTTTTGAA
Organism: uncultured Pirellulaceae bacterium; assembly: GCA_964414815.1. Classification (GTDB taxonomy): domain Bacteria; phylum Planctomycetota; class Planctomycetia; order Pirellulales; family Pirellulaceae; genus Mariniblastus. The sequence goes on along the minus strand of CAYPXY010000007.1, from coordinate 31,806 downwards.
ACCGCCGTCGTTGCTGAGCTTTTTCAGCATGGGCAAAATAAGCTCGATCATTTCACAATCATCGGATGTGATGTCGCCCGGCATTACGATACTGCCCCTTCTTCCTCCCTTCAGGTGAATTGGAAATTCAATCATTCCTTCAGGAACTTTTCCTAGACTGGAAGATTTCGGGGTTACTGGATTGGATTCAGCTTGCCCCCCTGATTCCTTGGCTTTCGGTGCCCCCGGTTTCCGCTTCGCCTTGGGCTTCCTTTGTTTAAGATGCGTCGAAAATGGAATACCAGCCTCTTCCAAGCCTGACAGGTAGAATCGAACCATTTTGTCAACCATAGCAGCCGATTGATTATCGTTTTCAAAACACTTGTCGAGCTGGTGGGGGGTTGCTTTAGTGAGGTCAATTCCGTCTGTAACATCGTAATAGGATGCTTTTAGCACGGCGGAAAGAGATTCCTGCCATGCATCTGTACCAAAGTCGCTAACCAAATTTTCCATCACGTCTGTTGGGGAGAGGTCGACTTTAACAAGACCTAGATATCGAATGGTACTTGCCAGATGGCTTTGTGTCCCCCCAGACAGTCCGTTCATTACGCTTTTGTCGATTCTTGACGGAACCCCATGTTCCTTGAGGAACTTGATGAAATTTTTGAACGTGGTCCAAGCCACATATGGAGGCGACAGATCTTTTTCTTGACGCGCATCAACGACCTTGCTCATTTGACTAGCCCTCTACTGCTAAAATTTGACATATGCCCCTGCTAAGAGCAGTGCAACACAACTACCGCACACCAATAAATCATCAATATTATTGGATGCATGTCAACAGGTGTTTCCGCAAACTACCGCAAAACAAGAACGGAGAACAAAATCGAAGTTCTGTCTGTCTTTATTTTTCTCGCATTTTCTCGGCAAAATCACAACTTATCCAATCAAAAATACCGCAAAAAAAAAATGTGAAATTTTTCAGAAAATCTTCATTGGCTCTTTTCTGGGGTCGGCCCAGATAGTTTTGTGTGACAAGTTTAGCGTCCTGCGACCTTCTTTGTTTTTAGCAAATCGCGTTTGGTCTTTTGAAAGCGTCCTGACTACATAGTTTTGCGAGAACTTCGAGGCCTGTTCTGATTGGTATCCTGCCTCAAACATTTGACCGCAAGCTCCGTTTGAGTTGGCAGGGCGTTTGCTTGATATTCTGCTCCAACTCGGCGATCCGAATGAGCATAGCCTGATACTCGTCAGGAGCAACCTTGGCGGCCCCGCCTCGCCAAGACGGTACATACTGTTTTGCGATTTTCGGTACTGCAAAAACTTCGATAAAATCGCTATTCCTTGCAACGGATTGCAAACGCCCTGAAAGTCCTTAAAATGCCACTATTCTTCGGGAAACATGCTGAAAAGCTGGAAGAATTTATCGGCTTGACATCGTGGAGGTCGTTGGTTCAAGCCCAATATCGCCCATTCTTGCCAAGTCGCTGTAAATCAATGAATTTATAGCGACTTTTTTATTTTTAAAGCTGCGACGATGCGGCAAACATGATCACCAGACTCCCGCCGGACCATAACTGGCCTGGAAGATTGTCTCTTTCGCTTCGATGAGAAGCAAAGTCAAAACTGACGGCGATTAAAAACGTCCCAGCCCAGGCCACCATGTTGCACGCCTGTCACATGAATAGTGCCGTCATGAAGAACATAGCCAATCACGTACGGAAACTGACGCATGGGTTTTAGGCGTGTACGCCCGAATGCAATCACGACAGCCTCTGGATGTCTGGAAAGCAAGTCCAATACTCGAATCAACTCATCGCGAAAACGATGGGATGTATCTTCTCCCTTATCTGAATAGTAGCTGCGTGCTGCTCGAATGTCTTGCTTCGCAAGCGGCTCGATGATGATGCGTGAGGTGGTCAATGCTCAAACAATTCTGCACACACTTGCTCCCACCGTTCACCTTGGTCTGGGTTGGCAAAGAATGCTTCTTCGCGGCGAAGAAACTCGGCTTTCAGCTTTTCCGAGATGGGGGGCGGTCCTTCGTCGGCCAATCGATCGAGAACCGAATTAGCGATGGCAAACTGGATGTCTTTGGGGAGCGACTCAATCGCCGCTATCAACTCTTGATGGGTCATCGTTTACTCCCGATTGAATACGAGTGATTATACTCCGTCGGGCATCCACCGAGAAGTCGCAGGGTCAAAAGTTCGAACGACCAGTAAGTTCGCAAAATATTCCTTGACAATCTGATTTGGAACGTTGAGTTGCATCAATGCCGTTCCCCGCGGAACCAGAAGGTGCGTCAGTAGTTTCTCTTTCGCCTCCGATCGTGTAGCTCTTTTGCCTTCGGGACAATTTCAGGCTACAATCCCAGACTGATAGTGGCCGGCCCCTAGCCTACCTGGATGGCTTTTATTGTTAAATATTTTACGAGGCGCGCAATGTACTTCATATCCGATTCGCAAACTTGCGAATTTTCGAATCCGATTGGCCAATGGCTGACACCCATAAAACCAATAACACAAACCTGGTTACCATGACCCCCATTGTCTTCCTTGATCGCGATAGTTTGATCGCAGAAATTCGACCGCCTCGATTTCCTCACACATGGTGCGATTATCCAAGCACCAGTGAGTCAGAGGTGGTGCCGCGACTTCAAGATGTCCAAGTGGCGATCACCAACAAAGTCGTATTGAATCGCAAAATTCTGGAACAACTACCCGAATTGAGATTGATCGCGGTGGCCGCAACCGGAACCAACAATGTGGACCTGGAGTGCTGCCGTGAGCGCGGCCTGCAAGTATGCAATATCCGGCACTACTCCGTGAACTCGGTCCCTGAACACGTTTTCGCACTTACGTTGGCATTGCGTCGCAACCTGATTTCCTATCGCACCGATCTGAAATCAGGAGCTTGGCAAAATGCCCCCATCTTTTGCCATTTAGGGGCTCCCATTCAGGACCTGGCCGGCAGCACGCTGGGCATTGTCGGCAATGGGTCGATTGGTCAGGCCGTCGGCAAACTCGGCGCGGCGTTTGGCATGAAGGTGCTGGTTGCCGAACACAAAGGCCGAACATCGTGCCGCGAGGGCTACACGGATTTCAACACCGTGCTGAAAACCTCCGATGTCCTTAGCTTGCATTGCCCCTTGTCAAGCAATACTGAAAACTTGATCTCCGAGAGCGAACTTCGCGAGATGAAGCCATCGGCCCTGTTAATCAACACCGCTCGCGGAGGGATCGTCAACGAAGGGGCCTTGTTGCAGGCATTACGAGAAGGCTGGATCGCCGGAGCCGGTATCGACGTTCTTCATGTCGAACCCCCGACGCACGGGAATCCACTGCTGGAGTATCAGGCCGACAATCTGTTGATCACGCCCCACGTCGCCTGGGCCAGCCAACAGGCAATGCAGCGACTGGCCGACCAACTGATCGACAATGTCGAAGCCTGGCACGGCGGCGAACCTCGCAATCTGGTTTAGAATCCCATGCGTGTTCTAATCGCCCCCAATTCCTTCAAGGGAACGTTGACATCGATCGAAGCAGCTCAAGCCATGTCGGAGGGAATTGCCGCAGCCTTTCCTCACGCCCAGATCGAACCATTCCCCTTGGCCGATGGCGGGGAAGGTACGATTTCTGTCCTGGTCAAAGCTTGCGGCGGAACGATCGAGCAAGCCTCGGTCATGAACGCAGAAGGCGAAATCGTGTCGGTTAACTATGGAATTCTTGGCCCGTCCGAGCCTGAGGCCAATCTTCAAACCACAGCCTTCCATTCTACGGCCCAAACCAAAGCAGAAAGCCAGTCTACCGACCGCGTCACGGCGGTCCTGGAAGTCGCCGAGATCGTGGGCCTCACGCGTTTGTCAACATCCCCGCTGCCAGTAAGCTGGAGAACCAGTTTTGGCGTCGGGCAACTGCTCAAGATTCTCCTTCAGAAAGGCATTCAGAACTTTCTGGTCGGCTTGGGCGGCTCCTCCACCAACGACGCCGGAGCAGGTCTTCTGTACGCGCTGGGAATTCAATTTATAGGTACCAAGGGCCAGCAACTGCTTCCCTTGGTCGGCTCATCAGAGACGCAAAAGGCGCCAGAGACGCGATTGACTTTCGATCAGCAAAAAAAACTTGATCGGATGATACAGGACTTCTACGCCAACCAGGAATTTCAAACACCTTCCAATGCGTTCGATACTTTGACCCAACTTGAACAAGTGGAGGGCCTCAAAGAACTGTCTCAAATGTTCGGCCAGTGTACGAGTCTGACGATTCTTGCCGACGTCGACAATCCACTGTGCGGTCCCAATGGTGCCACCACCATTTTTGGTCCTCAAAAGGGAGTTGCGGAAGACGAGATCCATTTCATTGACCAGGTTCTCGAACGTTTCGGCAACTTGTTAGACAAGGCATTGGGAACGAGTTACAGCCAACATCCGGGCGCTGGAGCTGCGGGGGGACTTGGATTCGCGCTCCAGCTTCTCGGAGGGCGAATGGAATCGGGAGCAGACACCATTTGCAAACGATCGGGTTTTGACACGGCCGTTGCGAACGCGGACTGGGTTATCACCGGTGAAGGTTGCAGCGACCTCCAAACGCTGGCCGGCAAAGGCCCTGCCGCAGTCGCAAACAAAGCTCGCATGGCTGGCATTCCTGTAACTCTCGTTTCCGGAAACATCGCACCCCAAGCACTCCCGGCTCTCAACCAATGGTTTACGGGAGGTTGCCATGCTGCGACCCCTGCAGGAGAAATTCCCGATCGACATCGGGCAGCGCAGCTATTGCGGGAGTGTTGTGCAGCAATGAAGTCTCCAACATAATCCAGCAGCCGTTCATGGAAAGCCAGGTCAATCGTGAGGGTGAAGGTGAAACTCCCCTGGATAAAATCCAGGAGCATCTATTGATTTTCTACTGCTCCTTCATCAGGTAGAAGGTAACGATCTACCGGTTAAAAACCGGCAGCATTCAATGTGTTTGAAGTAAACGTCTATTCGCCGTAAACGGCAACGCTACTCATCACAGCCGCCTGATCAGATTGCTTGCCAGAAACGCTGCCAGCGCTGCAAAATAGAAATAGTGGGCGATCGGGACGCGGGCCTGCTGCGGCGTTATCTCGGCGCGAATTTCGTCAGCTGAGAACGGGGGCAACGCACGAATGCTCTCGGGTAGCTTTTCGGACAAATTGTATTCGGCCGGCCAGGGGCGATTGTAATGTAATACCTGAATCTGATCTGTGTCGCGATCTCGCAATCGCAACGTCAGAGTCGAGCGATTCTCGACGGCAACCGTTGATTGATAAGCCCCTAAACCGGCTTCAGCAACAGGAATGATCTCCGTTTTCCCCTGCTCATCGAGCGTCGCCAATTCCCAATCGACACCCGATTGGGGCATCCCTGCCGGATCGCGTTTTACGATACGCAACTGCCATAGGTCATCCGATACCTGCGACGTGACTTGAATCCCTTCATGGGTTCGTTGGCGGATCATACCTCGCAGCACTTGCCCCCAAAACTTTCCGCAATCGCCCCATGCGAGCCACTCACCTCCCCAACGTTCCGATAAATCGCTCGACCAACCGATCCCCGAGCCCAATCCAAAACGCCCCACCGCCAGCAATGGATCGCCCTCCTCCGTCACCAACAAAACTTGCGCCGTCGGCTTCGCCTGAGTCAGCACATAGCCCAGCGTAAACGGAAGATCCGCATTGCGGAACCCGGTCAGCACCGGATGATCTCCTGTTTGCACCGTACCGTACAAATCCTCCTTGATCGCCGAACGTGACGCTTGCATCGTTTCGCTGGTAAAAATCTGTGGCACATTGGTCGGATCATCCGTCTCGTAGTAGCGCCCGCGACCGATCTCTGCGATGCGGGCCAGCAGTTGTCGATCGGCGTCACCAAGCGCGACAGTCGAAACAGTGATACCGCTGTCAACCATCTCTTCAACCAACCCTTCATGATCGGCGTCACTGGTGTGACCGTCACTCAAACAGATCATGTGCCGAATTTTGGCGGACGTGTTTTCCAGCATCTCCCGCCCTACCAGCATCGCCGGATACATGCTGGTTCCACCATCGGCCGCCAACGAGTCAATATCGGAACAAATCTGGTCGGCTTCGACAGCCATTCGCAATTCGCTGACGACCACGGGTTGACTGTCGAAACCGACGACGCCGATCTGGTCGCGTGCTCCCAACAATTCGACTGCTGCTTTGGCAGCCTCTCGGGCCAACATGATCGGCAGCCCGTCCATCGAACCTGATTTATCAATCACCAACACCATCGCCAGCGAAGGCTTCTCCCGCTCCTTTTCAAACCGTGAAACCAGTGGCAAGACTTCCTCGACCGGCGTTTTGTGATAGCCTCCCAACCCGAAACTATTTTCGGATCCGAGCATCGCCAGCCCTCCTCCAAAATCGACCACAAACTGCCGCATCAGCTGCATTTGCCGCTGAGTCATCATCGTCGCCGGAAGATCGGCCAGCACGACGGCGTCGAACTCCAGCAATTCGCCTATCGAATCAGGCACACCAAACTTGCCGCGCACTTCGATTGAAAAATCCTGTTCCTGCAAAGCCCGGACGAGCGGCCGCAACTCCTGTTCGTTCTGATGCAAAAGCAAAACTCGCGGCCGGCCACGAACCGTCAGCGTGCAGGTTCGCTGGTTGTTCAGCGGGAAATGATCTTCCTTCGCGACCAACTCGGCTGTCCACTGACTCGAACCGGGCGTCACCATGTCGACATCAAAGAAAAACCGATTGGGAACATCCGGCTTCAAATCGACTGGCTGTTCCTGTACGACAACGCCCCGGTGAATCATTCGCAATGTCCCGTTGTTAGGCCGATTGCTTTTCACTTCGACCGTCATACGAACGACCTCACCGTGCCAAGCGTGAGTCGTCGAGGGAGTCAGTGCCACAACGGCTACCTCCGGCTCGGTCAAGGGTGATAATGTATAAAAATTCACACTAATTTTTTCACTGGCAACTTGCCGCAAAGCTTCGTCGAGCGATCCTGACGTATCCTGACCGTCGCTCAAAAGCACAAGCTGTTTGACTTTCTCGGCTGGAAAGAGGTTTCGGACTCGCAAGATGGATTCACCCAGTTTCGAAGCGCTGCGAAACTGATCGTCGGTGCCTGCGGTCTTCCAGCTTTCAAGCCATTCGGTCATCTGATTCGGGCTATCAAATTTCCGCACACCATCGGCAACCGCAAACAGCGACCAATCATCGTCTCGGTTTAGCTTTTCGATTCCTTGGGATACCTGATCGACTGCCGAACGGACGGCACCCACATCGACAGACTGGGAAACATCGACCAGAAACACCACATGAACATCGTGGTTGGACTGAAATGCAAAAGGCCGGCAAAGAGCAACGATCAACAGTACCAGTCCCAACACTCTCAATAGAAACGAGGCCACCTTTCTCGAGAGCGGTGCATCGACAAGACTGTACCGAAACGAAAGCCCCCAGGGAATCAGGATGAGCAAGCACCACAACGGCGAAAGGGATATCAGTTCCATCGTCTCACCCCACCCACCGTCGATGGAACAGCATTGATTCAATAACCAGAACCGCGATTGCCAACCACGTCAGAATACTGACGGGTGACCAGCCCCTTGAGATCGGTTGACTGGTATCAACGATTTCTGAATTATCGATTTGGGTTTCGTCAATCGACAGAAGGCTACAACCAGCCAGCCGCTCACCCGCCTCACTTTTGAATCCATGAAAACCGGTTTGGGACAGCGGCCCGGACATCGTGGCATTTTGTGAAATCGCAACACCATTGGGCAGCGTCCACTCCGTCGTCTCGTCTTTGTCTTTTCTGGGAAGCGGAACGATCTGGCCGGTCGCATAAGTTGCCGGAACGGCCTCCGTTCGTCCTGCCAGATGGGCCGCCGCTGAATAAACCAGAACCGGAAACCAGGGGCTGAAAAAAAAATCCGCCGCTACGGGGTCGAGGTTCACAACCACGATTCTTCGGCCTCGATCGACCGTTCGGTAAAGCAAGGGCACCCCATCTTCCGCAGTAACCAGGATCTCTGATCCGGCCGGGGCTCGTAGACGTCGTGCGCCCATCCAGGGAATCGAAGCCGCTTCGACATGTTTGAGCAGCGGATGTTCCTCATCCAGAACGATCGGCAACGTCACTGCAATCTCCTCCCCATCGTCGGTCCACCAGACCGACTCTCCCTTTGGCTGAAAGATCAGTAAGTCGGTATCGGGTGCCAAGCGATCCGTCGCGATGTTGCCCTGACCGATAACCAGTTTCGCTTCTGCCGCTGAAACCAGCCGCAGTAAATGATCGCCTCTCGAAAACGCCAGCACACCATGTTCGTAAAAAAATCTCAAATCTCCGTCCACGGCGACATCCATCGGTATCAGCGGCGGCAGCACGGCATGGACCCGATTGTCATCGGCCAGTGAATCCTTGATTTCCAATTGCAACCACCATTTCCCATCGTGAGCATTCTCGATGCGAAAAATTTCTGGTGTATTGAGTCCCGGTTCGATCTCCAGTGGAACCAAACGAATCAGATTGTCCGGTGTGTCGTGGAAAGCCGACAGATCAACTTGAACGGTGCCGGAAAATGTGGATGCGATCTGGTAGAAAACACCTACGGGTTTGTCCGGTAAAGGCAGCCGCTGCATGTCGCAAGCCACGAACCCGATATTGCCGCGACCGGGTGAACCGACTTTCAATAGTTCGACAGACGAAGCGACAGTTCCACCCAGACAGCCGTCCGAGATCAAAATCATTCGCGGTTCATCTTGTGAAGATGCTGAGGTTGACAGACCGGGAGGTCTATCCCACTTTTCAATCTCGCGCAGCGACGACGGCAGGGACGTCGGCTCAATGCGTGCGACAGCATCGAGCAGCTCTTTAGGATTGTCCGTCAAACCGGAGTGCATCACGATTTCGTTCCCCAGCGACGCGATGCTGCAGCGCTGATGACCGCTGAGCGAGCGAACAATGTCGGAGGCCACCCGTTTGGCCTGCTCCAATCGCGTTTCCTCACCATCAGTGGCATTCATCGACGCACTGTTATCGATGATCAGCATCAAATCGCGGCGCGAATCACCTGTCCAGAATGGACGAGCGGCTGCCGCAACGATCGCGAAGAAGCAAATCGCCATCAACAGCAAACTGAAAAAATCACGAAACCTCTGAAACAACGTTCTGGCACGACGTTCTTCAAAGACTTTCTCCCACAAGAACCACGCGGTTGCCGGTTTGCGATCCGGACGAACTTTCAAAAAGTAAAACGCGATCAACGGGAGTAGACTTAGCAGCCCCCAGAAAAGAATCGGTGCAGCAAAACTCACGCCACCAACCCTCCCCGCCGCAGGATGTCCTGAACCACGCGATCAAACGGAATCTCCGGCGTCGTCGCAGCCAGCCCAATCCCGCGCCGCGAGCAACTTCGTTTCAGTTGTTCGTTCCAGTCGGCAACCGCCTGCTCGTAGAGTGCGGCTTCACGGGGGGTAATCGTCAGCCGCCGACGTTGACTGGTTTCAACGCACTCCAGCTCAACATCTCCTTTCCAGGCACAGCGCGTATCGTCGTCGTTCTGGACTTGCAGACAGTAAATATCGTGATTGTGCCACTGCAGATAATTCAAACCATCATCGAAACCGGTCGGGAACAAAAAGTCCGAAATGACAATCACAACTGAGCGGCGACGATGGCGGGCTTGAAACAGCCGGCAAGCCGTATTGAATTTAGTGTCGCCCGGTGACGTGGCCGCTCCCTCGAGGCTCTTGAGGAACGGCATGATCGTACCCCGCCCGCGGGATCGCTCCAGAATCGGAGTCAGCGATTCACCCAGACCGTGTAGCGCCAACCGGTCAAGGTTGTTGAGCGCGATGTACCCAAGCGCCGCCGCAAGCTGCCGTGCGTAAAGAAATTTTCCATCCATCGAGCGACTGCCATCGAGCAAAATATGGATCGTCGCATCTTCTTCGACCTCAAAAAGTTTGATAATCAAATCATCAAACCGCGCAAACACACGCCAGTCAATTGCCCGGTAGTCGGCTCCAAAATAGTACTCCGCATAGTCCGCGAACGTCACGCCTGTCCCGCGGCGGACACTCTTTCGGTCCGCTTGCAACGATCCGCTTAGTACCTTGCGGGCCAGCAAGTAGAGTGAGTCGAGACGGCGAATGAAGGTGGGATCGGTGAAGCTGAACATGGTGTTGAGACGAGGCTATTTCTTCGCATATTGCAACACGGACTCAATCATTTCATCCGTATTCACTCCTTCCGCCTCACCTTCAAAACTAAGCAGGACGCGATGACGCAATGCCGGAACAGCCACGCGATCAACGTCTTCACAGGATACATGAAAACGACCGTCCAGCAGCGCCTTCGCCCGCGCTGCGGCGAGCATCGTTTGCGCTCCGCGAGGCGATGAACCGTAGCGAACGTACTTTTTGACGGCCTCGGTTGCATGGGCGTCTTCGGGATGTGTCGCTCGAACCACGCGGATTAAATGATCTTGTACCGGTCGATCGATGGGAACTTCTCGCAGCAACTGACCCATTCGCAAAATTTCGTCGCTCGTCGCCACTGGGCGAATTTCGGGAGTTGCATTGCCGCCGGTTCGATTGAGAATTTCTGAAAACTCGTCATGACCCGGAATCCCCACAAACAGCTTAAAGAAAAAACGATCCAGTTGAGCTTCCGGTAGCGGAAACGTCCCGTCCTGTTCGATCGGGTTCTGCGTCGCCAACACAAAGAAGGGCAACTCCAGGCGGTGGGTAGTGCCTGCGACCGTGACCGACTTTTCCTGCATGGTTTCCAGCAGAGCCGATTGTGTTTTGGGGGTCGCCCGGTTGATCTCATCAGCCAGCAACACGTTGCAGAATACTGGGCCGGGTTGAAACTCCAGTTGCCTCCGCCCGTCGCGTTCCAGCAATATCTGCGTCCCGACAATATCCGCAGGAAGCAGGTCCGGTGTAAATTGAATCCGTTGAAACTTTAGTTCGACGGCTCGGCTGATCGTATTCACAAGTGCCGTTTTCCCCAAGCCGGGCACCCCTTCGAGCAACACATGACCGCCACAGACAATCGCAGTCAAAACATCTTCGATGATGGTTTGCTGGCCAACGATGAAGCGAGAAACTTCATCGCGCAGTCGCTGAAATGTTGTAACAAATTCTGAGACTTTTTCTTCCACTCCGGAAGCGGTGGCAGATGATGTCAATGAAGGTCTCCTTTAGGTTCTCTTTGCTGCGAGATACGAAACCTGCGGACTATTTTAATCCCAATCGGTAAGTCAGGTCAGCATAACGGTTTTATCTCGATAACTGACAGTCAAATCATATCCATCAAGTAGCATCGTTCCCAGCAAGGGATAGGTGCCTTCGTTGGCAATAATCTGAGTTCGATACTCTTTGCCGAACCATTCGAGATAGCATGTAAATGTCGGAAGCTCTACTTGTTGGCCATCCGCAAGAATGGCCTGCATTGACGAACATTCCTTCAACTTCAGTCGTTCGATCTCAACACGAGGCAACACCAAGCCACCATTGAAGGCTGTGTCAATCCAAGCGACAACGGATGACTTTGTATTGCCCGATTTTGGTCCTACCTGTACCTTTATCAGTGCTCGCAACTGATCGACGAATCCAGTCACTGATGCAACACTCCGATGTGAAGTGCTGCTTGGTGGCCAATGCGGATTGTATGGGTAAGGCGGTCGAAATGCGCGTCAATTGCCTGATTGACGGCTTCGTCATAGGTGTTGCCCAAAAAGAAGTCACCCGATTCCGGTTCGATACAAATGAAGCGTCCGTATTCACTTGACTCAAGGCCCTCGCGGAGCTGATCTTCGTAGATTCGCTTTGCCTTTTCCGCAACGGATCTTGCTCTATCAGACAACATAAAATTCTCTCCAATTCTGGTGTGATAACTCATATTATTCTACTCTCATACCTGCCGACGACAACTTCTCCCGGTAAGAGATTATCGTTCAATCATTGTTGGCACATCATTCGCGGACGAATTCGAACTGTTTTCCAGTTGATGGATCTGCAGAAAATAGTTCTTGACTCCTGACTTCAATTCTTCCGGGATGTCTTCCCGCTCGACGAATGATTCGAACTGTTTTTGAAACTCTCGATCAACCGTCTGGCCACGTCGCCCGCTGACACCGGTGCCGGAATCGGCTTCCTGAATTTGAGTCAGTGACGGGCCGTCTCCCTTGATACCTTTGAGTACGAACGCGTTGCCTTCCACGATTGGATTTTCTTCGCCCGTTCGTTGAAGATCGCTGGTTCCGACTCCCGCCTCCCTTCCACCGCGAGCCGCGTTGTTGGCCATCGTCGACATCGAACTTTGGCACTGGGCACATTGCAAGGCCAACTTTTTCAGTCGAGCCGAAGCCGAGCGCATACGGGCCAGACTGCGCAACTCATCTCCCAACCCATCCAGTTCGGCTTCCACCAGATCGAACCACCTATCGAAATCATCCAACCCGTCTTCAAAATCAAAAAATTCAAGATCCATGAACACCCTCTCCAGCTCCTCGACCGCCTGATCAAGCCCTTGCAGTCGATCCGCCAAATCGTCGAAGCCATCCGAATCTCGATCATCCTCGTCGCCCCAGTCGTCCGCCTCTTCTGCCGCGTCGTCTGCTAAATCGTTTGAATCCGAATCCTCACCCGATCCTTCGGTAGCCTGCCGCTGAGTCGTGGTTGAACGGCTTGCTCGTCGCTGCTTCGAAGTCGAACGGTCGGTCTGACCTGCATTACCATGATCATTCTGGCGCTGGGTCGAACTCGATTGCCTTGCGGCATCCGCCATCCTTCGAGTCGCAGCGCGAAGTTTTGCAAGCTCCTTTTGTCGTTCGGAAAGTTTGCGATCCTGTGCGGCATCCGTTTTCGAAGGAGTCATCTTATCCAGTTCGTCCGCTGCTTGCTCGTATTTTTTTTGCTTGAGAAGATCGGCCAGTTCACGATTCTGATTATCTTTTTTCAATTCCAATGCGGCGCGATCGAGCAACTGTTCATCGCGGCGATTTTGGAGAGACTCGGCGGCGCGGTTGATTTTCTGTTCCAGTTTGGCGTATTGCCGCATCGCCTCGCGCGGATCTTCGGTGGCTTCCAGTTCCGCAACCCATTCTCGCAACTGATCCGGATTGATCAGCTCGCGTTCATATTCGTCGTCGGTTGCGACTTCCAGTTCCTTGATCAGTGATTCCATTTCTTCGTTGACTGCTGAAGTTGTGGTCAACGTTGCCTGTGCCCGCTCCTGTTCGGCGATCACAGCGGGACTGGGGCCTTTGAAGCCCATGGCGATCGACGTCGCTAGGATCAGCAACGCGGAACCAACCAGCGACCAGGCAGGACGAAACTTGATCTCACTGGGCGAATGTTGGGCAACCTGACGCTCGGCCTGGGCCGCCTGCAGCGCGTAGAAACCATCCTGCAATCCAGCGGACGAAAAATGTTCATAGGATCGCACGGCATCCTTGAGATTAAACCGCTGGTCGATGAAGTGAGCCGCCTGATCGCGCCGTACCCATTTCAATCCCCATGCAATCAATCCTGCCAATATCGCGCAACCCAAAACGGCTCCATACCACTGCCGCGGCACCGTATAGCCAAACCACACATAGCTACCCGCAACGATCAGCATGGCAGAACCACCGATCGCGGCCGCCCATAGGCCAAGATACAACAGGTTGTGCCAGTTCAGCCGTCGTTGAACCTGCGATACGAAATGATGGATAAGACTGATCGATTGTTGTTTCATGACTGAATGCGCTCCTTCGAATAAACCGTATAGGTGTCATCAGTCGTGAGGCCAGGGAATCACCCAATTATCATCCGGCGACCATACGAATGGAAGCTCTTCAACGGCATTGGCCCAAAAATCCTCTCCCATGGCAATCGACACTTCGGGACGAATGACTCCTCCGTACTTGGGGCTATAGTCAACGGATTTTACTTTCCACTCATAGATAACGGTTCCTTCAACTGAGCGTTCACTGGTTATTTCCTCCTCGAGTTTGCCGCTACCGATGAAAAATCGGCCGCTTGAGTCCTCCTGGATGACCACGTCCTTCAAGACGATACGTTTTCGAGTCAGACTGCTGCTGGGTTCATCAACGTCAAACTTCACCGTTTTTAAAACTCGTCCGCCCGAAGTCAAATGATCCGGAGACTTTATGATCTCCAGCTCTATCGGAAGATACTCTCTCTGCGAATCCAGGACGCATGAAGCCACACCGTACTCTGTGGTACTGCGAAGAGCAACCTTGTCACCCTGTCTCTCGATAACGGTCTTGGGTGTGTTAGGGAAATAGTCATCAAGAAACGCTCCGTCGATGCAACCGATCACCGGGCAATTTGCCCCGCCTACAATATCTCCTGGTCGAGGACGAACATTCGGGTTGGCGTTGGGAGATTCGAACATCAACTGTCGATGGATACGGGGGCCTCCATACAACCGCCAATGTTCTTCGGTGGGGTGAGACTCAATCAGCCGGACTAGCTCGCCCTTCCAATAGATTCCTTCTTGTACGCTATGGGAAAAAGCCTCCGAATGCTTTGAAGTATCCCACACATAGTCAAGCCTTTCTCCATTCGATCGGTATCGAATTTCTGAAGGATACTCCTCCCTTTCTCGTCCGGTGAATAAATTCGTCCTTTTTTTCTCGGCCTCCACGGACTGAGGTTTATGTTGTAGCTGAAGGGCAGAAAAAATCTGCTCACGTGTGAGTGAATCGACCTCGAAGATTTGAGCCGCAGTCAAAATATTCGCGGCCTGTCTTCCCTGAGAGGTATGTTGGCCGCGGTTCTCGCCAAATGCATGCCGGTGCGACTGAAGTTCCCTAATAAAATCCGCCAGCACGAGTTTTTGTTCTCGATCCAGATTCTGGAGTGCATGAAGATCAGCGCCCAAGGCATCGTAGACGGCTTTCTGGGTTAGCGAACCATTCAAGGCCAGTAGCAGAATCCGTTCACCGAACGTTGGGTTCTCCCGACTGGATAATTCTTGCAACAACCGCTTCCTGGGGGTCGGATCGAGCCAGTTGTTGTCCAGCAAAAATTTTCCCCACACCGAGATTCCCCAGGACGCTTCAGGCACGGAAACGGAAACCGGATACGGTTGGAAATCCGAAACGCCACTCAGGAATGGCGAGTCATTGAGCCACGCCATCGCCTCCTCGAAACGATCCTTGTCGTTGAGCCACTTCATGATCGTCCCTGCAGCAGTCCTGCAATCCTGTTCCGTCAGTCGTCCTACGCGATGCAACTCATGGAGCGAACACAGTATCAACTTGCGATTCGCCAAACACCGGCTCAGCAAATTGGTATAAATCCGGAAACGGTGTTGCTCGGCATCGAGTTTGGAGTAAATACCCGACGGATTGGCAGCCTCCAGTTTTGCCAATATCGCTGACTGCTCGTCGTGCGGACCGATAAACCTGACCGACGCCGCGTCAAGGAACGACTTCACTTCCTCCATCCGATCTCCATCCGACAATGATTTCAGGTAGTCGCCCACCACAACCTCCGTTTCTGAAACTCGCATCTGGGACTGACCGATCATTTGTGAAAGCCGATCAAGCAGAAGCGGTGCCAGATCGACGGTCAGCTTGCGATCCCGCCAGATATCAAACGCGTTCGACGGAGCCACCTGGAATTCGTATTCCCGCTGGGAGTGAGCCAGCAGCACCTTTTCAGCGATCCGAACAAACTCCTGCTCCGGAGCCGCATAGAGTTGATACAGCTCGTTGAGCAAATGAGCTTCCTGTACATTGCGATTGTCTTTCATCGCGTCCACCAGAAACTGAATCTCTGCCGACCCACGGTCATCCGCCGCCCAACCGTAGTGGCGTGCAAGGAATTCAACCGGTGTTTTCTTTTTGACAATTTGCTTCTCATCATCACCTCTGCGGGGATCGCGATAAGAGGATTTCCGGTTGCGAGGTGGCTTGTAGTCGATGACCGCCTGTCGTGCAAACTGAACCGCCTCGTCTCCGGGCATCTCGCCTGCAGCTTCGCAAGCTGCCAGCCAGGCAGTAAATGCTTCGGGCGCCTCCTCCGGCGATTTGCGCATCACTGCAACGATTCGGTCGTGGATTGAACGCCGTCTCGCGATGGCTGCATTGACACGATCGACGATCCGGTCCATGGCTTGGGCGACCTCTTCTTCGGCAAACGTTTCCGGCAGCTCGCGTTTTGCTTGTTGGTTCGGAGAGTACACAAAAGGCACATGCATGAGCCGTTTGATTGAAGTACGGTCTTCGTCTGCAGCGGCAAGGAACGGGAGTTCACCTTGAATGTCAATGTCTGATCCACGAGCAATCAGGGCGAGTGTCACCTTCAGCCAGTCGGGGGACGGCTTGCTTCCATCTGAAATCGATTCCGCAAACGTGACCAAATGGTCCAGGATTGCCAGCCGCTTCTCAAGCCCAAATTCCTCATAGTCTTCCTCGATGTACTCCAAGAGCGACTGGATAAACTCATCCCGTTCACGACGAGGTACGCCTGCGAGAAGCACAGCGATCTGATTGGGATTATTGTTGAACTGCAACTTCAACAAACGAAGTCGCACCGCCGATTGTCTCGCGTTGGTATCGAGCGCCTTCTGGTACCACTCGATCGCCGTGGCTCGCTCACCCAGCAATTCATGAGCCAGTCCGCGATAGGCCAACCTGGAAGACGACTTCGCATAGTCATCATCGAGCTGTGCCAACAGTTCGGTTTTCAAACGAGATGAGTCGACTTTTTCCAGAAAATCTTCCCAGTCATGGCGGATGGAAATATTGCGGACATCGGATATTGCCAGCCTTGCCATGACATTGAATTCCTGAGTCAACAGCGCCACAGCGCCCGCACGATTGCCTTGGTCAACCAGTTCCGCAACGCGATCAACAGGCTCTGCAGCCTGGCGATAGTTCGAATGAACCTGACGTCGAGACGGCGATTTCTTTGAGGCAAGACTTGATTCCAGTCTTTCTGCTTCTTCGTTTAGCTCGAGCCTTTCCATCGCAACCAGCAACACTCGCTGCTGTTCAACATTCAAACCGTATCGGCGCATCCGCAGTGCGGCCGATTGCGCCGCGCCGAGCTGTTTCGCATACTCCGGGTCTTCCAGATTGTCCACCTCGTCATCGATCGCCAGCGCCACCAACGCGCTATCAATCACTTTTCGCATTTCCTGCTTCATTGGCAGAGAGTACGCTTGCTCCAATATCTGCGATGCTTCGGCCCATTTCTTTTCGTGAGTTGCCAGAGTCGCCGCCATCAGAATCGCATCGAGATTCGGACGTTCGGCTTCAATCATTGGCTTGAGCGTTTCCCGCAACGGCTCAAACGCATTGGCCCCGCCATCAGGATTGAGTCGTTCCATCGACAAGCCCGTTTGCAACTGCAAGATTGCTTGCAAGATCGGATGTTTGACATTCCCAACAGCGGGCGCATACCTTTCGACCCAATCCTTGTCTGAGATTGCTACTTTGTTGCTACCCGAATGCGAAACAGTCCTGTCAAAGGCTTTGAAAAATCGGGTGGCCAGCTCGTCAGAAAATTCATTCCATTGGTTTGGCGGACAGGGAAGCAGTTGAATGGGATTCTCGTGATAATATCCGGGATGGAGATAACCAACGAACCGACTGACGGAGGGTGTCGCCGCGTTGTCCCCTGTCCTATTTCGAACCTGACGTTCCAGTTCCTCCTCCAGAAACGACAGGAACTGTTCCGGCGGTGCATCGGACAACATGGAGGCGAAGACATGATAGTACAGAAAATCTGAAATATCGCTGCGACCGGTAGACGGCATGTTTGCATGCCATCGACGCAAAATCTGGTTGACCCGAATTTTCAACTCGGGCGGAACCGACTCACCCGAGGATTCGAGGTGGTGACACAATCGACCCATCCCCTCGACCATGTGTCCATTGGTTAAATCAGTTCGCTCCGCAATCTCGATCGCCTCGATCAGCATCGACGAATCACTCTCCGTAATTGCCAGATTGATTGCGGGCAAAAACGCGAGCGTTGGATACGACGATTTGAATTTTTCGTAAGCCTTCGCCATCAACAACGACTCAGGGCCAACCGAGCGATTGGTCCAACCCTCCATCACCACCAGCGCCAGCAATGTTTCGTTGTCAGGAAACTTGCCGAGAAGCTCGTCATAAAGCAGTCTGAAACTTTCGTCTGTCGGATTGATCACCACAACCAGTTCCGCTTCGGAAACTCCATGTCGAGCGAGTACACGAACCAGCTCCAAACGCTGCTCATCAGCCATCTCGTCGACGAACTGAATCAGATGGCAAATCGCAAATGTCCTACATTGCTGCGCATCAACCGGGAATGCGATGCGATTCGATGTCATCGAAAAATGTCCGTAGCCAGAATACCACCTGTGCCCCCGGTCCAGTTCATTGCTCAATGCCTCCTCAGAATCAGCGGCAATCTGTTGGACCTGAACGAACCCAGGAGGCAAGCCCTCTGGAATCAGCCAAAACGAATCCACGAAGTAATGAGCGTGTCCCTGAACGACCGGTGCCGTTCCTGGCAGAACTCCCTCCGCGGATAGCAAATCCACAAACAGGCTCTTTGCCAGTTCCGTTTCGCCCAACTCCTTTTCAATCACGGCTCGCAAATACTGCAATCGCCAATCATCCGGTAGCCTCGCCGCATGAGGTGCCAGAAAATCACGGGCGCGCTCCCACTCCTCCGAAGCCGTCAGGGCATCGACAATCGTCTCGATCTCGCGAGGATCGGCTTCATCGCCTCCTGCAATTTCGGTCAATAGAGCCAGCCCGCGTTCCGTTTGATGGTGCTGGAGGCAGATTTTTGCAATCTGTTGCTTGACGCGATCGGTAGGGTCGAGCGGCAATGCCATCTCCAGCGTTTCCAGTGCCTTTTCCCATTCACCTTCCGATTCGTCCATGCGGGCGATCTCCAGCAACAATGACAAATGATCCGGTTGCTTCCGCGTCGCCTCCAGCAGCACTGCGCGACGCTCCTCGTAGTTGCTTTGAAATCGATGGACAATCGCCAGACTCAGCAGCGGTTCGATCGATTCTGGATTTCCGCGACGACGCTCTTCCAGCGTCTTGATCAACTCAGCCGACTTGTAGGTTTGACGACTGAGCTGAGCCAAACGCTCAATCCAACGAAGCCGATCATTCAAGTCCTGGCTCTGTTCATGATGCCGCCAGTAAATTCGTTCGGCTTCCTTGTACTGACCGACCTCGACAAGCTTCTCCGCCAACATGGATGCCAGATCGACATCGTTGGGAAATTTTCTGCTTGCCTGACGCAGCACGCGCAGCGAATCCTGGTCGCGCCCCATCCGCGTCAGAATTTGAGATTCCTGGATCCACGGCATAAGGCTTCCCGGTGAAACCTGTTTCCATTCGGCGGCCCAAGGTAATGCTTGCTCGTATTGGTTGTCACGCAAATAAAGATCCACCAGCCGCCGAATATTGGCCGTCTTCCGACCGCCCGGAAGTTCGATCAGGCTTTTGGCGGCTGCGGCGGCGGTCTGCCAGTCCTGTCGAACCGTTGCCAAGCGTATCCGCTGAAGACCCAACATCTCCAAACGTCCCGATTTTGTTTCGCTGTCGGGTTCTGCCGTCACAGCAGCCAATGCGTTTTCCAGTAAAGCGCTGGCCCCTTTCGGATCGCCGCGAAGCTCCGAAATCTCCGACAACATGCAAACCGAAGAAACCGACTTCGCCGCGTCGGCACGTATCAGGCTGATCAACGAGTCTTCATTCTCAATTTTCCCCAGAACCCGCAACGCCTGCGGAGCGATTCCTTCCAGCTCATTCGCGTTCCGCGCCAGACGAACTCGCCGTGCGACCCACGGAACCGTTTCTTCATACTTTTCAAGTGACAACGCTTCATCGATCAATTGCCCCAAATAAATCGTGTCATCACTCAGTTCTGACAATCGGCCATGCAGCAAGTCGAACGCATGTTGATGTTCCTTTCGAGCTGTCAACATCCTGGTAACTCGAACCACTTCGTTTCGATCAGCACCGACCGCCAGTCGCTTCCAAATCTCGATGGCTCGCGATTTTCCATCGCCATCGTACAACCAGGCTGCAAACGCTTCGCGAGCCGTCGTGGAATCGGAATGCGCGGCAAGGCATTCTTCAAACACCTTGCGAGCCGCTTCCTTCTGCCCGAAACCATCCAGCGCCCTCGCACCGCGCAAGTACGCGTATTCGGAGCGATCTGATTTCGCCATATACTTGTGGATCGCTGCCGTTGCTTCTTCAGCTTGACCGGCTTGATGCAAGAAGCCAGCCAGCTTGATCTGCAATTCGGCATCCTCCGGGAATTGTGCAATCAATGTTCTTAATTGCGCGATGGCTGAGTCAAGCTGATTCGCTCTCGCCAGGATCGCGATGTAGCCTTCGCGATTGCTGCGGTCGCCCGGCGTCTGTTCGACGATTCTCTGCCAAGCCGAAATGGCATGTTCCTGATCGCCTAAGTCCAAGGCCAGTTTTGCGGACGCTTTGTGAAGTGCCAATCGATCCGGCTCAGCCTCAATCAACTGCTCCCAATGTTCCTTCAAAGCCGACAAATTGTCTTCCCGATGAAACAGTTCGGCAATTTGCGCGATCAGTTCCCGTTCCAGCCATGTCTCGCGACCTACTCGCTGCAACGTTTCACCATAAACCGCAAGGGCTTCGTCTCGTTTGCCCGCTCGCTGCAACACATCTCCTTTTCGCATCCGACGCATCACCTGCTGGTACGGATCACGTGTGATGGTGATCAAGCGGTCCGAGGTTGTTTCCGCTTGCTCGAACAATCCTTCGCCGATCTGCTGTTCGATGATGTCTTCGAGCAAGCCTTCATCACTCGGATGTTCGGTTAGCAGGTTGTCCCATGTCTCAATGGCTTCTTCGACCTGGCCGTTGCGAACCAGAATCGAACCTTGCAACTGGGCAATCCGAAGCGCCAGTTCCTTATCCGGCTTGGCCTCCGACGCGCGGCCAAGATCGGCGAGGGCCGTATCGAAATCGAGCGTACGAGCTTCGGTCACGCCTTTTTCATACCATGCAACTGCATTGCCGGGATCCGTCGCTAGTGCCGTTCGAAACTGTTCAAGTGCGCGAACGTCATCTCCTTGCTTGGCAAAAAAGAACGCTAACAAAAGTTGATCGCTGGTCGCTGTCGTTTGGGCGGCTTCATCGCGCAGGAACGTTTCCAGTTCGGCAATGGTAGAAAACTCCAGCCACGCATCGAAGAATCGATCGAACAAGAATCCCGTCGTGGGCCGTTTGCGCAAGGCTTCATGGTATCGCATCGCCTTCTCGCGCTCGGCCCGAGATTCGTCCGCCGTCGCCGTTGGGTCTTGATGGGAATCCTGACGAGCAACCACAGGGAGCACGAAGAACGTTCCCAGCAATACTACGATAGAAAGTTCGTGTAGAAGAAGTCGCCACGTTCGCATGTTTTTCCTCCTCGTGTCAAATGACAGGATGCCAATACGATTGTATGTTGATTCACGGCGCAATGTTTTGGCCTGAAGGGCCGGTTCCATCAGCCCAGTCGCTCATTTCCGAATCACTAATTATCTTTACTAATCAGGGGGCGTAAACGTCGATTCCCCTCAATCGGTATCCATTATAGCTGCAAACGAGTGGTCGTGAATTTGGATCCTGGCGAGGCATCTTACAATCATCGGCATCTTCAGTCACAATACAAACCCGACCTGAGTTACAAATTCAGGCGATTTTCAAGGACTCAGCAAGCCAATCGAGGTTTTGCGGCGAAGCACATTGCTTTTGCCTGCTCTCCTAGCCAGCGACGTCAAAACGGTCGTGTTTTGGTTTTTCCCTCGAATCTTCTTTGTTGCAAAAGAGTTCCCTCCATGAGTCATGTTGTTGCAGACCCCGTTGTCGTTCCTCGTCCCCCCAAAGTAAAACCGGTCGTCCAAACCAAACCGGTGACCAAACACAAGCCGAAGCTTGGCTCGCGGATCAATATGCTGATCCGGCGAATCCACTTGTATGCCGGACTGTTCATGCTGCCCTGGGTTTTGCTGTACGGTTTCACCGCCGTGCTGTTCAACCATCCGCAAATGATGACGGACTCGAAAACGACGATCCATCACTTTCAACTCGACCCGGAGCAAATGGCGTTTCTGCCCAATGCGGATGAAATCGGTCAACAGGTGGTCGGCTCCGCCTTGGCCACGCTAACCGAAAAAGAATCCACCGGCAGCCTTCAAAATGCGGAAACTGTCAACGCTCGATTCAAAGGATCCATTGTCGGCTTGCTTAACAGTGACGATCAGAATGTCACCGTGACCCTCGATCCCAATACCGGCAAAGGGCATCTCAGAATCCAACAGCGAACTCCCGCCAAAACAGTTGACGGCCCGCTATCGCCCGAAGATAAACTTCAAATCCAGTACGAGTCCGCCGACGAAAAACAGTGGACGCGAGCGGTCGAAGAAATCCTCAAGCCGTTCGATCTTAAGGCCAATGAAATTCAGCCACGAACGTTTCCCGGTCTCGAATTTGACGCCGTGGTCAACTACGAAACCCGACGAATGCGATTTGTCCGGAGTTCAACCCAAGCCAGAAACGTACCGAGTACTCCCAACTCGAACCGCAGTGGCACCGACTCCGGTTCGGCCACCGAGGCCAATGCAAATCAGCCCGCTCCAGCCAGAATTCTGGGCGAGCTTTTTCCCGTCGGCAGCAGCCCACGCGACCTCAGTTGGCGAAGCTATTTGACAACGCTTCACAAGTCACGCACCTACCCGAACGAAACCAATGCCCGCTGGTTCTGGGCGATTGCCGTCGATGCGATGTTCGCTTCGATGATCTTCTGGGGGCTTTCCGGAGTCGTCATGTGGTGGCAGATCAAGCGAACCCGGCGAATCGGATTCTATATTCTGGTCGCCAGCGCCGTCACGGCGACGCTACTGGCCATCAACATGCACTGGCAGTTGGTACACGGATAGGGAACCATTCACGAGACTGACCGACTACAGCTATTGTCGAACGATTGTCCTCAATCGTTCGACATTGTTTCGTGAACGGTTGCGCGGATAGCCTACCCGGAACGAAACTACTTTCGCCGGATCAAACCCATCACGCTCGCAATCCCCAACAGAACGAACCCGCTGGTGGGTTCCGGAATCGCGTTAAAACTTGCGATTCCCAAGGGTGAGCCCTCCATTCCTGCGTCAATTATCCTGGTCGCGCCGTTTCCGTTTAAGTCAGACCTGTAGACGCCCCGAAGATTTGTTTGGCCTTCGGTCCAGTAGAGAAACTCGCCATCCGTTGTCAGGCCATTGGTTGTGGAACCTACTCCACCATTCAACTCTGACAAATTCACCAACGTTTCTATGGTACCGGTCGTCAAGGAACCACGATATAGAAAGTCCGTCGAACCGTTCAGCCAGTAAACGGAGTCGCCGCTCACCACCAGTCCTCTCGCCCCGGTCCCTGTTCCGGTCCCCGACAACACGGTTTCGATCGTTGGCGTTCCATCCAGGCTCAATCGACCGATTCGATTGTTCGCTGATTCAGTGAAGTAGAGATACCGATTGACCGAATCAATCGTCAACCAGGAATTGGCCGTGCCGATCGAAGCCACCGTTTCGATGACCGAGCCATCCAAATTGCCCCTGACAATACCGACGCCTGATGACACAAAATAGATCCAGTTTGATTGTGGGTCGACGGCCAAACTACTCACCGGCCCTGTGTATGTAAAATGAACTTGTTCGCCACCACCTACCAGCGAAGCGGAGGAGATGCTTCGTGCAACGGTATCACTCCAAAAGACGCGTCGAGTCACCGAATTGACGGCCACGCCCCAAGGACCGTAACCTCCTCCAGGGTTGGGAGAGGTCCACAAACTCCTGAAGTCGGAACCATTTGAATCCGACGCATCAATCCGGTCGGGAACACTCGAAGCGCTGTACGCCCATATGATGTCGGCATGGGCCGACGGATTCAACATTCCCACCCCAATTGAACTAGCAATCAAAATTGTTGCTATTCGAGATACATAACTTGAACTTTTTACACGAGCATCCGATTCACGGGTAGGAACCCTTTCCTGGTTTGCACACGGCACGAGATTACATAGACGATATAACATAGGAGAGCCTCACTGAAAACAAACAACGGGAGATAAAAGCTTGCGGTTCAACACGAAAACCGAAGCAACTCATGTCGAGCGTGGCTGGCTGAGAGAATGAACGAATCCGATGCGTTCGGAGTAACTCGTATCGCTTGCTGCGTCGTAAGAAATGGCCTAAACAAAAGCTCAGGCTTGCAGAGGTCATTATAGTTCGACCTGATCTGCCATGCAACGGGTGATTTCAACCCTTCACGCAGCGGAATACAATAGCAGTCGCATTTTCACGGAATCCCGACTTCAGCAACATGGAATGACTTTCCCGACTCGACACCATGAGCCAATGGCAACAGACACTGGACCTGCTGGAGCTTTGTATCGGCAAACTACAAAGCCAGGCTCCCGTTGCGGCCATCTCGGAACTGCGTCAGTTCCTGCCCGTCTCATCGGACCATTCCTACCGGCTGGTGTTGATCGAACTGATCAAATTGGATCTTGCCGCAGCAGCAGAAGCGGGCCTGGATCGTCGGCTCGACGACTACCTGACCGAATTTGCCGCCGAAATTCCTCGCGACCAGGTTCCACCCGACATGATCCTGGAAGAACTGCAGGTGTTGGGTGATTCCGGAATCACACCGGACATTACCGAGTATATCCAGCGGTTTCCCCATCTGGCCGCAGTGCTGCAGCACTGGCAGGGAGGACTCCAGCACGTACAGACCCTTCGCCAATTTGCTCCTCCGAAAAATCTAAACACCAAAAACGTACAGACGCTTCCGATCGGTGCCTTGATCGAAGACTTTCGCATCCTGCGATGTGTCGGACAGGGAGCGTTCGCCAGCGTCTACCTCGCATTGCAGGAAACATTGCAGCGTCTGGTGGCCCTGAAAGTTTCGTCTCGCAGCAGTGAAGAATCGCAAACACTCTCCCAGCTCGATCACCCCAACATCGTTCGTGTGTACGACGAGCGGAACTTGAACAACCCGCCCGCCCGATTGCTCTACATGCAGTTCGTCGGGGGCGGAACCCTGGGCCAATGCGTCGACGATGTTGCAGCCATCCCCGTCGAGTCGCGGCGCGGGTCGGATTTGCTCAAGGTGATTGCCCAGCGACTGAATCAATATGGACTCGAACCTCCTCCGCATCTCGATTCAGAAAAATTGCTGCATCAACTGGACTGGCCAGCCACCGTCGCATGGATTGGCGTTCAGTTGTGCGAGGGTCTTGATTACGCTCACCGCAAGTCGGTGATCCACCGGGACATCAAACCCGCCAATATTCTGCTCGCCGCCGACGGCACACCTCGGCTCGCGGACTTCAACGTGAGCTATTCGGGAATCGCGGGCCGAGCCGGTGCGGCGGCTTATTTTGGCGGCTCGCTGGCCTACATGTCCCCCGAGCAACTGGAAATCGTTGTCTCTTCCACGATCAATACGGATGAACCGTCTCCCACCTCCGCAACCATCAGCCGTACCCTGACGTCCACCGTGCCCCACGTCTCGGAAGCCAGTGCGCTCCGCAGTACGCTCCGCGCCGAAGACCTTGATGGCCGCTCCGACCTATTCTCACTGGGCGTTGTTTTGTATGAAATATTACACAATTCGAGGCCGTGGCATCTGGATGGAATGCCCAAGAGCTGGACCGATGCCATGAAGAATGAGCTGGATGCTCGGCGCCGACCGGTTGAGCCTGGAACGGTCGCCACGGTGTTTGAAAACCATCCCGTGTTCAAAGTGCTGGATCAGACCATCCGGGAATGTCTGGCGCTCGATCGCAGTGAGCGGCCCGCCACGGGTGCCAAGCTCAAGGAGAAACTCAAGCTGGCGTTACATCCGAAAGCCGCGTCCAGGATTTTTCCAGCTTGGCGACCGTGGGTTCAGAAAGTCGGAAAACTTCCACCGTGGCTAGTGCTGACGATTGGCAGTCTGGTTCCGAATTTGATCGCAGCCGTTTTCAATTTTGCCTACAACAACAGCCAGATTGTGGCGCGGTATCCTGACCTGTGGCCGACCTTTGTGCGAGTGGCTACTTGGGTCAACAGCCTATTCTTTCCGCTGGGCGTGGGCCTGACGATGTATCTGATCGTCAAACACTCGCGCAACATTACATCACACGAGCCCCACCGCGACCGTCCACCAGCATCCCGAAAACCGTCCGATCCTTTCTGGAATCTGGGTCATCAGGTCGCGCTGATTTGTGGCGGCCTGTGGTTTCTGGCGGGGCTGATTTTTCCGGCGCTGCTGTTGGCGAATGATCAATCCTTTCGTTGGTCCGACGCGCTGCACTTTTTTTCGTCGCTCACGATTTGCGGCGGAGTGGCGATGGTCTATCCGTTCTTCTGGATCACCTGGATGAATTTGATGCTCTACTATCCGCGAACCGTAGCCAGGAATCTGGGCGAACTGGATATTGACGGCTGGGGCCCCCACCTCCGCCGAATGGCCAGAAAATATTTGATGACGGCCGCAGCGATCCCGTTGATCGCATTGGTACTGCTGGCCGTGACGGATGACATTCCGCGTCACTATCTGCTGGCGACGATTCTGACCACGGCAGCCGGATTTGCAGCATCCGTGGTTGCCGTGCAGTATATTGACGACTATGTGCAGGACTTACAGATGTGAATCCTTCAGCACTTTCTCGCGCTGCTCGGCGTGGAATTCTTCCAGCTTCTTGTCGAGCGACGGATCGTTGACGGCCAGCATCCGGATGGCCAGCAACGCCGCATTCACGGCTCCGGCAGTACCGATGGCCAGCGTGCCCACCGGGATCCCCGCAGGCATTTGTACCATCGACAACAGTGAATCCAGGCCGTTGAGCGAGCGGCTTTGAATGGGCACTCCCAGCACAGGCAACGGTGTCACCGCCGCAATGACCCCCGCCAGATGAGCCGCACCACCGGCCGCAGCAATAATCACCTTCACACCCCGTTCCTTGGCGGCCTTGGCATAGTCAAGCGTCGCATCCGGCGTTCGATGCGCCGAAAGCACACGACATTCATGACTGACTCGAAATCGTTTGAGCATCTGTTCAGCTTCTGACATGACTTCCCAGTCAGACTTGCTTCCCATGACAACGGCTACAGCAGGAGATTCCATAATTCGGGATTCGGGATTCGGGGTTCGGGGCTAGGGATTTGGGGTTCGGGACAAATACGACTAAAGTTCTGGAGACATCACTCAGTGACATCCGCTTGGCAGCGCGGTTAAACGAAAACTTATACGGTATTGCGGCTATTTATGGAGTGCGGGATCTCTGTACCGCTTTGGATATTTGGATTTCATCGGTGGTCGAAACCGTCCGGAACCATAGAAACGATAGCGGTACAAGAGTCCCGCACTCCATAGAGGTCCAGTCTCGGTCCGCAAACCTGTAATTCAAAACTGGCGGACTAACGCTCTCGGAAGACGATACGACCCTTGGTCAAATCGTAGGGTGAAAGCTCGACACGGACTTTGTCCCCAGGGACGATCCGTATAAAATTTTTCCGCATCCGCCCGGCGACATGGGCAAGAACTTCGTTTCCGGTCTCCAGCTCAACGCGAAACCGGGTATTGGCCAAGGCTTGAGTTACCGTTCCCTCGACTTCAAATGATTCTTCTTTCGGCATAAGACCTTTCTTTTGGGTTTGTGTGAAGTCAGGAATTATAGCCGAAATCGGAACCGAAAGCCAGAATCCTTTTCTAATTCCTCTTGAACAGGTCGCCCAATCCCTTCTTCAGGCCTTCTTCGAGCGAATTGCCCAGACCGCCCAGTGGCTGAGCCGCGCCGTTGGGCGTACTGTTTGGATTGGCGTTGGGCGTAGTGTTTGGCGTGGTGTTGGGATTGACCAATCCGCCGAGACCGGGAATCTGTCCGCCTAGTTTCTCACCGAGCCGATCCTGGAACCGCCCCAACTCGCCGGTTACCTTTTCATTCAACTGATTCTGCAGCTCCGTCGCTTTCGGAGCCAGCTTGTCAGAGATCACTTGGTTGATCGCGCCCGACGCAGCATTTTTGGCAAGGTCGGTCGTCAACATCTGAATCGCACGTCGATCCAGTTCCGGTTTCGACACGGTTCCGCCGATGGGAATCCGCAATCGCTGTCCTTTGAGGCCGGCCAAGTACGGCTGCCCGTCGATCCAGTCGTCCGCAATCGGAATCTCCGCCACCATTTGCAAACGCTGATCGAATCCAACGGCCCCGCTGGTAATGATAGTCACTTCTTTGGTTTGGATGGTGACGTTTTCATGATACACGACCTGATCCTTGATGGTGAACGGGATCGTCTGTTGGCTCAACTGGAGCCATGTTTTCAAATCCTTCTCGCTGGCATTGGGTTTGAGCATCGAGCGAATTTGCTGAGCCGTCGAAATCAATTGGTCTGCCAGAGGCCCAGCTCCGACGACCACGTTGGCAACTTGAATCCTTCCCCGCGCCTCGATGGATACCGGATCGAGCATGGGCATCTGCAACGACTCCAGGTCCACGGTTACGTTCCCTTGAGCACTGGTCGCGTCGGCCACCAGCGGAGCAACGTATTTCAGCCACTGGCGAGCCGTATCCTCGGTCAGCGCCACGTTGTCGATCACTCGCGTCGGTTGCATCGCCACCACGGGGTTCTGCGTTCGCATGTCGACCAAGGGTGCAATCTGTAGGGTTCCGCCACTGAACGTAATACCGCGAGTGGCCACACGACCGATACTGTCCTTCAGATCCACACTGATTTCGCTGGCGCCGATGGGGACTTCCAGGAAGCTGCCCTGATCCCATCCCATCGTCAACGAACCTTCGAGTTCGGGTGAAATCCAGGGTGTATTCGGCCCGGCAGGAACGGTCGCGGCCAGCAGCGGACCACGGATCGCAAAGGGTTTGGTGCCTTTTCCGGAAAGTCGAATCGCGTTGCCGGTGTATGCGGCCAGCAGTGAACGGACCCGGTCCCACGAAGGCGTCCACTGACCTTGCAGGTTCGCGATCATCGTCTGACTCAAGTCAGAAAGCGTTCCATTCGTATCGATGTTGACCGCCGACGAACGAAGCGATGCCTGTTTGAACTGGATCGCATTGAAGTCATCCGCCAGCACCAACTGCGACGTCAGTTGAACTTGTGGATCGCGGTACAGCTCCGTCCATTGCGGATTCGTACCCGCAGGAGCATTGGGCGGCACTTGTTGTTGTGCAGCGATCAAGTCAGTGATGACCGCAGAGACCTGACCCGCAGTTCCCTCTGCCGCAGAGGCAAACTGAACCGTGCCTTCAGCAGAACCGAACCAGTAGATACTGTCCGGCTTGGTCGAAAGCTCAAACCATGCGGCCAGTTGATTCACGTCGCCGCGGAATCCGATCCCGCCATCCATTTGCATGGTGTCGCCAAAAGCAAATCGTACGTTCTGCCCCCGAGCTGCAATCGCGCGGCCGATCAACGTGACATCGCTCAGCATGACTTGCGAACCATTGAGGCTTGCCGCCCCCTGAGCCGTTCCATTGACTCTCGGGTCGCGAATCTTCATGCCGTACCCGTCAAACGCAAGGTTGTCGACGATGTACTCGACATTGTGGAATTGCATTTGGTTGCTGTCGATGCGGACAGCGCCTTTGACGGATGCGAGCCCGTCTGCTTGAAGGGTGCCGATGTCCACAAAATTTCGGATGTGGGCCAGCCAGTTTGCAACGCTGCCCGCCAGTTCGACGTTGGCCTGAATCTCGGTCGACGGAACGGCCCAGGGAGCCGTCAACAGTGCGGTTGCGTTCTCATCACCGATGTCAATTCGTGCGCCGCCGGTGTCAAGCGTGATCGTGCGGGCAGACGTTTGCGGATCGAGTGTGGCGGTTCCGGCGCCACTGAACTTGACAAGCAGTTGCGATGGTTTCCAGACCGGCAAGTCAGGCAGCCCGATCGTCGGCTGCTTGATTTCGAACTGGCCGCCCATCTGAATGGGCAATGGATTCGTGGAGGTCAACGAAGCACCTTCTGCGGCCTGCCAGCCCAGCTCTCCATTGATGATGCCTTCAAAATCAAACCCGCTCAGATCGACGAATTGGCCGACCCGCTCCACCATACGCGATAAATCGCCTCGGAGCGCGAACGAACCCGATTCGAGCGTGCCGCTTCCGGCAACCCGCAGAAAATCAGCCTGACAATCGAGATTCTCCAGTGCAAGTTCGCTGTTTCTCTCCACGATTGCCCCGGCGATATGAAGTGGACTTTGCCACACAATCGGTTGCCCGCCGCGCGTTCCCTTGAGGTTCGAAGCATCGGCATTGAATACCAGTTTGCGAGCGTCCGCTTCGTTTCGTGTGTTGGCTTGAAACGAGATGGTTCCCGATTCAATGTTGACGTCTTCGTGAAGTCGCAATGTAGTCGGCAACATCCGAACCAGCCCGGCCAGATCAATTTCGCCGGTCAGATCAAGAGGTTCGTTGAGCAGTTTTCCATCGGACGCAAGACGGGCCAGTTGATTCACATCAAAACTTCCGTTCGATTTGACCTTTCCAAAATCCGATTGAAGCTCGAATTGCTTGGATGAAATCAAGCGGGGAGTCAACTGAAGCGAGCCGAGAGCGTAAAGATTCCTGAGTTGTATCTGATCCTGACCCAACATTTCCGGTGCGGCTAATTGCAGGTCGCGAAGCTGAAGCGACTGAACATCGACGGCGAGATTGAGCTGATTCAGATCGATTTTTGACTTGAGGTTGGTCGAAAGTTGCCCACCCGATCGCGCCGGACCGATGAACCGCTGAGCAAACGGCGCTGCAATCGATATCGGAAAATGTTCCGTCGCCAGTTCACATTCGATCTCACCGAGTTTCAGTGCCGAAGCACCCGGATCAACCACGGCAGCGATGGCCAGATTTCCTGTTTGCGGGTTTCGGGGCTGGTTGTCGGCACCGATTTCAAATTGGGTGACGGCGAACCTGGAATCGAGGACAACCGGGGCCTGCTGGGCGGTAAGCTCAATATTGGCATCCAGGTTTTCGATCTGCCAGGCGAGGTAGTCGGACGAACTGGTGATCAGTGCCTGTCCTTCTTTGATGTGCAGGGCGACTTGGGGGAGTTGCCAAGTGGAATCGGTCTCAACGGTGGAAGGGCCGGGTGTTTGATTCTGGCTGCTGGTCAGGAATTTTGCGATCGCGTCTTCGAAGTTGCTTCCATCGGCACGGAGAGCGAGTCGGGCAACCGGCTTTCTGACTTCGATCTTTCCCAAATCGCCGCTTTGCCAGAACGCCATTGCCAGTTGAAAG
Source organism: uncultured Pirellulaceae bacterium (assembly GCA_964414815.1). Lineage (GTDB taxonomy): Bacteria > Planctomycetota > Planctomycetia > Pirellulales > Pirellulaceae > Mariniblastus. The sequence continues at coordinate 525 of CAYPXY010000007.1, read as the reverse complement.
AGTGACTTCGAAGTCGATACGCTTTCAACGGTCGCCAACTCATTCCCACCTTGGTCGAGCGCCCTGATGTTGGTGAGCGATACAGGTTGCAGCCATCCAAGGGACGCTTTGCCGACAGAGACATTGCCGTTGAAATCACTGAGCGCATAGTGGATGGCTTTCTGGTGTAATCCGCTCCAGCCCAGAATATTGGGCAGCAGGAACAGCGCGACCAGCAGAAACAACAACACCCACGGCCAGCGTCGCCGACGCGTCGTGGTGCGTTGTCGGGCGGTGGTCCGTATTTCCCGACCGGATACATTTTCATCAAACGGATTATCCGCCCGTCGGCTTCTAGTTCGTCGCGACATGGTACTGCCTATGAAATATAGAAAGAGAAAGATCAGCGGCAGGAGTGTAAGAATATCAGCGAGCAACCGATAGTGGCATAGGGACGCTAGCAGAGCGTCTGGCTGGGCTCAATGCAGTCAAAGTTTTCGTTTAACCGCAATACCGTTAAAGTTTTAGAAAAACACGACTCCTGCT
>CAYPXY010000006.1:149287-150315 GCA_964414815.1 uncultured Pirellulaceae bacterium | reverse complement strand
TACCCAGCAAACACCTGTATCTATCAGTTAAGTGCTAGCACAATCCGGCAACCCTCGCGTACTTGTCGGCAACCCTTCGCGTACTTGTTCGCGTACTTGTTCGTCGCGGATACGCTTCTTGCTCATCGAAAATCCTTCTGTCAAAATGACCTTGGACTTTCATAACATCTGGATCAGGTTTTGGGGAGAGAGGGAAAGTCTGCGAGGGGTTGCCAGACTTTGGCCGCCGCCCCCAACGCATACCCAGCAAACACCTGTATCTATCAGTTAAGTGCTAGCACAATCCGGCAACCCTTCGCGTACTTGTTCGGGACTTCAATCCGGCAACCCTTCGCGTACTTGTTCGGGACTAAAGCGTGGCCCGACGCAGGTGCGAAAGTTTTTGAAAGACATGGGTCTGAAGTGGCAGCGCTTTCGCACTATCCCCGTGCCGCCCAAAAAAACTTGGCAGAATACGTTGCCGAGCAAGCCGTATTCCACGATACTCAACTGAAGCCGCGACTGGACGCAGCAGCGGCATGCCAAGGTCATGTGTTCTTCGTGGACGCGGCCCACTTTGATTCGGCACCTTCCTGTGCTGCGTGTGGTCGTTCACACGAATCTTTATGCGGTCGGCATCGGGACGCCAGCGATTCAACGTCTTGGGGGCCTGGAATGGCCATCACGCGCGAGTTGATCGCGGTGACCAACCGACCGTCGTCAACACTGAGACGATGTGCGAACTGCTGCAAAAAGTCGCCGCCTTGGGACTGACGGGGCCCATCACGCTGGTACTCGACAACGCCCGCTACCAGCCTAACGCCAAGGTACAGACGCTGGCTAATCAACCGGGATTCACGCTGCTGTTTCTGCCATCCTACTCACCCAATCTCAACCTGATCGAGCGGCTCTGGCGATTCCTCAATCACCGCTCGATCTATGGTCGCTACCACCCCACGCTCAACGACTTCAAAGCGGAGATCGAAGAAACCATCGCGGGTATCCCCACCACACACGCCCCGCAACTGGAAGCGCTCATGACGCTCAAG
>CAYPXY010000006.1:0-149277 GCA_964414815.1 uncultured Pirellulaceae bacterium | reverse complement strand
CCAACAATTTGAGAACGTCTCACTCCTGGCCGCGTAGGGTATAACTTGGGGCAGCCATACACCCCCCATTCCGTTATATGATGGGCCGACAAGCCGCTCAAAAATCAAGAACTTACCAAAAAAATCAACCGGAGGTGAAAGTATCATCTCCGGTGATCAATATCAACTTGTATCCAACGAGGTGGAAACGTCGTTAGGAAATCCTAATCGGGCTGACTGGATTTGAACCAGCGACCTCTTGACCCCCAGTCAAGCGCGCTACCAAGCTACGCCACAGCCCGCAGTATTTTAAATGCGAAACTAGTTTAACAGATTTTTAGTCCGGTTCCTAGTCGTCGCCTTCCTCGAAATAACGAAATGTCCACCGATCACCGGCGGCCCGAATCGTTTGGCTGGACCACGATCGGGTTTCGGGCGGCTTGAAACTCGGTGCGTTGGCCCCAGAGATAGAAAATGAAGCCCGCTATGATTCCGACCGCCGCCGCTGATACGACGGAACCGGAGCTTTGCGTGAAAGTCGAGTTCTCTGTGGCGGCTTGTGTGACTACCACCAGTCCGATCAGGCTGACAATCAAGCCCAACCCATCCGACAGAATTTCACGCAAGTTGAATTTAAACCGCAGCAGCAAAAATAACTTGGTCACCACCAGTTGCAATGCAAAACTGACTACCCCCGCCGCCAAAATCGCAAACGACACCCAGTAAAATGACGGATGAGCCATGTTTTCGGCCAGCTTGTAGATCGGGTCGAGAATCCCCGCCGAAATTTCCTGCACCGTTTCATTCTTGTCTAGGTCCTTCGTGAAATCCTTAGCCTTATCCAGACCTTGGCCAGCAAGTTCCTTGGTTTTCTCCAGCCCCTGCTCGGCAATCTCCTTCGTTTTCTCCATCAAGTCATCCGTCTTTTCCTGAACCGCATCCGTATCTTGGGGTGCGGCCCATGAAGTGACGGGAGGAAACGCAAGGCATGCGGCCGCGACAAGTATCAATCGGATTGTGTTTTTCATGGGTTTGGGGTTGTTGGGGGGTGAAATGGTCAGGTTGGAGGTAACAATCTACCGGTTAAAAACCGGTAGCATTCGATGGCTTCGCGATACTTCTTTCAGGCTAAAGGTAACGATCTAGCGGTTAAAAACCGGTAGCATTCGATAGCAGCAGCATTCGATGGCCTCAGATTAAACCGTTTCACTTCTTCTCGGACTTGAGTTGGTCGAGGAAGTGGGTGATCTCTTCTGACAATTCGGCAACCCAATCTTCTTCGTGTTCTTCCGGTTCATATTCGTCGAGAAGATCGACGGCCTTTTGAGCCGCTTCGATGGCGCGATCGGATTCCTTGTGCAGGTTCAGGATTTTGCTGTAACCGTAGAACATCATGAAACTGTCCTCGTGATCCTTGCATCCCTTTTCACCGATCTCCTTGGCCGTCTTGAGAACCAATTCGTCCAGCGGCTTCTGTTCGTGAACAATGCTCAGCATGTTCAACAAGTCGCCCAACGACGTCGGGTCATCTTTGGATTCGTCCGCCAGTTTGGTCAACGCCTTGGCCGCCTCTTCGCCACCCACGAACAGAATCACGAACTGTACGCGAACCTGTTCATACATCCCCTTGATTTCTTCCGAATCAATCTTTTCGCTGGCTTCATCGAGTAGTTCCAATGCTCCTTCCGGATCTCCCGACTCGGCGATTTCAGAAGCTTTCTGAATCGTGGCCATGAACTCGGCAAACTCAGGTGGAACACCGTCGCTGTTAGCTTCAGCTTCCATTTTTTCCTTGAATGCCGCTCGGTCCCAGGTCCCTGCCACGATCTCGGCAAGCGGTTCGTCCATTTCCATCGGATGGCCGATCCATTCGAGAATTCCTTCCTTGCCAACAATAAAGGCCGTTGGAATCCCGCTTTGTCCCGACGCCTCGAAATAGTCTTTGTTGACGGAGCCATCCGGATCGGTGGTCAAGCAATAATTTTTCGTCAATTCGCGGTAGGTCATCTCCTTGCCTTTGACTTTCTTGTCGAGAAACTCATTGACCGTTTCCAGATCTTCGTCGGAGACACTGATGATCTGAACGTCTTTGCCGGCAAACTCTTCTTGTAACTTGCTCAAGTGCGGCATCGACTCAATGCAGGGAGGACACCAAGTCGCCCAAAACTCAACGACATAAATTTTGCCCGACTTGAGTTGCTTGACATGTTCAAATTTTCCCTCGTTGTCGCTGATCCAGTGTTCAATATCAATCGCGGGGGCTTTTGAACCAATGGTAAACGCGAACTCGTCAGTCTTTTCCGCGGCCTCGGCAGATTTCGCGGTATCGTCGATCAGGGCTTTATCCGCAAGATCTTTCTCTTCCTGTTTGCCCGCTCCGATCGGTGGTGGATCGTCGCCCTGCTGAGCTGCGAGATCGGTGCCTCCACACAACCCCATGGCCATCGCGAAACAGAAAAGAGTACGAATTGACAGGAACTTAAAAAAACAACGCTCGTGTGATGACACTTGGTCTCTCCAGTAAATGTATGGTTGGGGTTGAATGAGCCGTATTCAGGGATACATCAGTAATTTACGCAAATCTTGCGAAATTGGGTATAGGATGATTCGTGTCATGCGAAGTTTTCGTCAGCGATCTCGATTTATTGGTCAGTAAATTCGCAAAAGCAACCCAACGACCCGATTTTGAACTATCCCGTTGGGGAATTGGACAAGTTGCCGTAGAATATTGCGTTCGATTTTTTCAGTAAAGTTTCAAAACAGAGCAGGCACCATCGCCACGGACGCGGTTGATCGGCTCTTGATCAAACACGCTCCTGCAAGCGTCACGGATACTAAGAAGGACTTTCAACCAGATATGCCAGCGTCGGATATTGTCGTTAAAGGAGCCAGAGAACATAACCTTCGCGATGTCAGCGTCGTTCTGCCACGCAACCAGTTGATCTGCTTGACCGGCGTCAGCGGCAGTGGTAAAAGCTCGTTCGCCTTCGATACGCTCTTTGCGGAAGGTCAACGGAGATATGTCGAGAGTCTTTCCAGCTTCGCCCGCCAATTCCTCGGCCAGATGCCGAAGCCCGATGTCGACCTGATCGCCGGCCTCAGCCCCTCGATTTCGATTTCGCAAAAATCGTCCGGCAGCAACCCGCGCAGTACCGTTGGAACGATCACCGAAATCTACGATTTCCTGAGAGTGCTATACTCGCGGGTAGGGCAGGGGTACTGTCCGCAATGCGGTGAACCCATCTCATCTCAAACGCGCGATCAGATCATTGGCAATCTGCTTCAGTTCCCCGATGAAACCGAGTACACGGTTCTGGCGCCGCTGATTCGCGAGCAAAAAGGAGAACATCGCGACCTGTTTTCAGATTTGCAGAAGCGGGGTTTCGTCAGAGTTCGCGTCGATGGCGAAATTCACAAGTTGAGTGACGAGATCAATCTCGACCGAACCCGGCGTCACAATATCGAGGTCGTCATCGACCGGCTTGTCGCCAAACCCGGAATTCGCGGCCGTGCGATCGAAGCCGTTGAATCGGCCCTCAAACTTGGCAAGGGCACCCTGATCGTTTCGCTCGAGTCGGACAAACCGTTATCGATTTCGAACGACGAGATGTTCGATGTGGAAATCGACGACGCTGCCGCCGCTGACAATCAGAAACCAAGAACCAAAAGCCAAAAAGCCAAATCGCGCGCGAAACTCAACCAGTCTGCCGCTCGGAACGACCGAGTTTTCTCAACTTCATTCGCCTGCGTACCCTGCGGAATCAGCTTTACTCCGCCCACGCCGCAGATGTTCAGCTTCAACAGCCCGCAGGGAATGTGTCCGACCTGTGACGGACTGGGAGATATGTTCACGTTCGATCCGGCCAAGCTGATCACTTCGCCGGGAAAATCAATCCAGCAGGGCTGTATCAGCTTGCTTGGTAACTGGAACGATCTTGGACGGTGGCGACGACATATCTATCAAGGGGTCGCCGACACGGTTGAACGTATGCGTGGCATCGAGCCGGGAACCATGTTGGAGACCGCATGGGAGGAACTGGATCCGGAACTGCAAAAAATCTGGCTCAACGGAACCGGTGAGCTGAACATTACGTTCACTTGGCGGGGCGGCGCGTCGCCGATGAAATATGGCGGTAAGTTCGACGGAATGATTGGCGAACTGACGGAACGATACCGCGGTCTGAAATCGGCCCCGCAGATTCGCAAGCTCGAAGAATACATGGCGCTGGTCAAGTGTCATGATTGTCAGGGATCGCGGCTCAATGATCAGTCCAGAAATTTTCGCTGCGAAACGACGAGCGACCAGTTCAAAGATCGGGCCAAGTTGACATTGCCGGAAGTTTGTACGCTTTCGATTTCCGATGCCTATGAATTTTTCAGCGGCCTGAAGCTGGACGCAACGCACCAATTTATCGCATCGGAACCGCTGAAGGAAATTCGCAACCGCTTGAGTTTTTTGCTCAACGTCGGGCTTGATTATCTGATGCTCAATCGCACCGCGCCCACGCTTTCCGGCGGCGAAAGCCAACGGATCCGGTTGGCGGGACAGATTGGGGCAGGACTGGTCGGCGTATTGTATATCCTTGACGAACCATCGATTGGACTTCATTCGCGGGACAACGACCGTTTGATTTCCACGCTGCAGCACCTACGCGATCTGGGAAACACCGTACTGGTTGTCGAACACGACGAGGATACCATGCGGGCCTCCGATTATCTGATCGATTTCGGCCCAGGTCCCGGTGTTCGCGGCGGAGAAATCGTGGTTCAAGGGCATCCATCCGAAGTCATTACTTCGAAGGACAGCTTGACCGCCCAGTATCTGGGTGGCTCACTGCAAATTCCCGTTCCGGAAACTCGGAGACCCTTGGATCCGAATAAAATACTCAAACTGATCGGAGCCAAACACAACAACCTGAAGAATATTGACATCGAAGTTCCGCTCGGCCGTTTTGTGTGCGTCACCGGCGTCAGCGGCAGCGGCAAAAGCTCATTCGTCAACGCGATCCTGCGCGAGGAGCTTAATGAGCGACTCAACGGAGGGATCGGTCAGGCGGGTGATTTCGAAGATTTATTGGGTGTCGAACATCTCGACAAGATGATTGCGATTGACCAGTCGCCCATCGGTCGGACGCCCCGCTCCAACCCCGGAACGTATATCAAACTGTTCGACGAAATTCGTGATTTCTACACGCATCTTCCCGAATCGAAGACGCGAGGCTACGCAGCAGGACGTTTCAGTTTCAACGTCAAGGGCGGGCGCTGTGAGGCGTGCGAAGGCAACGGATCGAACAAACTCGAAATGGATTTTCTGGCAGACGTGTGGGTGACATGCCCGGTCTGTCTGGGACAGAGATTCAATCGCGAAACGCTGCAAGTCCGCTATCGCGACAAGTCGATCTCCGATGTTCTGGAAATGGACATTGCCGAAGCGATGGAGTTCTTTGAGAACTTTCCAAGAATTCTCAGCAAACTTAAAACGCTGCATGCCGTTGGATTGGATTATCTAAAGATTGGTCAGCCCTCGCCCACCTTGTCCGGAGGCGAAGCCCAACGGATCAAGTTGGCACGCGAACTGACCAAGCGAAGTACTGGCAAAACGTTCTACATGCTCGACGAGCCAACGACAGGTTTGCATTTTGCGGATATTTCCTTGTTGCTCCAAGTGCTGCAAGAATTTGTCGAAGCCGGCAACACCGTGTTGGTGGTCGAGCACAACCTCGACGTTATCAAGACCGCAGACTGGGTGATCGACATCGGTCCCGAAGGCGGTTCCGGTGGCGGAGAGGTCGTCGTTGCAGGCACCCCCGAGGAAGTTTCTGAATGTGAAAAATCATACACTGGGAAAGCGTTGAAGCGTCTGTTTAGTGCTTCAGAAACGGCGGCTCCCAAAACCAAGAACCTGAAAACCAAAACTAAGAATCAAAAGCCGCAACTTGCGACCGAGATCATTGTCCGCGGCGCCGAGCAACACAATTTGAAAACCGTCGATCTCACCATTGCTCGCGAGAAAATGACCGTTTTCTGCGGCCCGAGTGGCAGCGGCAAAAGCTCCATGGCGATGGATACGATTTATGCCGAAGGCCAGCGCCGCTACGTGGAATCGCTCAGCACCTACGCTCGGCAGTTCGTCAATCAATTGGAAAAGCCGAAAGTCGAACATATCGATGGGCTTTCCCCGGCGATTGCCATTGAGCAAAAAAATCTCGGATCGACCCCGCGATCAACCGTTGGGACCGTCACGGAAGCCTATGACTATTTCCGAGTGTTAATGGCACGCGTTGGAACGCCGTATTGTCCGCACTGCGATATTCCGATTGGCACTCAGACCAGTGATCAAATTGTTGACCGAATTCTGGAATACCCGGAGGGAACGCGACTGTTGCTGCTCGCACCGATCAAACTTGAACCGGGCCAGAGTTTTGAAAATCTTTGGGAGGAAGTCCGGTCCAATGGTTTCGTCCGCGTTCGGGTGGATCATATTACTTACGGCATCGATGAGGTGCCGCTACTCAATCCGCGTGGCCGTCATCAACTGGAAATTGTGGTGGACCGCATCGTGGTGCAGGCTAAATCTCGTTCCCGTATTGCGGACAGCGTGGAAGGTGCGTTGTCGGTAGGCCGTGGTGTGATTCATACGGTCATCCCTTCCGAAGACATGCCGGAAAACCAATGGGAGGTTATCAAGCGAAGCCAGCATCTGGCTTGTGAGCGTTGTAATCGAAGTTTCGACCTGCTCTCGCCGAACAACTTTTCGTTCAATAGTCCGCTGGGATGGTGCCCCGATTGCGAAGGAATCGGAACGCAGCGAGGTGCCAATCCAGCGGCCGTCATTCCCGACCCGGAGTTGACTTTGGCACAAGGCGCCATCAGTCTATGGCCCCAACTCGGGTCACCGATTTCACAGGCGATGCTCCATGCGTGGTGTGCGGGAGCCGGTGTCCCGTCCAACGTCCCGTTCAGCCAACTCGACTCGCGAAAGCGAAAATTGGTATTGTACGGAACGGACAATCGCTGGTTCGACGTAAAAGATGAGCAGGGCCGAATTCAGTTTTCGTTTCAGTATCAAGGCGTGTTCACAACGCTCGATGAGGCATCGCGGTTGTCGGCCAACGTTCGCCAGCGAATGGCTTCCATCATGGGAGAAGTCGAGTGTGGCACTTGTGGTGGCAGCCGCTTGCGCGATGATGCGGCAGCCGTCCGGTTTCGCGATTTGACGATCGACGGGATTTGCAGGTTGCCGGTCGGACAACTGTCGCCGCTGGTCAAACAGTGGAAACTCGATCCGCGCGAACACAAAATCGCTGGAGAATTGCTGCGTGAAGTCTCCAGTCGGCTTGATTTTTTGAACGATGTCGGGCTTGAGTATCTGACGCTTGACAGAACCGCAGTCTCACTGTCAAACGGAGAGGCCCAGCGTATCCGGCTGGCCAGCCAACTTGGTAGCGGCCTCTGCGGAGTGTTGTATGTGCTTGATGAGCCAACGATTGGTCTTCATCCGCGCGACAACACTCGGTTGCTCGGCGCGCTTCATCGTTTGCGCGACCTGGGCAATACACTGATCGTCGTCGAACACGACCGCGAGATCATCGAAAACAGCGATGCGATTTGCGACTTCGGTCCGCAAGCCGGTGCCGGTGGCGGTCAAGTTGTTGCTCAGGGCACGCCGACTCAAGTCGGAAAAAACAAAAGTTCGGTGACAGGCCCTTATCTCTCCGGTTCGAAAGCGATCTCCATTCCGTCCAATCGCCGCCCGGCTCTGTCGGAAGGTCTGCCGCCGGTGGCGGCGAGTCCGTCGGGCCGTACCGCCTCCAAGAAAGCCAAACCGACGGCTCGTTCGACCAAAGCGTCCGCAAACGAGGCGAAGTTCGTTCCTCGTTGCCTGACGATCGATGTGGTGGGTGCCAAACACAACAACCTGAAGGGCATCTCGGTTCAGTTCCCGCTGCAAACCCTGACCGTTGTGACCGGGCCGAGCGGTTGCGGAAAAAGTTCGCTGGTCAACGACGTTCTGTTTCGTTCGTTATCACGACGACTTCATCGAACGACCACTCGCCCCGGTGCCCATCAAGGAATTCGCGGGATCGAGCACATCAACAAGGTGATACAAGTTGACCAAACTCCGCTTGGCAATTCTCCGTCGTCCAACCCGGCAACCTATACCGGAGCCTTTGATCTGATTCGCGAATTGTTTGCCCAACTTCCCGATTCGAAGCTGCGCGGTTATACGTCGCGACGTTTCAGCTTTAATGTGGCTGGCGGTCGGTGCGAGGCCTGTGCGGGCAATGGACAGATTCGGATCGAAATGCACTTTCTGCCAGACGTTTGGGTCGAATGCTCGGAATGCAAGGGAAATCGTTATAACGAGGAAACACTGGCGGTCCGTTATAACGGAAAATCCATTGCTGATGTTTTGAGGATGTCGTGTGGTGAGGCCGCCAAACTGTTTCACAACCTTCCTAAAATTCGCCGTATCCTTCAGACGCTGTGTGATGTCGGACTGGACTATGTGCAACTCGGCCAAAGCGCTGCCACGCTTTCGGGTGGTGAAGCCCAACGTGTGAAGCTGGCAGCGGAACTGGCTCGCCCCGATACGGGCAGGACGCTGTATATCCTCGATGAACCGACCACCGGTTTGCATTTTGAGGACATCAAGAAGTTGCTGGACGTGATTCAGCGCCTGATCGACATCGGCAACACGGTGATCCTGATCGAACACAATGTGGACGTCATCAAAGCGGCGGACTGGGTGATCGATATGGGTCCTGAAGCAGGCCAGGCCGGCGGACAAGTGGTCATTGCTGGTACACCCGAGGAAGTCGTGGCCTATGCGCAGCAGGCAAAGGAAACTCCGCCGGTCGTAAAGAAATCTCGCAAGGCGAAGAGTAAAAGCGAGGCAGTGACAGACCAGGAGGTCTATCCCACGCGGGAGGCCGATCCCACATCGAAGCCGCGCAGCTATACGGGGGAAGCACTGGAGCCTGTGTTGAAAGCGGGGCCTTATGCCGAGCGGCCGATCTACGATCCGATGAAGGAAGATCGCTGGAAGCAGGGCGATCTCGACATCGAAGACATCGGCGCCAACACGAAGATGCCTTGGGAAGTCAACGGACAACAATGGCATACGGAAGGGCGCGTCGGTCGCAACGGCGAAGCAATCCGGTGGGATGGAAAAATACTCTCTGAAATCGTGGATCGGATTGAGCGCCGTGATGGATTTGCAGAAACCAACTGGAACGAGCGTGCGGTGGTCGAAATTACCGGCCTGAAGAAATCACAGGGCTGGTTCTTTCATGCGTTGACCGGTGAAGCATGGTTCCTGAAAATGAAATTTCGCGTTCGCCCAAGGACATTCAAACAGGATGAGTTGGTCGAGCAGATTCCACTGGCCACACCGAACGAACTGGACGAAATTCCCGTTTACGGAAATGCTCCGCGGATCAAGGTTTCGAGTACCCTTCAAGGATATCAGGAAATCGAATTCAAAATTCACACCTTTCAGGAGATTGATGTTCCGGGTTTTTGGGATTTTCTGGATAGGGCGATGGATAGCTTTGTGGACAAGGTCGAACGGATTGAGGCCAAAATCGACGATGAGACACCTTGGGCGAAACTGGGGCAGAAATGGCACTTCATGCGCAAAGGTTTTACCTCGGGCGAGATCGAATGGGACATGAACGTGCTGGAACGACTCCATCAATTGCTGCTGGAGGTTGCGCCGGAAGGCAATTTCCAGTGGACCAACAAGCAAATCGTTCATGTGTACTTGCCGAGCCAGAAAGAACCGTGGATCAGCATTCAGACCAAGAAGCCGGATGCCGTCTGGATGCAAATCTCAGGACCCAAGGATTCCGTCACCGCAGGTCAGGTCGCTGATTTCGCAAGTTCCGCGACCGCCGCGTCGGCACGTGGACTCGATTCCGTCAAAATGAGCTTCCACGCCATCGACCAGATCGAAAACAAGAAGTTCAAGGACTTCCTGAAAGAACATCGAGGAAAAATTTAGAGATGCTTGATTCCCATATCCCCAAGAACCTGTTGTTCCGTTATCGGATTCCGTGTCAGCGATTAAAGAAAGCACCTTCCGGACTGTTCGAACTCCCCAAGTCTCACGCGATCGCCTCGTTTCACGAATTTGAAGGACAGAAATCCTATGCCGATGTTCGGCTCGGATGGGCCGAGGATGGCATTTATTTCTCCATCGTGGTCGGCGGCAAGAAACGGCCGCTCAAATGTCAAGAAACGGATTTGCTTCGCAGCGACGGCGTCATGTTCTGGTTCGATACGCGCGATACGCACATCGTTCATCGGGCAACCAAATTTTGCCACTGGATGAAGTTTTTGCCGACGGGGGGAGGAAATCAACAGAAGCAAGCGGTCGGCCGAATGATTCGTATCAATCGTTGCAAGGAGGAGTCACCGGCGATGAATCGTGGCAAGCTCGTGGTCACCAGTTCCACTACGGCAACGGGCTACCAGATATCAGGCCATATTCCGTCCACCTGCTTGTTCGGTTGGGATACCTCCGATCATCGCCAGCTTGGTTTCAACTATGTGGTTGCAGATGCAGAACTGGGGTATCAAACGCTCGCGGTCGGCGTCGAGATGCCCATTTTTGAAGATCCCAGTCTGTGGCAAACGTTGGTACTTAATGATTGACTTGTAGCTGAACTACTCCCCAATGAATTTATTTCGGTGGGAGTGAGGATTAGTTACTAAAAAGCCAAGTCCGAAAAAAGGCTCCCCGCCGAATTTATTCGGTGGGGAACGAAGAAGCAGAATTCTATCTTGTAGCTGGACCGTCATCGTCCCCCCGGAGCAGGTCCGGAGGGGACGTTGGGGAGCATAAACTTGCGGGATTTACCGGGTTCATGCCGGAACTGCGCAAACGCAGAAAGGTCAATGAAATGACTTGCGTTTTCGGCGTTTGCTTGTTCCGGCCTACTTTGCTTGCTTGTTCAGGCCTACTTGTTTGCGCAACGAGCCAGGATCACGGCTGCGATTTGTCCGGTTTCCGAGATACCGGATTTGAGAATGGCACTTTTTGCGGAATCCCACCGCTCTTCTCCGGTCGAAACTCGAACAGGACATTCAGGGTCTCGGTGTTCACGATTGAGCGTCGGTGGTAGTTGACGCTGCACCAGGCTCAAGATCGATGCGACGGTTTCCACGCTTGAGGTGCCCGGCCCGAGATTTCCAAAGTTCCCCTTGTTGGCGATGACCGGAATCTGACCAAAGACCTGATCGATGGCTTGAGCCTCGGCGGCGTCGATCCAACGACTGCCCATCGCATGGGCATTGACGGAACCGACTTGATCCGAAGTCAGATCTGCATGGCTCAGCGCGGCCTCAAATCCTTCCGCGATGGCGGCTTTCATGTTTTGCTGCGGTGAACCAGCGAACCGTTGCGACCAACCTGCCAGATATGCCAAGGGCTGGGCACCTCGCCGGGTTGCATGTTCTTCGGATTCGAGCACCAATGCCGCCGCTCCCTCTCCCGGAACCATTCCATCGCGTTGGAGATCAAAAGGGCGCGAAGCCTTCTCGGGTTGATCGTTGTAGGCGGTCGAGAGATTGGCTCCACGAAATAGCATTGCCGAAAGCTCGCACATCGATCCCGTTCCGCCGACCACCATGGCGTCGCACCAGCCTCGCCTGATCACATTGGCGGCTTCAATCATCGCAATCATGCCGGAAACTTCTCCCTGACAGATGGAATTACTGTGCCCGCGAGCGTCGAGCAAGATCGAGATGTGGGAGGCCGCCATGTTGGGCAAATACTTCAGCATCCACAACGGCTGAATCTTCCGGATGGCAAATTCTCCCCATCGCGCATGCTGATAGTTCTTTTCGGTCATGCAGTGATGAAACACATCGGCCACTTCCAGCGGATCCGAATAGAACGTCTCGGTTCCAAACAAGGTTCCAAGCCGATCAGGATCGGTGCTACCGGGCTCCAATCCCGCCTGCTGACACGCCATCAGCGCCGAGGCGCAAGCGTGCTGAATCGGACCGCACATGATTTTGATCGCTTTTCGGGCAGTGATGTACCGCCGTGGATCGAAGTCCCTGATCTGAGCCGCCAAGCGATACGGAAGATCCGAATTTTCAAAGTACGGACGGACTCGAACTCCGCTGGTGCCCTGAATCAGCCCATCCCAAAACGGCTCGATCCCGATTCCGATCGGCGATACGACTCCCATTCCGGTAATGACAACTCGCTCGTTGGGCTTCATAACAGTCAGTAAATGGCGAGTTGGAGTCTGTAAAATCCCGATGAGTGAATCAGTGAAGCCAGTTTGAATCCCTTAGGCGACCGGCAGATAAAAACGTACCCTAGTGTAGGCGAGTCGCTCCGCGACTCGCAACCCGGCGTCTAGGAAACACAATACTGCTTGGGTAAACTTTTACCTGCCGATCGCCTTAGATGCTTTCGCGATCCAGATCGTAAATACGGTACGTCTTGTCGCGGAGGACACCGCCGCGCTCAAGCGAACCTCTGGAAAGTTTATTCGATTCCAACACCCATGAAAACTCGGCTTCCTGAATCCCCCACTTTCGAATGGCGGGAATCAATCCGTTGAGCAATACCAGCCCCAATCCCCAACGTTGATACTCGGGCAGCACGTTGGTACTGATCAGACGGATGGACTTGATATGCTTTCGTTTCCAAAGCAGTTTGAGCAGTCCGAACGGGAATAGCTTTCCGTCGATTTCCTTGATGAGAGGATTGTAGTCCAGCAGACCAAAAACCACACCCACGGTTTTGCCTTCGACTTCTGCCAGGATGGTCAACTCAGGCACGATCAGGTGCTTGAGCCCTTTGGCACTGGCCTGCAGTTCACCCGGCGACATCGGAGTAAAGCCCCATTGTCCCGGAAGAGCCGCGTTGTAAATGTTGAGAAAGTTTTCAACGTCCTTCGAGAAATTTTTCTTGTCCAGTGGCCGAACCTTGATATTGAATCGACGTTTGGCTTCATCGATGATAAACTGAAGCTTGGGGTCCAGCGTTTCAAGCATGTCGACCGTTCCCCGAAAGGCATACAGATCCTGAGACTTCTTGAATCCATATCCTTCCACCAGATTCCCGTAGTACGGTTTGTTGTACGTCATCATGAATTTTGGGGGACTGTGAAAGCCCTCGACCAGCAATCCCCATTCATAGTTTTGGGATGGGTTGGCGGGGCCGCGAAGTTGCGTGACACCTTGAGAGGCGCACCAGTCCTCGGCGGCCTTGAACAAGGCATCGGCAACCGGCTGATCGTCCACCGACTCAAAGAAGCCGAACATGCCGCGACGCTCCTTGTGGAATTCATTGTGGAACTCATCGATGATCGCGGCGATCCGGCCAACGACCTGGCCGTTGGATCTCGCCAGAAACGTCTGGATTTTTGATCGCTCGTAAAAGGGATGCCGAGTGTAATTCAGCATCTCCTTGATGTTCATCAACAGCGGAGGAACCCAATTGGGATCATCACGATAGAGCGCCCACGGGAACCGGATGAATTCCTTTTTCTGAGCGCGGGTGGTGACAGGTTCGATGGAGATTGCAGTAGATGACATAAATCGGGTTCGTACGGGAAAGAGTCTTTTTGCCACGGGTACAGTTTAAGCGGATCGGTTCAAGCCTGCATGTGATTTACAGGAAAAGTTGCATCTTTTGGCGACCGGCAGGTAAAAATTTACCCAAGCAGTATTGTGTTTCCCAGACGCTCGGTTGCGAGTCGCGGAGCGACTCGCCTACACCAGGGTACGTTTTTATCTGCCGGTCGCCTTTTTACTCGAGACGTGAACCGTCCGAAAATTCGATTATGATAGTATCGGCTTGCCAAGCCAATCGTCTGCGTTCTAATTTATGGGTACATTAACGTCTTTGGCGACCGGTAGGTAAAGTTTACCCAAGTAGGATTGTGTTTCCGAGACGCTGAGTTGCGAGTCGCGGAGCGACTCGCCTACACTAGGGTATGTTTTTATCTGCCGGTCGTCTTTCCTGTTCGGATCTATTTTCTTCCTTTGACCACATGCGAATTCTGGTAACTGGCGCCACGGGATTTCTGGGCAATAATCTGGTCCGCATGCTGGTCGAAGACCGCCATGAGGTCGTCGCTGGCGTGCGCACGAGTTCGGATCGGAGACCGCTGCAAGACCTGTCCGTCGAGCAACGCGAACTTGACCTGAACGATGAGACCAGCGTCGATGAGGCCACTCAATCGGTGGACGTCGTTGTCCATACCGCTGCAATGATCCACTTGGGCTGGAGCAAGATCGAGGAAAGCCGAATCGCCAATGTCGAGACCACCCGTTTGCTCGCATCGTCCGCAAGACGACATGGCGTTCGATTCATCTACGTCAGCACCGTGGATACCTTGGCGGCTGCGACCAGAAACTCCGTGGTCGATGAAACCCAGCTTGAGCCAGCCAAACCCCCTTGCGCCTATGTGATTTCGAAACGTGAGGCGGAACAGGTGGTACTCCAGGAGGTTGCAGCCGGGCTGGACGGCCTGATTGTGAACCCCGGGTTCTTGGTGGGGCCATGGGACTGGAAACCGTCGTCGGGTCGAATGATGTTGATGTTGCGGAAACAGCCTCTTCTGTTTTTTGCTCCCGGAGGGGGCGGTTCGGTGGTCGATGTTCGCGACGTGGCCGACGGAATCATCAGAGCGATTGCATCCGGTCGGGCGGGAGAACGTTATATCCTTGGCGGTCAGAACATGACCTACCTGGAGCTTTGGAAGATGATGGCGAGGGTCATGGGCAAGTGGCCACCACCGGTCCGAGCGATGTCAAACCTGATGGCCGGTGCGATTGGTCGTGTGGGCGATGGATTGGGCTTTCTGCTTCGCCGTGAACTCGAGATCAACTCGGCGTCACTGATTCAAGGCCAACTCTACAACTGGTACAGCAGCCAAAAAGCCCACGATGAACTGGGGTTCCAAATCACGAACGTGGAAGACGCCATCCGAGATTCCTGGGAGTGGTTCCAAACCAATGGATATGTTTAGGCGACCGGCAAATAAAAACGTACTCTAGTGTAGGCGAGTCGCTCCGCGACTCGCAACTCAGCGTCTCGGAAACACAGTACGGCTTGGGTAAACTTCTACCTGCCGGTCGCCTTAGTAGCAACTACTCCAGCAAAAACTTGCGTCTGAAAAATCGATTGAACAAATTCTCTTTCTGCTTTTCCGTCGGGCGACCGGCGTTCAGTTGCTGGCCTTCCGCTTGTTGACCACCCGACTTGTAGATCGAATAGTCGAAGGGCGGAATCTCGTCTTCGATGCCCAGTTTTTTGGCCTGCAATCGCAAGACTTTCTCGAAAAGCAGAAACGGATACTCGGTGTCCGGACGCTTGTTGCGGACCCATTCGAAACTGGTATCAATCAAGCGAACTGGAATCTTGTCTTCCTTGATTTGTCCGACCAGCAGACTGACAAATTCTTTTTCCTGATCGCGGCGCGTTTTGAGAATCGCGTTCAGTTGACGCTCGTACTCTTCAAAGTAGGCGGGATTCATTCTCCGTTCATCGAAGACGTTCCGATCCCCCCCTGACTGCGCATGGCAATGGGATGAAATCACTGCGCCCAGCACCATCCACACCATCAAACCGGCCAGCACCGCCACTTTACGATGGATTGAACCACGATCGTACATTTCAGAAACTCCGCCAGATAGAACTGATAACTCCGTTGGACCTTCGAAGATCGCCTGGAAATTTGTCTGGCTTTTAGCGTCCGAGCCATGCCAATTCCATCCCATTTTTACACGCTAGCAAATCACTTCGTGCAAACCATCGCGACCCCCGCAATGGCCACCATCGTTCCGGCGATGGAGATGCCCGTCACCGGCTGCCTCAAATAGAAATAGCAAACCGGAATGGCAAACAACGGACAGGTCGACATCAGCGTTTGCGCGACGGCAACATTGGACTCCTTGATGGCCAGCATACTGAGAACAAGCCCCAACCAGGTTCCCAAGGTCGTTCCTGCAATCATCTGCCGGATGACCAGCGGCTTTCGGAGCTGCTGCAACAGCGTTGCGATTTCGCGCTGATACGAAGAAATCATCAGCAACATGATCGCTGCAAGAAACAGTCGGATCCAGGTCGCTTCAACAAAACCACAAATGGCGGTACCCCCGGAATCATACATCGCCAGTTTCGAAAAAATGGTCCCCACTGAATGGCAGATGGACCCAAGGATACCGTGGATGATCCCTTCTCGTCTCGAGCCTGGAATGATGCCGGGCGATTCAATTTCGGCTTTGCGATCGCTCACCACGATCATCACGCCGGCAACCGTGACGAAGACTCCGGCCACTGCAAGCCAGATTAGGGACTCGTTCAGAAATGTCCAAGCGAAAGCCAGTGAATATACGGGCGAAGTAGTAAACAGCATCAACGACCGACGGGGCCCAAGTATTTGCAAGCACCGAAAGAAAAAAGTATCTCCAATCACCAGTCCGATCAAGCCGCTCAGCCCGAGCAACGCCCAGGACCTTCCGGGAATTGCAGATACTTGTCCATCAAAAAATGTGGTGATGACCACCACATGCAGACCCACCAGCACCGTGCCGATCACACACTTACTGAGGTTCATGTTCAGGGCCGACAAATTGATTCTGGCCCAAAATAAACTCGAAACCGTCCACAACACCGCCGCCGCAAGTGCCGCCCATTCTCCTGTTCCCAAACTAATCATTTTTGGGCTTCCCCTGTGCAATTTGGATTCGTTCCGTAGAATGGAATTCTCATTACTCCCTGACACAACACTCTGGAGGTTTCTCGTGTCCAACTCGCTCACATCGCTCATTCAATCAGGCACGAAGTTATGGCTAGACAGTATCGATCCCGAACTGGTTCTGCAAGCCAAGAAAGAGGGAGCAACCGGTGCTACCTCCAATCCGATCATTGTAGCCGACTTGCTGAAATCCGGAAGGTTCGACAAACAGATTCAGGGACTCATGGATCAGGGCCTGACCGACGAACAGGTTGCCTGGCGAATGACGGACCAGTTGGTAAAGGATGCTCAGAACGTTTTTTTGCCAGCCTGGGAGAGATCCAGCGGAAACGACGGCTATGTCAGCTTTGAGTTGGATCCACTGATTGAGGACCCAGAACTTGACTTGTCACAGGCCAAACGAGTGGCCCGCTACGTGGAGCTGGGAAAAAAATGGTTGACGAAACACAAGAACCGCATGATCAAGGTGCCGGCAACGCCCGCCGGACTGGCCAGCCTGGAAGATTTGGCAGCCGCGGGCGTTCCGCTCAACGTCACGCTGGTCTTCACCCGCCGCCAATACCTCTCGGCCAGGGACGCAATCTGGCGTGGAGCAAGAAAACTGCCGCAATTGAATTACTTCAAATCGGTTTACAGCATTTTTGTTTCGCGGGTCGACGTCTACACCGAAAAACATGTTCCCGATCTCTCGGATGCCGCTCAAGGGCTTGTGGGGATCGTAAACTCGAAACAAATCTGGGCCGAGAACCAGGCGTTCTGGAAGGATAAGGATTGCCCGCTGGATCAGGAAATCGTTTTCGCCAGCACGGGGACCAAAAAACCGACCGACGATCCCTGGAAATACATCGAGGCACTGGCCGGAAGCGATATTCAAACCAATCCGCCAGCCACCAATCAAGCCGCTGCCGAATCCGGAGTGGTGTTCACCCGGAAGGTCGACATGCTGCCAGCCCAGGAAATTCTGGACGAAATCGAATCCAGGGTCGATGTCCGACACCTGGAAGAAACCTTGATGGCAGAAGGCATCGCCAAGTTCGCCCAGCCGCAACGAGAACTGCTAAACCAGATTCAAGAAATGCGAGCAACACTGGCGTAGATCAAGAGGTTCACGACGGACAGAATGAGTCGTGTAAATTTTCAGTCACGGATGGCATAAGCCGTTGCGAAGCTCATCAGCAGTTGCGAAGCAACGACAGCCAGTGTTGGAGGAAACGGGGACAGGTCCAATAGTGTTCGGCACGGCGGTTGCTGGAAGAAAAAATTGATTGGGTGATCGGAATTTTTCGTGGGCGAGTTGACGATCGGTGTCTCGCTTTCGGTGTCGCGCTTTTTAAGGGCGTCGCGGTCAACCTCCGCGCAGCGTCAAGCGACGCCAAGAGTTTCCCAACGGACTCTTTACGCTGCTTGAGGTTTCAATTTTTCAACGTGCCGCATCCATTCATCTTCATCGGCCATGCCACAGAAGTAGAAGCAAATCATCTCGTAAGTTCGTAAGGTGGGTTTGCGGCCCGTCCACAAACTGATCAACATGCAGGCGATGATCGCGCAGTAAGCTTGAATCTCGATGCCTTCAGGATCGTGGCTGAGCAGATGGCGGCAGCCGAGCATAGGCTTGAAGAACCGAAAGAAAATCTCGATCGCCCAACGATGCGAAAAAATCAGGGCGATAATGTCCGCAGGAACGTCCAACAGATTCGTGGCGATTCGCAGCACGCCATCGCTGTCCACACCACTGGAGCCACCTTCCACTTGACCATGCCGCTCCCCGTCGCCTGCTTGCGGACCGAGGCTTCCAACATTTTGGGTCGTAATGCAGGATTCGGTTGCCCGCAGTATCGCGCTCACAGCCGTCCTCGTGCAGTCGCTCAAGCAGAGGGGCAAGTGGGCCGAAGTATTTCAGGCCGACGACATCGCGTTCGCGAATTTTTTGCTTCTTCGAGCGTGTCGGGGTGCTTTTCGATTGGGACGTCGTCTCGGCCATCTCGACAAGATGGCAGGTTTCGGCAGAACGCGCTAGCCCACTTCCACGGTAATTCCAAAATATTTTGACCGGCAAATTTCGTGCCGAACACTATTGGACCTGTCCCCGTTTCTAACCCGTTTCTAACCTATTCAATCCGACGCGCCTGCGCCGACCATAACTCGATCTTCCGCCCTCTATCGATTGGCTGAGCATCTCCTTAGGGTGACTGCAGACGATTGGCGGTCGGCTTCGGCTTGCGGCTAAACAGGGTTGCCCTGAACGGCTACCTACTCATTTCCTTGTTTCTGCTCTGACTCTTGTTTCTGCTCTGACTCTTGTTTCTGCTCTCCAAAAGCAAATACTTCTTCGTCCGAGATGAATTTTACCGACTTGATGAAATCGATATTGGGTAATTCCTTGCGAATGAAGGCGTTGCCTTCGTCTTGAAACATCCCCTGGATATGATCCTGGTTTTCGCCGTATTGAGTGTTGATGCTCTCGACGACCTCGATACCTTTGATCACTTTGCCAAAGGGTGTGAACCCATCATCAAGTCTCGCATTTTGCCCCAGATTGATGAATAACTGAGAGGTGCGTGAATTGCGGCCTGACGTTGCAAACGAAATGGTACCTTTGGAGTTGCTGATCCCCCGATGCGCATCGTCCTTGATTTTGGCATCGCGCCAATGTTCGCTTACTTCGGGATCGCCATGGATCCCGAACTGGAACATGAATCCCTCGATGGCTCGGAAGATTGCGATGTCATCGAAGTAGCCGATGTCAACCAGATTGTAAAAACGATCAGCTCCATTGGGTGACCAGGAGCGAGTCACCTGAATCACGAAGTCCCCCTTAGTGGTCTCAAACAAAACGTGGAATGAATCAGGAGCTTTCTTGTTGGCCAGTTTCGGATTCTTAAGTGCCGGGTTTGGCTTGGTTGGGTCTACATCCTGAGTTCCCGACGGAGTGGATTCGGAACGCTGGACGCCGAACTGGTTGCAACCCGCGAGGCAGCAAGCAACGGATCCGATGGACAACAAAGCCAACACAAAAAAACGATTTCGCATAGTTTCAGTCCTGATAGAATGCGGTGAAGACAGAATAGGGAGAAAACGGAAAAACAAACGAAGCAAAAGCAGCAGATTGGATAATCTTACCACCTATGTTATAACACAACCCCCAAGAAATGTAAGCATCCAACGGACCGTTGGCTGCTATCACGATCCATTAGGCGACCGGCAGATAAAAGTTTACCCAAGCAGTATTGTGTTTCCCAGATGCTGGGTTGCCAGTCGCGGAGCGACTCGCCTACACTAGGGTACGTTTTTATCTGCCGGTCGCCTTAACCTCGGAATCTCATCCGCCTGCCAGCCATGCTCCAGCTTTCCCAACGTGCCCATGACCTACCCGCTTCGCCGATCCGTAAGCTGGTTCCCTTTGCTGATCAAGCCAAAAAGAAGGGAACCAAAGTCTACCACTTAAACATCGGGCAGCCCGACATCGAAACGCCACCGGCGTTCATGCAAGCCATTCGCGAGGCCGATATTCCGGTACTCGAATACAGCCATTCTGCGGGGATCGAGTTGCTGCGAGAACGCATTGTCGAGTACTACGGGCGTTGGCAGCTTCCCATCAGCTTGAATGATGTACTGGTGACCAACGGGGCCTCCGAAGCGCTCATGTTTACCTTTGCGGCCATTCTTGATCCAGGCGATGAAGTCATTGTGCCCGAGCCGTTTTATGCGAACTATCTTTCGTTCGCGATCGGCAACAGCGGCAAGATCGTGCCCGTCCCCACGTCTATCGAAAATGATTTTGCGCTGCCGGACATTGAAGCGTTTGAAGATAAGATCACGCCGCGGACCAAGGCGATCATGATTTGTAATCCCGGTAATCCAACGGGTGTCCTGTATCCTCGCGCGGCACTGGAAAAACTGGGATCCATCGTAAAAAAACACGGTTTGTTTTTGATCTCCGATGAAGTCTACCGGGAATTCAACTACGGCTCCGAACCTTCTTTTTCGGCGCTGGCACTGACCGGAATCCAAGAGCATGTCATTGTACTCGATTCGATTTCGAAACGGTTTTCGGCTTGTGGAGCGCGAATCGGCTGCATGGTGTCCCGCAATCCGCAGGTGATGAATGCGGCCCTTCGTATGGGGCAAGCTCGATTGTCGCCGCCGACACTGGGCCAGCTTGGTGCCGCAGCCGTTTATCGGTTGGGTCCCGATTATTATCAGTCCGTTGCCAGCGAGTACAAGCATCGCAGAGACATCCTGAAGTCCGCGCTCGATCAAATGGAGGGCGTACTATGTCCGACGGTCGACGGAGCTTTTTACTCCATGGTGCGGTTGCCCGTGAAGGACTCGGATCATTTCTGTCAGTGGATGCTCGAAGCGTTTTCACGCAACGGGGCAACCGTGATGATGGCTCCGGGCAGTGGATTCTATTCGACGCCCGGTTCAGGTTGCGATGAAGTTCGCATTGCCTATGTACTCAAAAGTGACGATCTGACCGCCGCGATGGAATGTCTTGCCGCCGGTCTGGCAGCCTATCCCGGCAAAAAGTAGCGCTCGCATGTCCGACGAACCCGTCTCAAACACTCCCCTACTCGCGATACCGGATTACGATCGCGCCGCAGCGAAGGCAGACGGTTCGTCGCTTGTTTCTCCAGCCCAACGCCCCGAGGGCCAGAACCGATCGATGTCCGTTCGCCGTCGATCTCAGGCTCATGTCGTGCTGGACAATACGATTCGCGTGACGACGCCAGAAAATATCTCGTTTGAGTATCAGGTCGTTGGTCCGTTTCGCCGGGCCGGAGCGTACTTGCTCGATGTCATGATGACGGTCAGTGGATATCTTGTCTTTGCGTTCGTGACCTACCTGCTATTTGCCAATGTGATCGATCCCTTCATCCGATCCATGGGTTGGAATTCACTTGCCGAACTGTTGGGAGGCATGCTGGTGGGCATGTTGATGGTTTTCTATTTCATCGTCTATTGGTTTTACGGGGCGCTGATGGAAACCTGGTTCAACGGCCAGACGCTGGGAAAGCGATGGACGGGGATGCGCGTGCTGGCGGTCTCGGGGCATTCCATCGATGGCGTTCAAGCAACGCTGCGAAATTTCTTCAGCCTGCTTGATAGCTCACCGTTTATTTCCCTGGCGATCTTGTTGGGTGCCGGTACAAACGACGATTTTCCGATGGGCCAATTCGCGTTGCCGACGTTCCTGTTCGGATTGATTGTGATCTCGATCAGCAGCCGCTTTCAGCGAATCGGTGATCTCGTGGCGGGAACCGTCGTGGTCAACGAGTCAGGGTTTTCTCCGCCGGGACTCGATTCGTTTCAAGATCCAAGGATTCCGCAGTTGGCCGAGTTGATTCCAGCGAACTTTGTTCCGTCGGCCAGACTGACCAAGGCGATTGCCAGCTTTGTGGGACGACGAACTACACTGATGCCCCAGCGAGCCAATGAGATTGCCAAACACGTTGCCGAACCGCTGCTCGAACAGTTTCAGTTGCAAAAGGACACGCATTACGACTTGTTTTTGTGTGCATTATATTACAAAATATTTACACTGACGCATGAACATCGCCAAACTACTTGAACAGCGACGACCCCAGTGGGCAGAACTGGAGCGGCTCAGTACCGCCATCCGGACGAGCCGGCGTCGTATGTCGGCGACTGACATGACTCGGTTTGCGAGCCTGTATCGCTCGGCGTGCGCCGATCTGGCACTCGCGGAATCGTATCAGCTTCCTCCGGCGACGGTGGAGTACCTGCATGGGCTGGTCTCCAAGGCTCACAATCAGTTGTATCGGACGCGTCAGTTCCAATGGCGGGCCTGGGTGAAGATCGTTCTGGTCGATACGCCCAAACGCATTTTCAATGACTCCAGTGTGCTGTTGTGTACGGCGATCTTTTGGGGGCTGTTTCTGGTGGCAGCATTTCTGTCGTACGACAATCAGATCTGGCCGGGCTTCGCGGAAGCCGTCGCCGGAGCAGACACACTACAGGAAGTCGAATCGATGTATTCCAACTTCAATGACCGGTCGCCCTCCGAAAATGCCGTGATGGCGGGCCACTACATTCGGCACAATGCCTCGATCGGTTTAACCTGCTTTGTAATGATGTTGTTGATCATCCCCGGCATGATGACGCTGTCCTTCAATGCCGTTATATTAGGCGCGATTTTTGGCTACATGCTTCGCCCCGAAATGGGAGCGGCCGGAATGAATTTCAGAAACTTTGTCACGGCGCACGGCCCGTTTGAACTGACCGCCATTGTGCTGGCCGCTGGAGCGGGTCTGCGAATTGGCTTGGGATGGTTGAACACGCAAGGGTTACATCGAGCCGATTCGCTGATGAAAGCCGCACGTGAGTCGCTGCCGATTGCGATGACGGCGGTCGTGCTGTTTTGTTTGGCGGCGATCATCGAGGGATTTATCTCTCCCATGACGGATCGCTTTCTTCCGTGGTGGATCAAGGGCGGGATCGCGTGGACGTCGAGCGCGGTTCTGGTCTTCTATTTCGTGGTACTGGGATTTCCACGCGATGCGGCGTCTGCACATCGGGCAGGAGACACGTCATGAATCTGGATCAGACGTTCATCGCCATTCGCGAACGGGGCATGCTGGAAATCATGGACTTGTCACTGCAGGTGGTCCGGCAACATTTCTCAAAGTTGATCGTGTTGTTGGCGGTCAATGCACTCCCGTGGATCGTCATCGACTGGATCCTGATAGGTCGAGCCGCCAATCCATCGTCCATGCCGGACAGCGTGCCAAACTATTACTGGATGATGTTGGTGCTGGTCGTCAGTCAGGCTCAGGTGGGCACTTCGTCAATCACGTACTACCTTGGGCAGGCGATGTTTATCCAACGTTTTCCGCTGAAGAAGTTGATTCACGAGTCGTTCTGGAAGCCACCCATTTACTGGCGGTTGCATGGCGTCTATCGTTGCGTATTCCCCATCCTTCTGCTGGTTTGGCTAAGCTGGTCGCCGGACGATGAACTTCGGGTGTTGATTAACTTGGGGATTATTTTTCTGCTACTCGTCAATTTGATGGTGCGCTCGGTTCGCCCGTTCGCCACCGAATTGGTGTTGCTCGAGCGCCCCCCCGTGCGGGCCACTCGAAGTGATCAAATCAGTTTGGCCCAGCGATCATCCCATTTACATGGCGGTGGTTTGTTGCTGTCCCGATTTGGCGTTACTTGCCTGTTCTATCCACTGCTGTTTTTTACCCTCTACTCGATGTTTCTGCTGATCGACTCCGCGTTTGCTCTTCAGCCAACCATCGCCTTTCCTCTCAAAACCATCTATTGGGTGGTTACCTTGTGGTTGGTTGCAGGATTCGCTGCGGTGGTGCGATTCCTGTCGTACATCGATACACGAATCAAGCAGGAAGGCTGGGCGGTTGAGCTGGTGATGCGGGCGGAAGGTCATCGTCTGGCTGAAGGAGAAAGTCATTGAACGGATCCATCATGTTGCTGGCCAGCGTTATCGGCGGACTGCTGATGATTTCGGAACTCAATACGGACGATGCCGTCAAGCAGATGTTGTCGTCGCGTGCGTTCCCGTGGTATGAAGCCGAATCCAACGACGTGCGTCCGGTTCCGCTGGGTGAACGTCCGAAATCCCGAGCGGGAGATCGAGAATCGGTTTGGGCTCATGAAGCGTCCGAAACCGAACTCACGCTCAAACCCATGGAGATTGACCAGACGTTCAACTGGGCGTTCTGGATTGTTGTTGGATTGCTGCTGGTGTGCATCATCGGGCTTCTGGTTTGGGCCTATCTGCGACTGGAAGCCAACAAGCGAAAAACGGCAAGCGGTGCGTCTCGACGCAGCTTGACGGACAGCATTGAGCATCTACCGTTTCAAGTAGATACTTCGGGCGATTTTCTGGCGGCGGCGGGACAAGCCTATCGGGCCGGTGACTATCGTAAAGCCACCATCTACCTGTACAGCCACGTGCTGGTGACGCTCGATCAGTCCAGCATCATTCGCTTGCGAAAAGGGCGCACCAATGGCCAGTATTTGGGAGACTTGGCGCGCAAAGCCTCGCTGGCGGGTTATTTTGGAAACGTGATGGAGGCGTTCGAATTGGTTTTTTTCGGAGACCACGAAATCTCCAAGGCCGATTTTGAATCGGTATGGAATCGCTATCCAGGTTTTGAAGAGGAAATCCGAAAAGGAATGGCGAGCCAGGCGGGAGGGGCTGCTTGATGGGGCGTTTATTATTTGTATCACTCGGCCACGTTTGTCTGGCACTCGTCTTGTCGACGGGCTGTTCTTCCAGGGAAGAGCTGAATACAGAATACGGTCAGCTTCAAAGTTCTGGTCGAACGGCCAGCTTGAATGGTACGCGGCTGTTTGCCGAGATGTTTCGCCAAGCCGGCGCCCAGGTCAATCGCTTTACCGAGATCAATCCGCGGTTGGAGAAGTACGAAACGATCGTTTGGTTTCCCGACAGCGCGGCGGCTCCGGAAGAAACAGTGATCGATGCGCTCGAAGAATGGGCCACCAACGGCTATTCGAGAACGCTGATCTACGTTGGTCGCAGCTATACCGCAGAACTGGACTACCTGGAACGAGTTCGCAACCGTGGTGATGCCGATCCACCGGAAGAATTGCTGCGGCAAATTGCCGAAGCTCGGACTCGCCGCCAAACGTATCAGAACCGAAATTTTCTGTGGACCGTCATGCAGTCCGATCAGTGCCGATGGTTTTTGACCCAGCGTATCAACCGCGGGACAAGCTCAAGGGTTACTGGCTGGTTGGCTGAAGAGACAGGACTGGAGGAGTGTGAGCTTGATATCGGGACCGTCCTCGTTCCTCCCGAAGATTCCGAGGGTGATGATCCGGAGAATCACTTGTTGTATGCCGATGATAGGTTGTTTGCCTGGCAGATTCCGCTGGGCGAGTATGCCTGGCAGACTCCACAGGGCGATTATGGCTACGGTAATAATCACGTGATCGTGGTTTCGAATGCTTCGTTTTTGCTGAACTATTCGCTGACCGATTCGGGACATGTTCAACTCGCCGAGGAATTGATTACCATGTGCGATACCAGTAGTCCTGTCGCGTTTCTCGAAAGCGGCCAGTGGGGACTACGAATCCGGGAATCGGAAGTACAGCATCACCCCTGGTCATGGATTTCCCAGCGCCCCCTCCGATATGTAGTACCGCATATTTTATTTTGGGGCATCATGTTGTGCTTCGCGTTGTTTCCTGTTTTCGGAAGAGCCAGGCGTTTTCGGGTCAAGCAAAGTTTCGACGAGCGATCCGAAGAGTCATTCCATCGCCAGGTTTCGACGACTTCGTTCCGAAGTCACATCGTTGCAATGGGAAAACTGCTACAGCGCTGCGAGTCGCGTGAAGAAGCCGAAGCAAAAATCCGGAAGTACCGAGAGTCGAATTAACCAACAACTGACCACTGACCACTGACAACAAAATGACTACCACTCCTGCTCAGCAACTCTATCGGCGCATCACGAACGAAGTCGAAAAGATTTTTGTTGGGCAGAAAGACCTGCTGACCGGTAGTCTGGTCGCGCTTTTTTCGGGCGGACATGTGCTGATTGAAAGTGTGCCGGGACTGGGCAAAACACTTTTCGTCAGGGCACTCGGTAAAGTTCTGGGTTGTCAGTTCGGGCGGATTCAGTTTACCGCCGACTTGATGCCTTCGGACATCACCGGCGCACCCATTTTCAATATGAAGTCGCAGGATTTCGAGTTTCGTCCAGGTCCCGTTTTTACCCAGTTGCTGCTGGCCGACGAAATCAACCGGGCACCTGCGAAAACGCACGCGGCGTTGCTGGAAATCATGCAGGAGAAACGGGTGACGGTCGACGGAAAAACTCATCCACTCGATTTGCCGTTCCTGGTGATGGCCACCCAAAATCCGATTGAGTCCGAAGGAACGTATAATTTGCCTGAAGCCCAACTCGATCGTTTCATGTTCAAGCTCAAGGTCGATTATCCATCCGCAGAGCAGGAGGCCGCGATTTTGAATCTGCACGGCGGCCAGGACCAAGTTTCCGACATGTTGGGTGAGCTTGGGCAAGTGACCAACCCGGCCGAAATCTTGCAAACGACTCGCGAGACGGCACAGGTTCGTGTCGATCCTTCGCTGGTGGATTACATTAACAAAATCGTTCGCGCAACCCGAACATGGCCGCAGTTCTATATGGGAGCTTCACCTCGAGCCGGAATCGGTTTGATGCAGGCGGCCAGAACGCTTGCGGCATTTTCAGGAAGGGACTTTGCGGTTCCCGACGATGTGGTGGGCATTGCCCTGCCAGCGCTCCGCCATCGAGTCATCCTGACCGCCGAAGCCGAAGTCGAAGGCCAGACCGCCGATCAACAACTGATCGCATTGATTCGCACGATTGAAGTACCGAGGTAGTCAGAAGTGTTTTCAGCCTTTGACAACCTGATTGAAGCTTTCACGGCTCGGCCGGTACTGCTGATACTGGTAATGGCGGTTCCGCTGTTGTTGGTGGCGGGTGTTGCCAAGGTCTATCCCACGCGGCGAGCGTTGGGGTTGGTGTTGGTGCCGCTGCTGCTGTCCATCGGATGGTTGCTCGTTCCCATGCTGACGTTTGCCTATTCGGAATCGACAGCGCGAAGTGTGACCAATGCATTGTCGCCGTTGATTGGATGGACCATTGCGGTGCTTGATGGGTTGATTCTGATTTTACTGGGGGTCGATTGGGGGATATTGCTTTTTCGGAAAAGCAGCCTGGTGGTGACGCGACATATCGCCAAGGTAGCTTCATTGGGAAAACCATTGCACGGTGAAATCGAAATCGCCAATACGGGCCAGCGATCTTGCACGTTGACCGTTCGGGATGATTTTCCGGACACCGTTGAAGTCGATCCTCCCGAAATTACCTCCACGATTGTGCCACAGTCCCGGCTGCGGTTCAAATACGAATGCACGCCCGGCGAGCGGGGGCGGATTGATCTGGAGGGAGTTCATGTTCGGCTCAGTAGTCCGCTGGGACTCTGGCACGCGTATCGGCAACTGACCTGCCCTACCACGGTCAACGTTTATCCCGACATGAAACAGATTTCCGAATACGATCTGCTGGCCAAATCGAATCGGCTTTCGCTGATGGGGCTGCGGCGGACCCGTAAGATCGGACAGGACAACGAATTTGAGCGTTTGCGCGACTATACTCAGGACGACAACTACAAGCATATTGATTGGCGTACCACCGCTCGGCGGCGAAAGTTGACGGTTCGGGATTTTCAGGCAAACCAAAGCCAGCGAGTGATTTTTCTAGTCGATTGCGGCCGGATGATGACCGGGACGCATGGTGACAAAACGTTGCTGGATTATTCGCTCAACGCCATGTTGATGCTCTCGTATGTGGCGCTCAGGCAGGGCGACAATGTCGGGATGATCAGCTTCAGCGATCGCATTCACAACTTTACGCCTGTCAAACCCGGTGTCCAGCACATCAATCGATTGCTGCACGCATCCTTTGATCAGCAGCCCGAGTACGTCGAATCGCGGTACGATGAAGCGTTCCTGTATTTGCGAACGAAGTGCCGCAAGCGATCGCTGGTTGTGCTGATTACAAATGTGATTGACGAAATCAATGCCCAACAGGTTCGGCAATATCTGGGCAATGTGGCGGGGCATCATCTGCCGCTGGGAGTCTTTCTGCGAGACCATTCGATTTTTTCATCGGTCGATTCGATGGATGTCTCGAATCTGGACTCGCTGTATCAGGCGTCGGCAGCGGTGGAAATCCTGAACTGGCGTCAACAGGCCATCCGCGACCTTCAGCATCAAGGTGTTCTTGCACTCGACGTGTTTCCCGAGCAGCTCACCGCAACGATGGTCAATCAGTACTTGAAGATCAAGGCTCAGCATTGGTTATGACACCCCCATTCAGTATCTGCAATGAACTTTATTTTGACCGGAGCTTTGCCGAAGCGTGTGAACATGCGGCCTCACTCGGTTATCAGGGCCTGGAAATCGCTCCGTTTACATTGGGGCAAAATGTTTTTGAAATATCCGATCAGCAGCGGAAACAGACTCGCGATGTCGCGAACCGCGCCGGGCTGGAAATCGTTGGGCTTCACTGGCTGCTGGCCAAAACATCTGGTTTCCATCTCACGCATCCTGATGAATCAGTCCGCAAGAATACTCAACGATATTTTGAGGGACTGATCGAACTCGCCGCTGATTTGGGCGGAAAGGTCATGGTGTTGGGTTCGCCGCAGCAACGAAATCTGGGGCCGGAGACAAGTTATGAAGCGGGCTTTGGACGAGCGGTAGAGATCGTTCAGTCGCTCGTGCCAAAACTGGAGTCGCTCGATGTCAAGTTGGCAATTGAACCGCTGGGGCCAGAAGAAGGAAACTTTTTGATGACGGCCGAAGCAGCCGTCGAGCTGATAGAAGCCGTCGGTAGTCCACAGGTTGGACTGATTCTCGACATCAAGGCGATGGCAACGGAGACCAAGCCGATTGCTGATATTATTCGCGATGGTAGAGACTGGCTGATTCATTTTCACGCCAACGATCCGAACCGACAGGGTCCCGGCATGGGGGAGGTTGATCTTGGGCCGATCGCAGACGTGCTGCGCGAAATTCAGTATCAAGGCTGGGTCAGTGTCGAGGTTTTTGATTACAGTCCGGGAGTAGAGACGCTTGCAGGCCACAGTATTCGCAACCTGAAGGCGACTTGGTAAACAAGTTTTTCAAATAGACGTGAGGACGACCTCACCGCTCTGGTTCATTGGGGGACGGCCCCTTTTTTGTGAGGTAGTACATGAACTGGTTTATTCTGATTGTTGCTGGACTGTTCGAAATTGGATGGGCGATCGGACTGAAGTATACCGAGGGATTCACGCGGCTATGGCCCTCGGTGTGGACCATCGTATCGATGGTGATCAGCCTGGGTCTGCTGGGCATCGCCTTGAAATCGCTTCCTGTCGGGACGGCCTATGCTGTCTGGGTAGGTGTCGGAGCGGTGGGTACGGCGATCCTCGGGATGATTCTGTTTGGAGAATCGGCCACACCCATGCGTTTGCTGAGTATTTTACTGATCGTTGCGGGGATCGTCGGGCTCAAGTTGACCGCCAAACTGTGACCGGAATCCGTAAGAAATGGGTCGTGAGGATTGCAGGGCTGGTGAGGCCGGTTGCGACGGGAACCCTGCCGCATGAAGGCCTGATATCCACAGGCTCGTTGACAACTGAAGCGGACTGATTTATCATCAGATCCTCGACTCTTAGAACGCTTTTGCCAGAAACTGGCCGACAGTTTTGGGCATATTCTTTACAAGCAGCCCTCCACAGTGCAAGCTATGGGTGTTCGCGTTGCGTGAATACACAATAGGGCACGGGTGTGTATGGATTTTCTGCCTCCTGGTGGAATCGATTTTTTACGAAGTGTGCATCGTCACAGAGGATGTGTTGAGGCACAGGGTGTACGGCGAATGCACTTGAAATTGGAAACTGAAAACGTGATCGAACAATTGTTGGCGAATCAGCGGAGTTGGCGGCGATGCTTGGCCATGATCTGCCTATTGCCGCTGCTGGTGGTCAGTGCAGCGCCGGCGGTCGCTCAGCTCAAATATACGCCCGAACACAGGGACGTCGTTGAGATTGTCCGCAAGTCAAGACAATTTCTGGAAGGAAGAACGCTGAGCGAACAAATCGGTCCCCACGTGTTGGCGGCGATTGCCATTGTGCAGGCCGAAAAGCGATACACGCAAACGGTTCCGGCCGATCATCCGCTGGTAAAGTCCGCATGTGAATCCGTGGTTCAACGCATCGAAATGAACGAGGGGGCCTTGGCGATTCTGAAAATGACGGAGGTCTATATTCCGGCGATTTCCACTATTTTGCTGACGGAGGTCGACAAGCTCAAGTATCGTGATCAGATCACCAAGCTTGTTCAGGAACTGGAGCGGAGAATTCAGCCTCACGGCGGTATGAATTACACCAATCAGGAAAAAGATGTTGGAGATACCTCGCAATTGCAATACGCTTCGCTTGCCCTGTATGTGGCCAGCGTCAACGGATTTACGGTCAACCCGGACACGACCAAGCGGATGCTGGAATGGTTGATTGCCAGCCAACAGGCCAACGGGTACTACCACTATCGGTTGAAGCAACAAAGTTCGGGAGGAGGTTGGCTACCCTTCAACGATTCTCCCGAGTCGACCCCCTCGATTCAGGCCGGTGGATTGGGCACCGTTTATCTGCTCGCGGATTTGATGAAACTGTTTCCGCGCAAGAAAGCGATGGCCCAGTTGGCAATGGACGACCAGTTTATCGACCTACCCAAGACGGTCACGATTTATGTGCCGCCGATCGATGGCGGGGGCGATCAATTCAACACGGAAGGCCCGGTAGTCCGATTCGACACGGGAAAGCTCAATAGCTGTGTGAGTGCGGGAAATCGGGCGATCGAGACCAACTTCAGTGTCGACACCAAGATATGGAACTTCTACTACTTGTATGCCCTCGAGCGATACGCTTGGTTCCGCGAACAGGCCGAAGGGGGGCTGTCCAGGGGAAGTGTTTCCAGTTGGTACGATGATGGTGTTGAGTTTCTCAAAGAGAGTCAGCAGGACACAGGCGCGTTTTATCGGCCCGACTTCAACGCTGAGTCGAACGTGGTTTGCACCGCGTTTGCCATTTTGTTCCTGGTCCGCAGCAGCGAAATTATCTCGATGCCCAACGCAGATTCGGAACTGGAGGGACGGGAAGGGATCCCTTCTGGGGTGCTTCAGGTCAAGGGTGCGAGGATTATCGGAGGGTCTGCAGAAAAAGACATCAGTGCCATGCTGTCAATGCTCAAGGAAGATCCGACAGAAGAAGAAATGGAAGCTCTGGCCCAGTCGATGAAGAAAGCCATCGAGAGCTTTGCGCAGCTTGAAGAAGCGGGCCGCAGTCAAACGAAAACTTTTTTGCGGTCATTGGTCATGTCGGACAATTACTACCGCCGCAAGATTGCCGTCAAGTTTCTGGCGGCGGAACAAAACATGGATAACGTTCCCGCCCTGATCTTTGCGCTGGGCGATGGCGAATTCGACATTTGCCTCGAGGCACACGACGGACTTCGCTTGATCAGCCGCCGAATCGATTCGATGACGCTGACGGATGAGACCCGGCGGAAATCGGAAGACCCATTTCTGGTCCGAGATGAAGACGTACCTCGGATGGAGGCAGAGTATCGAAGTTTGAAGAAGCGATGGACCGAGTGGTATCTGGAACTTCGGCCCAATGCTGAAATTTGGGATTAATTTTCTGACGACCATAGGCATTCATACGACAGGAATTCAATCATGAGTATCGGTGAGCAAACCTTTGTTCGCGCCACTTCGGCCCGAAAAGTCGAAACAGAAGTCTCTGGCTATGACGTATTGAACGGGTGGCTGTTGGCGACCCTGATTCTATTGGGTTTTTTGGTGATGTCGATGTTCCTGGTCTGGCTCAACTCGGGAAACAAACTGAACAAGCCGCCCATCCTGACGGACTTGTCTCGTTCTATGGTAGAGGAAACCGGTGACGGAGAGGACGATGAAGATCCGGGCATTGATGACTTTCCCGATGTCGAGTCTCCCGCACTTGCCAATGCCCTCGAAGCCATCCCGGATGCGATTTCGTCCGTGTTGGGACGGACGGGTGACGTTTCAGGAGACGCCTTGGTGCAGGGGCGTGGAAATGGGCGCGGCCGGCGAGGCGCCAAAGGCGTTCCCGAACATAAGCGCTGGATTATTCAGTATGAGTCCGAAAATATCAACACCTATGCTCAGCAGCTCAGTTTTTTTGATATTGATATCGGGGTGTTTTATATGTCATCGCCGTCCATTATTCGTTTGCACGACCCGGGAAGGTCGAACCAGGCCATTCAAACCAATCGAGAAGAAGAAAAAAAGACATTACTTTTCATGCATAAAGAAGCTCGCATGAAACGCTGGGACGACGAACTTGCCCGCCGAGCCGGCATTTCGCTCGATCCGGACGGAGCCACCTGTCAGCTTTATCCCGAACGAACACGCCAGATCATCCGGCAGGTCGAAGCCGAGGCGCTGCAACAGGCAGGTCGCGACCTGTCCATGGTGCGGAATACCATTCTAAAAGTCGAACCCGAAGGAAACGGTTTCAGATTTAATGTCGTGAATTTTTTGTACAAATAACCAGACTTTTAACTTGATTTAACCCCGGAAGCAGAACACAAATCAAACCCGATTGTCTGGTAGCAGGCAGTACGGGAGCATCCCGCTTCCTTGCACTCTGATTCGAGAACAGGCGAACAAAAATATGAATACGGAACTGGACTCTTCTGCCCAGGTGATGGAAACCATTTTTACTTGGGCTGCAAACTCACTGTACGTTGCGTTGGCGCTGGTCGCGCTCTGGGGCACGTACAGTGTGGTCATGGTCTGGGCACGGGTGCGTCAAAAGCAATTTCCATCTGAAGAGCAGCAAACCGCATTTCTCGAAGCGCTCGAAGAACCCCTGTCGCGCGGCGATTACGACCGGGCGATCGAGGTCTGCGAAGGCGATCGGCGAGCCACCTGTCAGTTGGCCGAACTGGCGATTGTGAACCGCTCGTTGGGGTTCAACAAGGTCAAGCAGTTGATTGCCGACCGGTTTCAGCGAGATGTTTTGCAGGACCTGGAGTACCGTTTGAGTTGGGTCTACACTGTCATTAAAACGGCCCCGATGTTGGGACTGATGGGAACGGTGTTGGGGATGATGGCGACGTTCTCCAAAATCGGTGTTCCCGGTGCCACGGTCGAAGTTTACAAACTGGCCAAGGACATTCAGTTTGCGCTGATCACGACAGCTCTGGGGTTGGCCATCGCCATTCCGCTGGTGATTTGCGTTGCCTACATCAACATCGCGATCAAGAAGATGGAAGACCTGGTGTCCTATGGAGTGAACCAGTTTCTGGAGATCTTTAAAGAAGCCACCATCCGCTATCCCAGAAAATGACCACGCAAGACACCGGCGGTATTGCATTACCGAAACGAAAACCTGACGAATCCGATGGCGAATTCGATATCACTCCGATGATTGATATCGTGTTCCTGCTGTTGTTTTTCTTTGTCGTCACCTCCAAGATTGACACACCCGCGCCGATGAGTTTGCCGATCGCTCATCACGGTGAACCGGTTTCGGAAAAGGAGGCGGTGATGTTTCTGGTAGTGGATGAAGGGGGGGGAGTGGACTACAAGATTTACAAGGGGCGGAACCCGAATCCGGATGCGCTGATTCCCAACGGGGATACCGACGAGCAGGAATCTGAAATCGGACGGTATATCGACAGTGAGCTTTCCGCTGACCCTACCAAGGAAATGATTCTGATCAAGGCAGACGCAGATGTCCGGACACGGATTGTTCAGTTGGTCAAACGAGGTGTGGACAAAGCCGAACTGGCCGAGAACAAACGCATCTACGTGGGTATCAAGGAAGAGGAGGAATAGCAACATGGCAAAAAAACGTCACCAAGGCGATGAAAGCTTCGGCCTCGACCAACCGACGCAGGAGTTTGAAACCATCCAACCTGCTTCCACCCCGGCAACCGAAACCGTTGCCAAGGAGGGAAGTCAGTCCGATCATGAGAAACACCTCCACGACGCCGAGATCAAGTACAAGGCGATGGGGTGGAAGGGACTGGAGGATGAAGACGAACCGATTCCGGAAGAGGAACAGGATTTTCGTATTGAAAAAAAACCGCTGGCGGAAAGCGACATGGATATGACGCCGATGATCGACGTCACGTTCTTGCTGCTGATTTTCTTTATGGTGACGGCCTCGTTTACCGTACAGAAATCACTGGAACAGCCCAGAGCGGCTCAGGAAAACCAGGATCCCTCGGCAACTCCGATTGAGCCGACCCCTCTTGAAGATTATGTGGAGATCCTGATTGATCAAAACAGCAATTTTTATGTGACGACCCGGCTTGAAGCAGAACGGGAAGCCCCCAGTGAACGGGAAATGCGAGCGATTCTCAAAGATGCCAAAGAGAGTATTGATGCCACGCGATTGGTGATCAAAGCCCATCTCGATTGCAAGCATAGTCGTGTCATTACCGCCTGGGACGCAGGGGTGATGGTTGGAATGAACAAGATTGATATCGTAACTACAGAGCAGGATTTTTGATGTCTCCTGAAGAGCTACTCGCACGACTGGAAGGACTGGGCACGATCGACACGAAAGTGCTGCGCAAAATTCGTCAACAGATTGACGATCACAACCAAGGCTCCTCCAAGCCGCTCAAGCCCGAAGCGATTTTGAAATATCTGGTTCAGAAGAACCATATCGACAGTTCGCAGGCTCAGTTACTGGCCCAGCCTCCGTCCACGTCGTCTTCATCAGCCCCATCTTCGTCTGCGCCGTCTCAACCCCAATACGAGATTGACGACCTGATTGCCATTGATGATCCGGTCGCCAGCGAGCCCAAGGTGGAACCCAAAGCCGAACCACCCAAAGCCGAACCGCCTAAAGCCGAACCGCCCAAGGCAGAACCCAAGGCCAAACTGCCGAAAAGCGAAGCCGTCCAGTCGGGGACATCGAAAACAACTAGCTCCAAAGTGGATCCGGCGCCGAAAAAGGAGAAACCCGCCAGTCCCGTTACTTCGCAAGTTCCTTCGAACGAAGAAAAGCCTTCCAAGCCGAAGGAAGCCAACCGGCCGCGGGTTCGTGACAAGATTGCTCGCGCCGAAACGATACTCGACACCGAAATGCTGGTGGAAGCGAACTACGAGGCGAGCGACAATGACGCCTTCAACCGGTACACCGAACCAGAAGAAGTCAAAAAGATTCTTCCTACGTTTCGGGGGAAACTCGACAAGCGGAATCAGTGGGCCACCAAGTGGCTTTATATCGCCACGATCTCGATTGCTCTGTTGTTGATTTTTGGCGCCGTGCTGTATGTCGCGACGATTGGTGTCAACGCGGAAGATAAATTCAAGTTTGCCAAGCAAAGCCTGGAACGACTTGCCTATCAGGACGCTGCCAAGAAATTTGAAGAGTACTACAAAGCTCACCCGACGCATAAATATGTTCCCGATGCCAAGGCGTATCGCGCCCAGGCACTGATTGCGAATCACTATCAGGGCAAACTGTATGCCGATGCCATTCGGACCGCGGAAGCTGTTTTACCGGAAATAACGCACGACAAGAGCAGTAAGATCGACCTGATCCGGGACGACCTGGCGTTCATGTTGCCGACCGCCCTGTTCGAAGTGACCGAGTCGGCAAAAAAAGCGTTCAAGCTGGAAGATTTGAGAAAGGAACTCGACACGACCCTGAACCTGAAAAAGGTGATTGACAATGTCGAATACATTCCGGAAACCAATCGACGTAAGACTTCGACCGCCGAGAACCTTCAGCGTATCGACAACAACATCCGCATCCTCCAGGGGCAGATTCAGAAGGAAGAAGAATACCAGAAGGCGATTGTGGAAATCGCGGGATTTGCTGCCGAGCTGAAAACCAATGAGGCCTTTGCCGTCTATCGCAGGTTGACCCGAAATTTTGGTGATTTGGCCGCAAGGGAAGAACTCCGCAAGGCGATTGTCGAGGTCAGCCAGAAAGAACAGCAACTGGTCAAGCCACTGTCTCAGACGTTTCCGGTTGCCGCCCAACCTCGCTTGACGCCCATTGCGCATTCTTATGTGCTGATGCGGCCCAGTGGCGAAACAGTGGATCACCTGAAAGATGAAATCATTCCATTCCTTGCCGATGGATCCGTGTATGGGATTCGCGGAAGCGACGGAGTGATTGTCTGGCGAAGGTTTGTCGGTTATCAGACTGAGATTCAGCCGCAGTGGACGACGCAACATCAATTGCTGATCGCTGATCAACAGGAGTCGGATTTGCTGCTGGTGGATTCAACGACCGGCCATCTAATCTGGCGAACCGAGATTGGCGAACCGTTTCTGACGCCTGCGATCAATAATGTCATGGTTGTGGTTACCACCAAGTCGGGAAAAGTGCTGGTGGTCAATCCAGAAAGCGGTCAAGTCGAGCGGGCGGCTCAGTTGCCGCAACCGGCGGATGTGCCTGCGATGGTTGCCGATCGCGAACCTTATATTTATCAGCTTGGCACGTATTCCAATTTGTACGTGTTGTCCAAGGAAGACCTTCAGTGTCGCGAGGTGTATTTTCTGGGGCATGAAAAGGGGAGCATTGCCGTCCCTCCGTTGTATTGGGGAGGCTATATTGCGATCGGCGTCAATCGTGGTGAGGGTTGCGACCTCTGGATCTTCAAACCGGACCCATCGGGTTTGAATCTGAATCTGGTTCAAGTTATCAACAAGGTGACCGATGGAACGGTCAGCTATCCAATTCAGCGCTACAGCACCTGGATTCTGATTTCATCCGACAACGGTGATGTTCGCGTGATGGAACAACTCGTGGCCGAGGACGACCAGCCGCTGGAACAGCCGATCGCAGAATATGCCAGAGACCGTTTCGAGAACGAAGGCGCCAAAACCTTTTTGGTGACCGAAGGCAATAATATCTGGATTGGCGGTTTGGGAATTTCTCGCGTCAAGTTTCAGCGAACTCAAGCCAAGCTCTCCCGTGAGACGATTGCCAATCCGGGCGATCTGTTTTTGTCGCCCCTGACCCAGTTCGACGACTACATCGTTCACGTCCGGCGGCGTAAGGGATCCGGCGTGATCTCGGCGGCGCTGGTCGACTCGACGCGGCTGGAGCAGGTCTGGCGCACGGATTTCGGGGGCCTGGTGCCCGGCGAGCCGCTGCTCGAGGACGATAGCGTGATGGCCTATTCGAGCCAGGGAGATTTGTTTCGTGTCTATTTGGATTCCACTCCAATCCTGGCTCCGGCCGCCGTTTCCAGTCGAACACTACCATCCCTCAAGTTCGATCAGACCGCTCAGTTTGAAGACGGCAGCACGGCTGCCATCGGCATTCCGGGGCAACGGGAACTGATGGTCAGTTACAGCGACCAGTCGGCTCTGATCAACCTGGTTCCACCAGCCGATAAACCTGCCAGCAAGGTATTGGTGGCCGGCAATCATCTGATTTTTCCTTCGCTCGATGGCCCCATCGTCCGCGTCGATCCCAAGACGGGGCGAATGGTGGGGACCCCGTTCATGCCACCGATTGCGGCTGGCCTGAAGACCCATTGGCTGCCGCCGGTATGGGTGGATGCGAATCGAATCGTCGCCGCCAACGGGGAAGGGGGAGGAAGCGCCAGCAAGCTCTACCTATTGTCGTGTGAAAACGAAAGCCAGATTTCTGAAGTAAAATCATTTTCGCCACCGGCTCCTCTTAAATCGGCCATTGCGACCGATGGAAAGGTGGTGTTCGGTGCGATTGCATCGGGAGGTGTTGACCAATTGATTTCGGTGTCCATCGACACTTTTGATATGGCTGGCAAGGTGGATTTGCCGGGCCACGTGATCGCTGGGCCGTGGCTGGCCGGGCAGACTCTGTTGGTCAAGCTCGACAATGACCAACTGCTTGCCTGGGATACTTCGCTGCAGCCGTTGTGGAGCCTCAGTGTACCCAACGAGCGGTTTGCCGGCGCACCGATTCTGGAAGACAATCAACTGATGGTCAGTTTTCAGAACGGCCAGATATGGGTGATCGATCCATCCAACGGCAACGTCAGCCAGTCGTACGACCTTCGTCAGCCGATTGCAGGTACTCCCGTTCGTGTGGGACGCATGATGATGTGCAACGGACTTGACGGAACGGTTCACTACATTGATTGGTCACGAACTGAGGGAGCAAACTGATGGCGGATCTGATAGCGGATCTGATAGCGGATCAAAAGGTGGGTTGGATTCAGTCGCCACCCGCAGGGCGAACCTCAACAAACAGGTGGCGACCGGTGTTGTGGTTGGCCCTGGCGGGTTGGTCGTGCCTGTTGACCGTCCCTGAGATGGCTCACGGCCAGTGGCTCAAAAAGGGAATGCATGAACTTGAGAGTCCCTACCTGGACGGTGTTCCGTTTGATCTGCTGATCCTTAACGACAGCGGTGACAATGCCGTTCTGAAAGTGCGGCCTCCAGCCCAGCCGTTTCCTACATCCGTCCCGACCGCCGGCATGTATCTGTTCGAGTATACGGATGGTGAACGACTTCAAGTGCCTTTTTCGAGTGTTCTGCGTTACCGGACGTTTAACGATTTGCTGATCGACGAAGCCAATCGATGGCTCAGCGAAGGAAAGCACGCCATGGCGATGCGGAACCTTCTGTACGTGTATGATCGAGGCGGAAAGTCGAATCCAGCGGTGGTAGAGTCGCTCCAGCGGTGTCTGTTTGAAGATGCCCTTCAAAATCTCAACAGCGAGCGATTTGAGTTTGCATTGACGATTTTTGAGGATCTGCATCAACGCGA
Organism: uncultured Pirellulaceae bacterium; assembly: GCA_964414815.1. GTDB lineage: Bacteria > Planctomycetota > Planctomycetia > Pirellulales > Pirellulaceae > Mariniblastus. Next base: position 110,242 of record CAYPXY010000006.1, on the reverse strand, counting down.
TCCAAATTTTAAGGTGCCCGGTATTAACCGTCGGTTAATCGAGATCATTATTGACTGTCACGATGGCCTGATCCGACAGGACTTTGAAGCGGACGACTACGGTTCGGTCGGAAAGAAAATCCAGTTGATTGCCGCGAAGTATCGCAAGGACGCCGAGCCGCTGGTGGAGAAATGGCAGCAGATTTTTACGGACCGGGCCAGTGAGCTTCAGCGTCAAGCGGTCGAGGAAGCGGCCGCTGGAAATGGCCGGATGGCCCATCTGCGAAGCCGCCAGGCAGAGCAAATCAAGCCGGGCGATCCGGAGACCAGAAAATTACAAATCGACATTTTGAAACAGTATCCTCTGATCGTCATCGGGACGACGCAGCCGGGTGCCGAAGCGGACGGTCTGAAGATCGAACACTGGGGATCACGGCGGGTAGGCCGACTGGTCCATCGCGCGATCGTGGAGCTGGTCGGATCCTCGGAAGAAGGTGGCCGGTACTCGTTCCTCAACGGGAACCTGACGCAGATCGACGAACGCGGGCTGGTTTACGCGTTTGATGTAACGGTGCCCGACGGCAGGTTCGGCATTCCGCCAGCCACTCCCTACCAGATTGCATCTCGCTTGCTTGCCGCGTCCGATCCAAGTTCGCCGGTTTACAATCCGGGCTGGCAGAAGATTCTCAACAGTGTCCAGATCGATGGCGGAAAAGTGATCGTTCGATTACGAGTTCCGTTTGTCAAACCTGAACCGTTGTTGCGGGTCCCCTTTTCCGATCCCTTTTCTGACCGGAAAAGACTATCGACGGTCTCAACGAGCCAAACCGAGAGTACCGTGTCGAACTTGGAGATGTCCCCTGCACTCACCCGGGCAGAGTCTCCCGAGTCGCTGCAAAATGGGGCCTATCATTGGGTGGATCAGGAGTCCCGCTCTACAACGTTTGAATTGAATCCTGAATATTCTCCTCTCCAAGGTCATCAACATCCTGTTCTGATCGAGCAGCTCTATCGATCTTCATCCGCCGCCGTGGACGATTTGATTCGGGGAAATATCGATGTCGTGGATCGTGTGCCGCCCGGAGACCTGGAGCGGCTCAAGCGTACGAACGGGATTGTGGTTCGGCCCTACTCCATTCCGACGGTTCATTTTCTGGTGCCGAAGATTCGCGGCGACATGACGGAAAGTCCGTTTCTCAAGGCAGGATTGTCCCACGCGATTGATCGGGCAACGCTGCTGCATCGGGCGATCTGCAATGGTAACGATATTGCCGGATGCGAAGTGCTGAGTGGTCCGTTTCCAAGCGGCATTCAGGAAAACGAACAGCTTGGATACGGCTATGATGCCCGGATTCATCCCCCGTTTTACAGCACGCAAATGGCCAGTGTGTTGGTGGATATGGCACTGATTGTTCAGGGACAGGCCCAGGCCAAAAAACTGGAAGAAGAACGGCAACGACGAGAGCGCCAACGAAAGCTTGAGTCGCAGCAAGCTCAAGCTGCTGACCCGGCGAGCTCGTCCACCACGGAAGCCTCCGAAAACGAACCCGGGGAATCCGATACCGAAGCGGGCGAATCCAAGGACGAAGCGGATGAGCCAGGACAGCGAAACACGTACAAAGCACCGGTGCCCCACCTGGTGTTGGCTCACCCGTCGAGCAGTACCGCGACCGAAGCGGCACGAGTGATTGCGGCAGCGTGGACGGATGTTGGCGTGCCGACCGATACGTTGGCTTTGGCGCCCGACCAGGCCGTTCCCCCGCACGATGATTGGGATTTTCTGTATGTGGAAATGGCGATTGAGGAGCCCTTGACCGACGTCATGAAAGTCGTCGGCCGCGACGGTCTGGCAACGGAAGTCAGTTCGGTGGTCGAACAGACGTTGCAGAGGCTGGCATTCGCATCGAGTTGGCGTTCGTCGGCCAATTCATTGAGGCGATTGCATCGTCAAATGTCCATCGACTTGACCGTGATCCCATTGTTTCAGATCAAAGAACACTACGCCTATCGAAATACGGTCACAGGAATCGGCCGATCCGTGATTCATCTCTATCAGAACGTTGAGCGGTGGAAAATTGATGTGGTTGGGTCGGAGGAAGACGAATGACGACACTCAAGCTCCCGCGAAAAATGAAAAGCGATGAAGTGATTTTCCGATGGGCAGTGATCGGTGGCCTTCTTGTGTTGGCAACCGCCTTGTCAAGTTCAGCGAGCGTGAGTTCAGGCAGCGTCATGGTGGCGATGGACGGTGTCCGTGAACCCGACGCTACGTTCTCGACCACCTCGCCACCCACGCTCTCGGCGAGCGATTTGAAAGACGATGATCTTCGTTCCAGTATGGATCGTGCGTGGGAATATCGTCCCTATCGGGTGGCGGTCTGGATTTGTGCCGATGGTGCGCCGCAGTTGTCGAGTAACTTGCAGACGCTGTTGGAGGAACTGGATCGCCGCGCTGAGATCATTGACCCAAGTGGCTGGAACCTTCATTTTGCTGCGGCGCCCGGACCGTTTCGCTGGAAGTTTCTTGAAAATCTGCAAACCCCCGAGCGACTGACAGGTTTTGAAAAGGACCCATCGCTGGCCAGCTATGACAAGTTGATGGTGGTCTGTATTGCTCAACAACTCGATTCGACCCAAATTTCGGTTCGCGAATGTGACTTGACGACCCTGCATTGGGGCGCGATTCAAAACCGTTCGGCGGGCTACTACAGCCAGGTTGCCGTCGCCACGATGGATGCCATCAAGAGGGCGTTCATGCCACTGGCTCGCATTGGTCGTGTGGATTTGAAAGGCCCGGATACGGAAGTCTTTTTGCAGGTTCGTGCTGCGGAATCCTGTTTGCGGCTGGAACTGACGGAGAACAAGGAGTGGATGGTTCGCACCTCTGTCGAGTCTCCGGTGTTCATCAAACCCAACGATTGGTTTCAGCCCATTATTCGGCATACGGATCGCGACGGAAAGCTGCTGAAATTGCAGCCCGTGGAAGCCACGTTCCTGACCATTGATCGAGAAACAGAAAACAAGGATATTGTTTGTTCCGTGGTCTCATCGCACCATTCGCCGCTGGCCGGGCGAAAAAGCAAGACTGCCGAACGGCTTGCTCTCGTGATTCGTCCGCCACGCGAATCAACATGGCTTTACTTGAGATCGAGTGATCGATCCAAGTCGCCGGTCAATGGAATCAAGGTTTATTCGACCAAGCCCGTTGCTCACGAAGCGGAATACAAATTGTTGGAGCCGGAGTATCTCGGCAAAACCGACTGGGAAGGAAAGATCGAGATTCCACCGAGTAGCGACGGTATCCGCATGTTGACCATGGGACGCGGTGGTCGTCCGCTGCTGCGGCTGCCGGTGATACCGGGGCTTTACCCGGTCATCGCCACCGATGTGGCCAATGATGAAACTTCTCTGCTGGCGGAAGGGATCGTACGCGGCTTTGAAGCAGAAATTCTGAATCTGATCATTCAGCGAGACGTACTGGAATCGGAAATCGATTCGTTGCTTGAAGCCCGACAACTGCAAAAGGCCAAGGAAAAATTTGAGCTGTACAAAGTTTTGATCAAGATGCCGGATGATATTCGCAGCCGAATCCTGTCGGAACAATCTCAGTTGCAAAGTGTGGCCACGGATCGACGGCAGATCAACTTTATCCAGAACCGGTTTAGTGATCTGTTGGGGATTTTGTCGGCTCGGGGAGGGGTGGAACGTGAGGTTGAACTGTTGTCCAAAATCCAGGTCCAGTCCAGCGTGCCCGGAGCAGTCGTCGTACCGAGCAGACCGGAGCCAGAATAGGGGGAAATCTCCCGCCGCTGAGTCTTCTGGAGCATCCCGCAGAGGATTTTCCCTGGGGCAGGCCAGAATCCGGCGTGAGCCAGAAACACCGGAAGGCGGGTTTCTCCTTTTTGCCGATTGAATGATCGACAAGCCGGGGCGAAACAAGTACAATTTCTGCAACGATCAAGCTGTTTTTGTGGTCGCTGATGACATCGTCGCAGAAAATGGGTTTATTCTCTTTTAGTTGGAGTCACGAAATGAATGTGTTGCTAAATCATGGTTTGAAGTTTACTGGACTATTATTGGTCTTGTCGGTCTGGACGTGTGAGCGGGTGGATGCCCAACCTACAGGAGGTAGAATCCAGGCTGAACAGGCCACTCAAGCTACGGAAGCATCTTCGCCGAAAAAGAAGTTTGAAGAATTGCTTGAAAACAAAGATCTCTCGCATTTCCGAGGCTACCAGACAGAGGAGATCCCACCCGGCTGGAAGATTGAAGGAAAAAACCTTGTCTTTGACGGCAACGGCAGTGGAGACATTATCACCAAGGAGACCTATAAGGATTTCGATCTACAGTTCGAGTGGATGATCGAAAAAGGAGGAAATAGTGGAGTGATGTTCCGTGTCACTTTGGGAGATGACCAACCCTATCTCAGTGGGCCTGAATTTCAGATTCTCGACGACGAAGCAGCCGGTATCGATGGAGAGGATTCCAAAGCGACAGGGGCACTCTACGATTTGTATCCCGCCACCGGCAAGAAGGTAAATGCGGCTGGAAAATGGAATCGTAGCCGGATTGTCATCAAGGGAGACAAATTCACCCACATTCTCAACGGGGTGAAGGTAGTCGATGTTGAATCAGGCAGCGACGACTGGAACGAACGGTTGGCAGCTTCCAAATTCAAAGATTGGGAGAAATTCAATCAATCGGAAGAAGGGCATATCGCTTTTCAAAATCATGGTGACCCCGTCAAGTTCCGGGCGATTAAAATTAAACGCCTGGATGGAGATGGAGATGGAGACAGTTCTGATAGCAGCACACTTCCTTCGGAAGGCTCTTCCCTGCCGGGTGGTGCTAGCGGAAGCCGATAGGATCGTAAAGCGGTTTTGGGTATCAAGTACTTTTTGTATTAACACCAAGCACCCGGCACTGGCCGGGTGCTTTTTTTGGATCAGTGTACGAATGACAAACGGATATCTGACGAAGCTTTTCATGACGAGTATCGAAAGGCTGCATTTCTTCGATTCGTCACCCCGATTTCCCAATCACACGATTTGCCGACTGCGGGCGGAACAGCAAGTGGATCCTGAATGGGCACATCGGGCCTGCTATTGGGTCGGCGAGCGGCATCAAATTTTGGGTTGCCAGATCGAGGAACAGCAGGGGAGGTGGTGCTGGGTTCGTGATCCCGAACTGTTTCGGCGGAAATGGCTTTCCTCGGACTCGCATTCGATTGCCGATTCGGATCATCAGGATCGAGCGTGGTGGTTTCATTACGAGATGCTGGATCGAGAACCGAGGGAAGCTCCCCGTCTTGATGAGTGCTTGAGAGACGTTGAATTTTATCGTCCCTGTCTGATCATTCGTTCCTGGAAAGTGTGTGGGAGCGCCCCGTCGAATTCACCTGGTAACTCAACCAACGAAATTCACACGGAAATCTGGTTCGTCGTGCATCATGCATTCTGCGATGGCGGGGGCGGGATCGCGATTGCCAACGACTGGATTCAGATTTATGAGAATTTGATCGCGGGAGAGGAACCGACGAAAGGGTTGCCGCCCATTGACAGCCGTCGATTCGCCAAGCGAAATCATCTGGGCTTGTTACGCTGGAAGTTTCTGCGGGTGTTGCCGCTGCAACCCGTCGGACTTTTGGGTGCAATCAAATTCATCTTTCGCAAAACCGCACAACTTTCGACCGCCTTGAGCAGCGGTCAAACTTCCAGCAGCACAGAGACGCCAGAGCCCCAACCCAACCCCGTCGCTCGGTTTGCGTTTGTTGCGGCTTGGATGGATGCCGATCGGGTTCAATGGCTTGAGCGCGATGCAGAAGATCACGGTTTCAACCTCAACGCCCGGTTCCTGGGGGAAATGTTTGGCAGTTTGCAGCGATGGTATTTGAAGCGTGAACCGAGCGGTTCTCCGAAAGATTGGATCCGGATTATCTTGCCGATCAGTTTGCGCGACATCGGCGATCGGCGGCTTCCGGCGGCCAATCGCAGCAGCCTGGTTCAGGTGGATCGTCGGAATTTGAAAAATCCGGTTCCCCAATCGCTTTTTCAATCCATTGAGCGAGAAATTCAGATCATCATGAGCTGCCAACTGGATCGGATGTTTCTGATCTTCATTCGGGTAATTGGGCTATCGGATCGATTGCTCAAACACGTTTCTCAAAACAGGAAGCACCGCGGCTTGGCCGTGTTCACAAACTTGGGGCAGCCGTTTCGAAGACTGGAGCGGCGACATCGAGACAATACGTTTGGCGGCGCGACCAAGGGACAAGCCTTGGCTCGTTTCAGACCCGTGGAAATCGACTTTCTTGCACCCTTGCGACACGGAACGCCGCTCAATTTTTCCATCGCGAAATTTGAAGGGCGGATGAGGGTGACGATTCATTTCGATCCCGACGTCGTTGATCGTGAGGAGGCAACCGCATTGCTCGACGACTATATTCGGGCCGTCTCCCACGTGCCGGAAGCTCACGCACGGAGCTAGCAAGTGCCTGAAAAGATTCGTGGATTGAGCCGGATTTGGAAACTTTTGCAAGGCCAAAATAGGCCAAATTTTGACTTCATCGACGCCTGCAAATTGCTCTCCGTTCCGTATTGGAAGATTCAAAATGATTTGCTAACCTACGCATCTCTGGCAACGAAGCATGGGTCAGGTTTCACCCGCTGCACAAGATGCTTGCAGCGAGCAGGAAGCTTCAGCCAACGTGCAATGCGGGCCGATAAAATAACATAAACTGGAAGATTGATATTACGGTATGGAAGCCTCAGATCGCTTGAATAAACGAACGGGGCGAGCTGTCGACAAGGATGTCTTTATGGAACTGAAAAAGGACTTTGAGATCAACGTGCATATCCGGTGGATGATTCGACGCGACATGCCTGAAGTACTCAGTATTGAGCAATCCAGTTTTGAGTTTCCATGGTCGGAAGAGGATTTTATTCGCTGCCTCCGCCAGAGAAATTGCATCGGTATGGTGGCCGAGTACGACGAAAAAGTCGTCGGCTTCATGATCTACGAACTCCATAAAGATCAGTTGCATGTGCTGAACTTTTCCGTCCGCCCGGACGTTCGGCGGCGAGGGATTGGAGAGCAGATGGTCCAGAAATTGATTGGCAAGCTTTCGCAACAACGCCGCAACCGGATCGTTCTGGAAATTCGTGAAACCAATCTGGCCGCTCAGATGTTCTTCAAGAATCTAAGTTTCAGAGCCGTTTCGGTGCTTCGCGATTACTACGACGACACGGTCGAAGATGCCTATGTCATGCAGTATCGAATCCGGTCAGTGGAAGAAGCCGAAGCCGAACCCGTCAATCGAATTGCTCGCCTCGCGGGGTAGCTCGCTGAGAGTTCTGCAATACCTCGTTCGCCAAATCCAACATCCTGAGCTTTGCTTTGGCAGGTGAGTTGGCCTGTGAAAAAACCGTCAAAACGGGCTCACCAAACGCGATATGGGTATTCAGATTGGGAATGTCAGCGATGGAGCATTGAGCCCGCTCGCTGGATGAGGCATACTGCTCCATCAACGGATTGAACACACCTTGATCAATAGTGATTCCGTCCGCCGATTTGCAAAATAGAATCCCTTTCGCACGATACTTGCCATCGTTTGGAGTGGCCGGAACGGATTGCCCCAGGCAACTTGCAACCTGGATACTGACGATCGAAGGATGCTCGGTGTTTCCCCAATCCAAGCCGCCTTCAAACAGTTCGGCAGAAGCGGTGATTCGAGGATTGATATCTACCAGCCAGACCGACTCCGGACTGATGATCAGATCGATACCGAAAAATCCACGCAAACCAAACTTCTCGGTCAAGCGGTTGCCCAGTCGTTCAATGATTCTCTTTTGTGCCAAGGGTAACTCGATCGGGCCTACTGAACCGCAGTACGAAAACGGCGCGGCGCCTAGCCGTGGATCGCCTACCAGTTGCTCAGTGCAACCGATGAATTGGCAAACCGGTCTGGCGGAACCTGTCGGCCCTCGGGTGAGCGGTGTGTCGGATTCGGATGGGCGACCTACGAACAAAGCCGAAACCGAGTCGCCCGATACTTTTTCCTGAAAGATGGTCGATGGCTTGAATCGGACAGAATTTGAATCAAGGTCACGATGAGAATCCAAAACACGAACATGACGACCTCCCGATCCGCTCATGTCTTTCCTGAGCCAAATCTTTCCGGTATCGGCAGGCGGCGGAGCAAGAACGGTGATGGGGAACCGGGCATTGGCTTCGTCACAGCAATCGGAAATATCGCTCAGCGATGAAACGGAATTCAAACGTTCGAGTTCTGCGGCAGGCGTACCAAAAAGTTTCAGCTTGGATTCCAGGTATCTGACGAGGTGAATTTGATTCTCGAAACCGCCGCCGATAATGGCGCCTTCGTAGCGGCTGAAATCCGTGATCGCCAGCAATTCATCGGGAGCTGAGATGCGGAATGCCCGATTTTGGTATTCGGGGCTTAGGCGGCAAATTTGCAGCAAGTCTGCATCGGCAAAATAGTCAAACACATCGAAGGCATACCCCGCTTTTTCCGCACTGGCGGCCAACGCACGTCCGCTGGCGGAAATTAACATCAGGCGTTTCACGGCAGTTCAATCCAAATAGGGGTGGCTGGTTGGCAGCGTGCGGAGGCTTTGATAACTTATTAGGCAGTACGCAGACAAGTGATCGTTTGGCGCTCACCGAGCGCGACCTTGCCGTGACCGTTTGTTCGATTGAATTTAACCATTAGAAATTGATTATAGGGAGAACCCGATGTCGTTGTATGTAGGGGAAGCATTGGCGGGCGATGGAAACGAAATCGCTCATATTGACCTTTTGATTGGCAGCAAGGATGGCCCCGTCGGCACCGCGTTTGCCAATGCCTTAGCAACCCAAAGCGAGGGACACACGAACCTGCTGGCGGTGCTGACACCGAATCTGGCCGTGAAGCCTTCGACCGTGATGATTACGAAAGTTACCATCAAGGGCATGAAGCAGGCTGTTCAAATGTTCGGTCCGGCCCAGGCCGCCGTCGCAAAGGCCGTTGCCGATAGCGTGGCCGAGGGTGTGATTCCGAAGGATCAAGCTGAAAACTGGGTCATCGTTTGCGGTGTTTTCATCCATCCGCAAGCCGAAGATGATCGCAAGATTTACGATTACAACTACGAAGCCACCAAGATGTCGATCGCCAATGCCCTTAAAGGGACTCCGACGGCAGACGAAATGGTGGCTGGCAAAGATTCCGCCGCCCATCCATTCCGCGGATTCTAGTTTGGAACATGAGCCACCCTCGCGTACTGATTCAGCTCGACACAGATTCTCAAGCGAGTTCGTTTGACTCGATCGTTGCGATTGATTCGGGAGTGGAGCACTTGCTGCAATATTCCAGGATGACCGCCGATCGAGTCGAGGGGCTGGTTCATGGAGCCATGTTCACACGCGGTGTGGATGATCTCAAGAACACCGCGATTTTTGTCGGCGGAAGCGATGTCGATGCTGTCGATCTTATTGCGACTCGTGTGACGGAGTGTTTTTTTGGCCCCCTGCGAGTTTCGTTGATCGTCGATCCAAACGGCGCGAATACAACGGCTGCTGCCGCTGTACTGTGCGCCGAGCGGCATGTTGATTGTGGCGGAAAGAAAGTGGCGATCCTGGGGGGGACGGGACCGGTGGGACAGCGAATCGCGCAGATTCTGGCAAACCACACGGATCCCCATCCGGAAACCAGGATTCGAATCGTTTCTCGTTCGTTAGACAAAGCTGCGACCATTTGCGACAAGCTTTCCCGCGAGACGGGAAAATCATTTTTTGAAGCTGTCGGCGGAAGCAATGCCAACGAGAACCTGAATGCGGTGGCCGATGCAGAGGTCGTCTTTGCTGCGGGCGCGGCGGGCGTGCCCCTGCTTGTTGGCAATTGGTGGGCAGAAGCAAAGTCCGTCAAGGTAGCAATTGACCTCAATGCCGTTCCCCCTGCCGGGATCGAAGGAATTGCGGTTTCAGATCGGGGGGCGAAGCGTGGTTCTGCGGTGTTCTATGGTGCGATCGGTGTTGGCGGTCTGAAGATGAAAATTCACAAGCGATGTCTTCAATCGCTGTTCGAATCTTCCAAGCAGACACTTTTTGTCAATGAGATTTACGCAATCGGCAAAGGCTGCGCTGAAGGTTCGTAGCCGTGGTGCCCTAGGCCGCCCGGCGTTCGGAACTGTAGTGTTCGTCTTGCTGTGACGCCTGATACTCGAGTACCTCACGTTCGCGATACCGCGCCGCATCTTTGTCCTGTTGTTCCAGGCCATGATTGAGTGCCCACAATCTGGCTTGTTTGTGGAACGAATAAAACGCGGCAATCCAGGCCGTTTGAATTCCAGCTTTTCCGTCCAGGATGGAGCCTTGGAGAATGTACTCTCGAAAAAATCGCCACATCGGGCGAATCAGCAGTTTGAATGTCGAAGTGTCCTTGCCCTGCTCACGCCACTGTTCCGCCTGGAGCGTGGTGTATCGCCGGATCTTCTCGTAGGTCTGATCGTAGTTCCACATCGAAAAGTGATCCAGCTTGCCACTCAGCTTTCCCACTCGCTTGGTGAATATTTTGATTTCCCCGTGATCGCTTGGTCCGGAATATCGTCCGCGGTCCCGATGGAACAACCTCAGCACGCGATCCGTCCGAGCGTCGCCAAACCGCAGGCGATGTCCCATGAAGTGGTTGTTGCGGCCAATCCAGAATCCGTCTGCACTCGGACCACGCTGCAGTTCCAATTCGATTTCAGATCGCAATTCTGGCGTCATCCGCTCATCGGCATCGACAATCAGCACCCATTCATGGGTTGCCTGTGGAATGGCCCAGTTTTTGAAATCACCGGACGTCACGTAATCACGATTAATGATACGAACTTTGTCGTATTCGCTAACAATTTCCAGCGTATCATCGGTCGATCCGGAATCGGCAATCAGAATCTCGTCGGCCAGCGAGTAAAACGTCTCAATGCAGGCACGGATATTCCGCTGTTCATTCTTGCAGGGTACGATGGCGGTTAATGGTTGTTTCACGGTTTTTTCATCATCCTGATTGCAGCCAGACCAGTTCCTGTCCATGTCAATGGTGACAGGCAAGCGGAAGATTAGGAACTAACCCCCTCAGGGTCAAGAGAGACCTCGTGTCTTTTATGTTAAATTATTAACAATTTAAGGGCGATGCGCGAGAAAAACAGATAAGATTCCCATCCCGAAAACGAACTCTATTGTAAATGCCAAATCGAACGCAACCTACGACCGCTGTGACCGCCCTCGACCGGACCTTGGCGGTGCCGATGTTCGTGGTTGCGCTGCTGTTTCTGCTGGTTGCCGGTTTTCTGTTGCCGACGCTGCTCTATCGCGACCCGCATGTCGAACCGGCTGCAAATTCAGAGATCGCTGAGGCGTTGTCAAGCGACTACATCGAGATCGATTCCTCCGGTGAACATGACGAAGAAATCATCTATTTCAAATCGGAAGTACGATGGTGGTTCAAGTATGGATTGTTGGTACTCTATCTAGCCATCGTTGCCGAAGTGATTGCCCACTGGGTCACAGGAGGTAAAAACTTGCGGCAGCACTGGCTGTTTCTGCTGGTTCCATTCATGCGTCTGAGTTGCCGCGACCACGCGGATGGATCGAGCGTCTGGATTATAGGTCAGGGCTGGGTCAAGTCGACTCGCTTGTTTGAGCGGCGTCTGACGGACATGTTCGGGATCCCGATGATGGTCATTGCCTTGCCGGTGCTGCCGTTGATCCTGATTCAGTTTCTCCGTCCATCGATGGTCAATTCCAATCCCGATTTGAAGTTCGTGATGGCGACGGCGACGGCCATTATCTGGGTCGCGTTTGTATTCGAGTTCGCGATCATGTTCACCGTTGCAAAACGGAAGATGAAGTATCTCAAGGAACACTGGATCAACTTGCTGATCGTGGTGCTGCCAATGTTCGGTTTTCTGCGGATCGCAGCACTTGGCAGCATGTTGAAGGTCAAGCAGCTTGCCAAAACGGTCAGTGTATTGCGATTGCGAGGACTGGCAATTCGGCTGTGGCGGGCGGTGATCTCGCTGGGCATTCTCGACAAAGCACTTCGAAAAACCCCCGACCATCGAATCAGGAAAATTCACAAGTTGATCGAGGACAAGGAGGAAGAACTGGAGATTCTGAAATGGGATCTCGAGCGGGCCAACGAAGCCAAAACTCGGTTCGAATTGAAAAAGAGCCTTCGTCAGGAGCGAAAAAAGGAACGAAATAGAATGAAACGCAGGAAAGGGATGACCCGCGAACCGGAAATCCAGTCTGCTGAACCTGAGGAGTCATCGCAAACCGAATCAAGGCCAGATTCCGAAGATAAAACGTAGTGGCTTGCCGCAATCCGTTACAAACGAGTTACCGACCAACACCACGTGCCGCATATAATGAATGCTGGCAAGCTGAGCCTTCTTGCTCGGCTACCTTGAACCGTAACGTAGATAACGATCAATGCCCCAAACCATATTGACCATTGAAGATGATCCCGCGATTCGGCGCGGGATTGTGGATTCGTTGAAGTTTGCAGGCTATCGGGTACGCGAAGCGGTCGACGGAGCCAGCGGTGCTCAAATGGCAGTTGAACTGGCAATTGACTTGGTGTTACTTGATCTGGCCTTGCCCCAGATGAAGGGGCTCGATGTACTTAAGAAAATGCGTGAGGCCAAGCCGATGTTGCCGATCATTATTCTGACCGCCAAGGGTGGCGAAGCCGAGCGAGTTGCCGGACTCAATGCAGGCGCTGACGACTATGTGGTCAAGCCCTTCAGCGTCAAGGAGCTATTTGCTCGAGTGGCCGCAGTGCTTCGCCGATCGCCATCACGACCTTCCGATGTCGATTCCATCGTATGGCCGGAGGGACGCGCAGATTTGGCCCGGCGAGAATTGCAGTTTGTCGATGGAACGTCCACGGAGTTGTCGGAGCTGGAGGCGACGCTGCTGCGTTATCTGGCGGTCAACGCAGGCCGTGCAATTTCGCGTGATGAGTTGCTGTCCAATGTCTGGCGATTGACGCCGCAAGGTCTTTCGACACGCACGGTCGATATGCAGGTTGCCCGTTTGCGAGAAAAACTTCGCGATGATCCGTCCGAACCGAAAGTCGTCAAAACCGTTCGAGGGGTTGGCTACGTTTTCGCATTTGCGGTGGAACCATCATGATGCCTTTCTTTAGCAACGCACGCAGAATCTGGTCGGCCTATGCGGCGATCCTGTTGCTGCTGGCGATCGCACTCAGCTGGTTTTCCTGGACGACGATTGCCCTGGACTTGAAGGTGGAAGAAAATCGACGCCAGGTCGAATGGAGCGAGCGGCAGGCTCTGGAACAGGAAAAAATTGGTTATGCACTTTGGCGAATGGACTGGTTGCTGACTCCGTTTATTGCTCAGGAAGCCGCTCGCAATTACTGGATGTACGAATCGGTGTTGCCGTTTTCTGAAAATACCGCGCCGGAGGTGTGGCCCGCTGAAGTAGAACAAGCCCCAACCCTGCAGCGACAACCGCAATCGCCTTCTCCCGTCCCTTCGCCGCTGCTGAATCGGCCTTCCGAGCTGGTGAAGCTCCATTTTCAGATTGACGAGAACAACCGCTTTACTTCTCCGCAAGTTCCGCAAGGCGAGACATTTTCCCTGGTGTGCAGCCAGGGCTTGGTGACAGCGAGTGAAGTATCGGGCAACCAGAAACGACTTGACGAGATTGCTTCGCTCGGCGACTTCGAAACCATGCGGAACGCCTGTTCGATCCAGAATCTGCCCGATCTGCACGAGTTGAGACTCGATTGGACTCCGTCTTCAAACGAAGATGATCAACCGCTACAGCAAGCCTATGTGCCCCTTCAGACCGACAGCCTCGAACCAGATCGCCAATATTCCTTACAGGATTCCGTGAATTCAGCTCTGAAGTCCAAGTCCAAAGGCGAAGCGGACTTTGATTCGCGTGCGGTTCAGGCCAATCAAATCGCATTGAGTCAGCGTGTCTGGAACGAAGCTGGAAAAGCGGGATCACCGACTCCTGAGCCGCAGAAGCCGGTGGTCGAAGGGGCGATGCGGGCCATCTGGTTCGGCGATGAGTTGGTGCTTGCGCGGCGAGTCGAGAAAGGGCCACAGACATTGATTCAGGGATGCTGGCTGGACTGGGCCGCGATTAAGGAACTTTTGCTAGGGGAAATCAAGGAGACGTTTCCCTCCGCCGATCTCATTCCTCGCCCGGCCGATGTTGAAGTCGATTTTCACCGCGCTTTGGCAACGCTGCCCGCCGACCTGGTTGTCGATCCCATACGAGCTTACGGTAGGTCAAATGCTCACGATGCGATCCCTGATTCGATGAATGAGCATGTAGTGCCTCAGATCGTTGGACCCACACCCAGCCGATCATCCTGCATCGCACTGGGGATTGCCTGGGGCGGATTTTTGTTGACGGCGTTGACCACCGCTTGGCTGATTTTCGGCATCATCAACCTCAGTGAGCGGCGTGCGAGTTTTGCATCGGCTGTGACCCATGAACTTCGAACGCCGTTGACCACATTCCGCCTGTATTCCGAGATGCTGGATTCCGGGATGGTTTCCGATGAGGAGTCTCGCAAGACGTATACGGAAGGTCTGGTCAGAGAATCGGATCGGCTATGCCGTTTGGTTGAGAACGTTCTGCAGTTTTCTCGGCTTGAAAGGAGAGACCATTCAATTCCAACCGAGCCACTGCCGATTCGCGACCTGATGCAGCGAATTGCAGATCGATGTCAGCCTAGAGTCGAGGCCGCCGGAATGGAGCTGGAGTGGAATCTGGATGAGGAGCTGAAGGAATGCTTGATTGCGACGTCGCCGGACTCAGTGGAGCAAATTGTATTCAATCTGGTTGACAACGCTTGTAAGTATGGGGCCAACGGAACCGAATCATTGGTCCGAATCGATGCCCGGCGGGAAGTCGGTTGGCTGGTGTTAGGCATACGTGACTTTGGACCCGGGATCGATTCAAAAATGATCAAGCAGTTGTATCGCCCTTTTTCGAGGTCATCGGATGAGACGGCGGGAACGGCAGCGGGCGTGGGGCTGGGGTTATCACTGGCCCGACAGATCACACGACAACTGGGCGGGCGACTGGCGTACTGCGACGCCTATCCGGGAGCCACTTTTGAGCTGAGATTGAGGCTGCAGAATCCACAAAAAGGCCCGTAAATCGGTTCCGATGGTTGAAATTACGGGGCAGACGAATTACGATTCTGGATCGGCCATTCACCTTGTTTTTCTACGCTCGATTCACCGCCCTCTCATCATGCTCGAACTCCGCACGTTCGTCGTCACGGCTGCCCTGTCCGGCTTGCTGTCGATTCTCGTGAGCGTGATGGGGCCGCTTGTACCGATGAACTCGATGTCAACGGAAGAACGCTCGGTCGATCCGACAATCGCTGCTTCTCCGTCGCGTCAGGATCCGCTGCCCACGCCACCCGGAGGCCGTTTACCTCTACCCGGCCCGGAGGGAAGCCAACCGATTGATCGACGTCCGGCCCCGGGAAGTTCTCAGGGAATTCGGCAAAATCTTGGCAACGAGTTTGTACCCTCGCCTTCCCGGTCGATGGATTCCCGCTCGCAACAAGCCGCTCCCCGCGCACCGCTATTGCCCGGTCCGGCTGGAAGCCAGCCAGTCGACCGCCGATCGACAGTAGTGCCGGGACAAATACTGCCAGGGCAGACAATGCCCCATCAAAACCTTCCAACTTCTCCGGGCAGCGTTCGAGCCACGACGACGCCCTGCGGCCCCGACTGCCACTGCCAGCCACTTTGCATCACCCAGCAAGTTTTGGTACCGGTCAGGGAAACGCACTACAATATTCACAACGAAGTTCGCTACCGGACTGCCACTCGATTCGAACCTTATACCGTGACAGAAACCGTCACGGAAACCGTTCCACGAATTGAAACCTATACCATCAATATCAAGGAACCTCGCACGGAGTCCTACACCGAGATGCGAACCGAGGAGTATCAGGTCCCTGAACAGGAAACTTATTCGTTCATGGTTCAGAAGCCTTTTCAGCGTGAAGAGACCATCGACCGCATCGAATATTCTGACGTGCCCGACGAAGAGGCTTATACGGTATTGGTTCCCCAGGAAAAGAAGGTTCAAACCACGACTTACAAAACGATCGTCGAGAAGGAACCCGTTCAACGGAAATACGTCGTCAACGTGCCAGAACAACGAACACGAAAAGTGTTGACCTACGAAAAAATGACGGAGACCAAGTCGGTTCGCAAGCCCGTGATGACCACCGTCACCGAACAGCGAACCCGAAAGGTTGCTAAATACATCACGGAAATGAAGGAGGTCGAAGTCAAGGAAAGCTACTGGGAATACGAAAAGAAAATTCGGTCGCAAGTGGAAACACGATACCGGATGGTGCGCAAGACACGTCCGGTTCCGGACACCTACATCGACTACGAAGATGAAGAGACTTTCTCCGATCAAACCGAACGGATTCAGCGGGAACGGGATATCGAAATCGACGAAGAGTATACCGTCTACGTTCCCTACCTGGAAAAAGAAATCGAAACCTACACTGAAAACGTTCCCATCCAGGAAACGATCTCGCGTCAATTTCCTGTCAAAGTCCAAGTTGAGCGAACGGTCATCCAGCCCTATACGGTTCGCATTCCGGTGGTCGAACATGTGCCGCAAGCGTACCAGGTTTCCGTTCCGTTTGAGATTGCCAGGACGGCATACCGCTCGGTTCCGCGACAGGTGCCGGAGACCCGATACCGGGTCGTGGTTCGGGATCAAGGGTACTGGACCACAGTGGTTCAGAACGTGATGTCCTGCGAGTTCACGACCGATTGCAGTGGCTGCGTCACCGCCTGCCCAGGAGTTCACACGATCCAGCGCAAGGTATGGTGTTCCGTGCCTGTGACTCAGCACATACCGTACACGGTTTTCCGAACTATCTACGAACAGATTCCCTACTCCATACCGGAATTGACCTCGCGCAATGAAACCCGGACGCGGATGGTGCCCGTCACAAAGTATCAAACCGAACAGCGGCAAGCCGAACTGATCGTTCACGACTTCCGTGACGAAGTGCGAACCCAGGCCTTCGAGGTCACCAAGTACCGGCCCGTGAATAAACAGCGTGAAATAGACGTCAAGAAAATTCGTGCCGAGAAACGAATGCGAAAAGTCCCCCGTATCGAAATCGATTCCCACGAGGTGCCCAAGCGAATCAAACACGAATTCCGTAAGCCCGTGGTGAAAACGAGAATGATCGAGGAGCCGTACCTCGAAAAGGAATCTTATCCCCACACCGTTGAGATTGAAGTGCTTGAACCGGTGCTCAAGACTCGCACGGTGCGGCAAGAAATTCCGGTGCGAATTGCGGTCTTTGAAGACGAGCCATATACCGTGCAGGTTCCGCAAATCACCTACGAAGTCAGAAACGAAACGATTGAAGTAGACCATCCTCAGTTTCGGGAAGAGGTTTACACGGTCCAGGTGCCTGAAATTCGTGTCCGAACAGAGTTCGTCGATGTCGAGCGAAGGGTTCCCGTGATCGAAACCAAAACCGAGACCGAGATGGTGCCTGAAATTCGTTCCCGCTCCATCTCCCGCCGAGAAGCCAGAACCGTGGCGGATAAACGGCTGATCACCTACATGAAACATGTCCCAGAAGTTCGAACCAAGACGGTGTACCGAACCAAGCTGAGGGAGATCCCGGTCGCCCGAACGCGGCTGACCTGGGTGGAGGTGCCGAAAACGATGCAGCGAACCGTTTTCGACCAAGTCCAGCGACAGGTTCAAAAGCAGCAACTGCGCGAAGTTCAGTTTCAGGTTCCCTATACAGTACAGATCCGGGTCCCCTACACGACGTACCGGTGGGTACCGCGTTACGTCACAGTCCCTGTAGAGCCTTGCTGCGAAACGTATCTGTCCGGGTTTGATGAGTTGAACGCGATCGGTGATGCCTACATTCGGTTTGGCGTGGAACAAGCGGGTGAATTCAGACGAAGGTTGACCACGGGTCGGTAGCTGCTAGCAGACTCTCCCACCGGGCGAACTGCTCTTTTGAGATAGCCCCAATTTATTTAGCTTGCTTACGTTACTGGCAGCACTTTGAACGTTTTGCTAGTTGCGTCGTACCAACTGAGACCTGTTTCGCCACAGGATGGCGCGAAACGATCTGTTACTTCGGGCAAGGATGCTCCAATGAAATCTGAAACTTGCATTGCGCGACAGCGATCTGGCCAACGTCTTTATCATCGATCTCTGTTTCTGCTGCTGGTGGTGATCTGGCAAACGAACCCGATGGAGGCTGCGGGCCAATTCTTGAGACAGAAGCTTCCCGGCCGGCCACCGGCCGCCAGAAGTACGGCTCCTCAGTTTACGGCCTCATCAGAACATTTTGTAGTTTACGCCCCCGACGAAGTCCTGGCTCGAAAAGTTGCCGTTGAGGCCGAACGATTTCGTAAGGAACTGGCGATCCAATGGTTGGGCCACGAGATTGGTCCATGGCGAGAAAAATGTCCCATTTCGGTAGAGCTTTCTCCTCACGCCGGTGGCGAAACCAGTTTCCTTTTTGTATATGACGATCAAAACCAGGGTGAGCCTCGAAACTGGGAAATGAAAATTTTTGGTACGCCGGAAAGACTGCTGGATTCCGTGTTGCCGCATGAAGTCACGCACACCATCTTTGCCACGCATTTTGGATGCCCCTTGCCTCGCTGGGCGGATGAAGGCGCTTGCACCACCGTGGAGCACGAATCGGAAAAAGCCAAAAATCATCAGATGTTGATCGACTTTCTGCATACCCATCGCGGCATTCCGTTCAATCGCATGTTCGAAATGAAGCAATATCCGAACGACATTTTGCCGCTCTATGCTCAAGGCCATTCATTGAGCAAGTTCCTGATCCTGCAAAAGGGCCGACGACATTTTCTGGACTACATTGCGGCTGGCATGGACTCGGAGCTTCATGGGCCGTTGCTTGAGGGATGGAATCAGACTACGGAAGATTTTTATGGGTATCGGAACCTTTCGGATCTTCAGGAAGCCTGGATCAACTGGGTGCGATCCGGAAGCCGAGAAATTCCGAGTTCCAGTCTGGCGTCCGTTCAGGCGGGAGCAGAGGTTGGAGGTCAGAGGTCAGACGTCAGAGGTCAGAGGTCGGAGGTCGGAGGCTGGAGGTCAGACGTCGAAACGCAGTTGGCGGATGTTAATCGACAGTCGCTCGATGCGGCTAGCTACCAAGAGGGGCGTGAGACTCCGTCATCAAGCGGAGGCTGGTACGTTCGGCAGTCGAAAGGAGAACGGGTTTCGACTCATCGCGTGGAAGCAAATTCAGACGACCATCGTACCGCCACTGAGTCCGACAAACCAACCGCTGATGAGGGTCGGATCTCGTTCCATCTGCCGATACCAGAAACTGGAAATCGGCCCACTGAGCGACCAAGCAATTCCTTGTCAAACGGTCAGACCAAGTGGAGATAGGGTGTTGGGTCGTTCTCCATTGGCAACCCCGCTCACTCGATACTCTCTTCCAGTTCCGCTTCATCTTCTGGCTCGGGCGAGACCAGTTCTTCTGGCCCGGCGGGAGGATTGGTCAACTGGCCAAAGAAAATCGCATTGAAGAATGCTCTCTGAGTACCCAACCAGTAACCACGGAAATTCGGATTGTCGTTCATCAGAATGATCCGACCTCGTCCCAGAGAATGAATGGTGAGTCCCGGCTGGCCCGCCATTTTTTTCAAATTGTCTTGAGAGGCATAGCCAGCCAGCAGCAACTCCTCCTCGGCGTCGTAAACCAGCGGATTGCCGTACGGCGAGCTCGATTTTCGCACGGATCGGGTGCTATTGCGGAAAACGGGCAGCGAATCGCGTTCATAGCCATAGAACAAGGGATGCGTCCGATCAATTCGGGCATTGAAAATCGCGCCGCTGATCTGCCGAAGTGCCCGCTCGGGGCGAGCATCAATAAATCTTCGTTGGACGGATGACTTGTCTTCAGAATCCGCTTCCGTATCAGCGGATCGTGGGCGCCCTCCTTCAGTTTCCGTTGACCGGTTGAGCATCGACGCCGCAAAGTTAACCGCTGAACCCGTGGCGATCAGCGTTCCTCCATCGCGCACCCAAGTTTCAATGGAGGACGACGCATCATAGCGGCCACTAACCAGAATCAGACTGTTGTAGCGACTGAGTGACCCAATGCTGCCACCTTTGAGCAGCGTGACCGGCATCTCGATTTGAGTATCAAGTGCGTGCCAGACTTCGCCCGCTTCATAAGCGTTGACACGCCCCTCAACCACCAGCGCCACTTCGGGCTTGCGAACGACACGAAAGAGATTACTGCCAAGGTCCATGCCTTCGCCAGCGGTCAAGCCAGTGGTGACGGGCACCACGCGCAAGCCCTGCCGAGTTGCTTGATGCAACCAACGTCGAACCAGGTTCGGGCGGTTCGCTTCGACCCCCAGCGGAATCATCAGCGTACCGAAGCCAAAATCGTGTTGCCGATCTTGCTCGATCACCGTCACCGGACGAGTGGCCACCTTGACCACCAGGCCGGCCGATAGAGCTTGATAGAGCCACTTCGGGGCCGCATCATCGCGCCAGTCGATCAGGTAGGCCACATCCTTGTCCGAACCATTGAATTCCGCACCCGAATATCGATTCGGAACAAAACGGTCCAGCAGGCTCGAGTCGACATCGCGGGGCAGTTCGAAATGCTCAACATCAAAGGCCAGCGGAATTGACCAGGCGGAAATATCATAAAAGGCATTGTCTTCAAATTCGGTTCGCTTCTCGATCATCGACTGCAGGTATCGGTACTCCGCCTGCTCAACGGGAACGACCAGCGAAGACTGCGGATCAAATTCGAATTCGGCGAATGGATAGCGTTCCTTGAAGCGATAGCAGGTGATATCGTGTTGTTTGAACAGTCGAGCCAACGCGTTGAGACGACTTTCATTTCCGTTGGCGACGAAAACGTGAACGCCCACCTCATCCTGCAATGCTTGATCCAGGGACGATCGATAAAACCATCGCTTATATTCGAGTAACTCCTGTCGCATGGCAGTGGTCGCTTCGAGACTCGAAAGCGAAGTGGAGAATTGATTACGAATCGTGGCGGGAAAACTGAGCAAACCATTTTCGCTTTCCTGCAAATGACCACGCGAGCTTGCCTGTTCGAATAGAATTCCGACTCCGCCGTGCAGATCGGGATAGGAAGAACCTTTCCCCATATAGAAATCGTCGAACATCTCCTGAGAGTAGTACAGCGTTTTGCGTTGGTCAAAACGTTTGGCGTGGTACCGGGCGATGGCAGCCGTCAGATCGTGATTTTTACCGGGCGTCAGCGGATGATTGCGGCGTGGGATACCAGGCTGGAAGAAATAGGTATCATTCGTGCCCATTTCGTGATAGTCGAGTACGACATTGGGTTTCCAGGTGTGATACCATTTCATGCGCCCCTGACTTTCCGGATGCACCAGGGGCAGCCAGTCGCGATTGAGGTCAAACCAATAATAGTTGGTTCGTCCTCGATGCCAACTCTGTTGATGCTCGGCGTGTGCGGGATTGGCATTCACCGTTCGGCCGCGATACATATTGGCCCAATTTGAAAATCGGTCGAAGCCGTCCGGATTGAGCGCTGGATCGAGCAGAATCACGTTCGACTCCAACATGTGATCGATGTCGTCTCCCTGGGCGGCGGCCAGGTAGTAGGCCACCAGCACCGCGCAGTGTGTTGCGCTGGGCTCGTCGCCATGTACCCCATACCCCATGTTGATCACGGCAGGCAGGGATTCGATATCCACCCGAGCCGAGCGTTCCGGATTGGCTAACTGGCGATGGACGCTCTGAATGTGTTTGAGGTTTTCATGGTTTTCGGGAGAGGTAATGGTCAACAACAGCAACGGCCGAAATCCATGAGATTCACCGTACGGTTCCAGTTTGATCCGATCCGAAGCGGCCGCCAGTGTTTTCAAATAGGCGACCACCTGATCGTGCCGAAGATGCCGAACGCCAAGATCAAATCCGAAAAATTGCTTGGGGGTCGGGATGGAAGCATCGAACTCAACCTCCTGCGGCCAGAATTGTGTGGGCAAGTCATGTTGGTTCGGCCGAGTTTCGGACTCTCGTTCCGCAACCTCAGTTTGCGCCGACGCTACGGCGGACAGGAAACTGAAACAACCCAGTAGCAACAGCAAGAAACCTGAAATAACTGGATGCTTCAACGAGGAGATGGAAGTGGATTGCACAGTACGTTGTCGGTTGTGGGGCATGTTGATTGAGTTTGGCAAGTCGTCAAATCCGAGAAACAAAATCGCACGCTGAAAATGCGTTCCCTATCAAAATAACTCAACGGGCGTTCAAGATGCCCGGAATTTACATAATTTCACCTGCTTTCTTAACTTTTTTCGATTTCATACCTATCGTTCTTCAAATGAGTTTACACGACTCATTCAGGTATGATTTCGCCGGTCGCCTTACAAGAATTGACTCAACCGGATGAAATTAGCGATCTCGTAGTCGATTTTGAAGTTGAACAATCAACTGGTTAAGCTCGGTCGATGATTTTGCGGATAGTGTGTCGACATCCGCAACCGGGTCGCCAAGCAACTCTTGCAATGTCTGGACTTTGCCGGCCAAAATCCCCTTCTCAATTCCCTTCTCGATTCCCTTCTCGATTCCCTCTTGCAAACCTTCCCGACGACCTTGCTTCAGCAGCTGGTCGCTGAGCGATCCAGGTTCAATTTGGGTCGAAAGAATACCAGCAATAACACGGTCCAACATGTTTAAATCGGTCGACTTGTTCACATTCATAATATAAACCCTAATCGCTACAGACCACTCGCTAACAATGATCGATTGCGACGCGCGACCGACCAAACTGACGATCTCTGGCAACTTGTCTTCTAGTTGATTACCTCTCCCATATTTTAGCAACTTCAACGTGCTTTGCAAAATCGGATGGCCAACGATTTCCGAATCGGACATTTGACTCAAATCGATCAGCGAAAATCCAAATTTGAGCTGGTGTTGGTCAAAAGCAGACGGTAATGAAACCAGTTCCTCAAATCGTTGAGGTCCGATCCACGGTCGGTCGCCGTGATAAACGACGATGGGAATAATGGGGCTCAGCGGGACACCATCTCTTCGCTGCTTCTCCCAAATACGTGTCTTGTACGAAAGAAGTTGCAATATCGTCAGCGGATCTTCGTCACTTTTGTGCTCCATCAGAAAATAGAACAAGACATTTCGTTCCACCCCGTCGGAATCATCCGTTACCTGAGCAGACCACAAGAGATCCGAGAATTTTTCTCTCAGATTCGCATCCACAAAACTCCCTGACTCAAGCTTCAGCGTTTCGAGTTTTACAAGCCTCAACTGCTCTGCCGATAATTGCATTTCCAGCAAACTGCGTGCTGCAGGTAGATGCGACAGGCCGAACCGGAAAAGGTTGTTGTGGGGAGTGGCTAAATTGTGTTCATCCATTTAAGAACGATAGGAAGTCCGCACACGAAATTCATGGATCACCGTAGTGTTGGCGTCCGCCACCGCAGATCCGGCATCACCTTGGGTGAATACCGGATCTGCGCCAACGCAGATTTACTTCACACCGTGCATCCAACGTTTAAGCAGGGGTGACAGGATCAGCAGGATGACCGCCGAACCGATGGCAAACATGCCGACATTGGTCAGCACCGCCATGGACGCATCGAGGCTTTCGGCGGCGCTCATGCCTTTCATTTTCTTCTCATCGAACATCAATTGTCCGATCCACTTACCGGCCTGGTGAGCGAACGAAGACGACAGGAACCAGCAGCCCATCATCAATCCGCCGATTTTAGCCGGCGCCAGTTTGGTCACCAGTGACAACCCGACAGGGGACAATGCCAGTTCACCCAATGTATGGGCCAGATAGAGGGCCACGATGAAAATCGCCGGAATCATGGCCTCGTTGCCAGCCATGGATTTTCCGGGCAACAACAGGAAGAATCCCGTTCCCAGCAATCCCAACGCAATCGAGAACTTGACCGGAGAACTGGGTTCAATGTTCTTGGCCGCCATTTTCAACCACATATAGGAGAAGATCGGCGCGAAAATCATGATGAACAGAGCGTTCAATGCCTGGAACTGACTGGCTTTCAACGTCATCCCGAATAATTCCTTCTTGACGTTTTTATCCGTGAAAATATTCAGTGCACCACCGGCCAGTTCAAAGAATGCCCAGAACACCGTCACGAACAGCAACAGCACGACAATCACCCACATTCGATTCCGGTCGATCAATTCGTGCTGGAAGGAGAGCCAGATCAAATAAGCGATCACCAGGACACAAATCGGGGTCAACAGATAGTCCATGATGTAGTTGTTGAGAATCAGAAAACTCAGAAAGGGCAACAGCAGCAGACTTCCCACCAAAATGGACATATCGGCAGAAAGGCCAAAGATGCGATGACCATTCACAGGAGCCGGCGGTGGGTCCGATTTATCTTCCAGCAAGCCGATTTTGTAGGTGTACAAAAAGAACAACAATCCCACGATCATCCCAATCCCGGCGACAAGGAAACCCAAATACCAGTCGACGGTCTCGGCCAGCGTCCCACAGACCAGCGGCGCAATAAACGCACCAATGTTGATCCCCATATAGAAAATCGTGAACGCCCCGTCTCGTCGGGCATCACCTGGTTGATAGAATTTTCCGATCATGCTCGAGATGTTTGGCTTGAAGAAACCATTGCCCAGCGTCAGCAATGACAGCCCAAGAAACAGTAGGGTTTGCCGGGTCGAATTTCGAGTGGGTTCGAGTTTACGGCCTTCCTCGACGAACGCTTTTTTGGCATCCGCCTCCGTCAAGCCGCCGTCCATTTTCTGCTTGATGTAATCCTCCTTGCCGTCAACAAATTGCTGCTGTTGCTGGCTGAGAGTTTCCCTCACATAGGCGCCGCCGGCCAAAGTAAACTGACCCGCCGCCATCAGAATCGCGCCCCAAATAATCGCTTTCCTCGCCCCCCAAAATCGGTCGGCCAAATAACCTCCCAGAATCGGGGTCAAGTAAACCAGCGCCCCGTACGCCGCATAAATACCGTTTGCATGGGAGTCCTCAAATCCCAACCCTCCTGTAACGAGCAAACTGGACAGATACAGTACCAGGAACGCACGCATTCCGTAGTAACTAAATCGCTCCCACAGCTCCACCATGAACAGTGAAAACAACACCTTGGGGTGAGTCGATCGATTGACGAAGTAAACGAACGCGATCCAGGCGATGACCAATGGAACGCCAATGATCGCTGGAGTGAAAGGACTGCTCAAAATGGATTCCACAAAAAACTCCCGAATTAAATAAATGATGGGTGAAGTTTTGGCGACTCAGGTTGCCCTGAGGAGGCTTACAAAGCGAATACGTTATCTCTTGGCAATCGGCACAAATTGTCGTTCCGTTTTTCCGACATAAATTTGGCGAGGACGACCGATTTTTTTGTTCTTGTTTTGATGAAACTCTTTCCAGTGAGCAATCCAGCCGGGCAACCGCCCCATCGCAAAGAGTACGGTAAACATCTCCAGCGGAATGCCCATCGCTCGGTAGATCACACCCGAATAGAAGTCCACGTTGGGATACAGCTTCCGCTCGACAAAATATTCATCTTCCAGTGCCACCTTTTCAAGCTGCTGGGCGATGCCGAACAGCGGATCGTCAAGGTTCAATTCTTCGAGCAAATCATCGCAGGCTTGTTTGATCAGTGTGGCCCGCGGATCAAAGTTCTTGTAAACGCGATGCCCAAATCCCATCAAGCGGAAACTGCTGTCCTTGTCCTTGGCCATTTTGACATACTTGTCAACGTCGCCGCCATCATTCTTGATGCGATTGAGCATCTGCACGACCGCTTCGTTCGCACCGCCATGCAACGGTCCCCACAAAGCACAAATGCCCGCAGAAATCGATGCAAACAAATTCGCGTTGGACGAACCCACCATCCGCACCGTCGAAGTGCTGCAGTTCTGTTCGTGATCAGCATGCACGATCAACAACATATTGAGCGCTCGCACGAACGTCGGATTGATGACGTACGGTTCGCAAGGGATCGAGAACATCATCTGAAGGAAATTCTCGCAGTAGTTCAGATCATTCTGCGGATACGCAAAAGGCATTCCCTTGGACTTGCTGTGACTATACGCGGCAATCGTCGGTAACTTGGCGATCAAGCGGCGGATGGAGCGATCGACATGTTCCGGATTGTTCGGGTCGAGCGAATCCTGATAGAACGTCGACATCGCTCCCACCACACTCGACAGAATCGCCATCGGGTGAGCATCCCGCGGAAATCCGTTGTAGAACAACCGCATATCTTCGTGCAGCATGGTATGCCGCATGATGTCCGTCTTGAATGTGGCGAGCTGTTCGGTATTGGGCAACTCGCCGTAGATCAACAAATAGCAGACCCCGAGGAAGTCGCAATGTTCGGTCAACTGCTCGATCGGATAGCCGCGATACCGCAAAATACCTCGCTCGCCATCGAGAAAAGTAATGGCACTCGTGGTCGCTCCCGTATTGACGTAGCCGTCATCAAGCGTGATCAAACCGGTGGCTTTGCGGAGTTGACTGATGTCAATGGACCGCTCTTGTTCAGAACCCTCCACGATGGGAAGTTCGAGTTCCTGGTTGTCGTAAACAAGTTTGGCAGATTTCGTCATGAACGATTCCCGATGAAACTTTCTGGCAGTTAAACTAAGGCCGCAGTAATATAGAACGACCGCTCGGGCGTTTTCACCTGAAGCAATCGCCTGAAGCTATCCCGTCTAAAAATGGGGCTATCTATGTCCGGCCAGCCGCCCCAGCCCATGCAAACTGACCCGTGTGACGGAACCAGTGTAACGGTTTTTTGTGCGTTCGGAAACTCGGCGTTCAAGATTCTGCCGAGGATTTTGCTCAACGACCCGCGTCGTCGGACAGGCCGCCATTTCCAACGGAAAAGTCAAGACAATCCGTAGATTTAACCAGGGTTGCGTGATTGGAAACGGCGTTTCTTGAGATAGACTTCATCTACAAGTCGCCTACTGTTAGCTCACCGCCGCATCGGGCCTTCGTGGTTCGCGCTGCGTTCCTCGGGTTCACCGGAAACGGAATAATAGACCACCGGAATCTCGGTTCGCAACCTTTCGATGTACTTGTTGAATTCTGCTTGCCGCTTATTTTCCAGAATCCGTTCCTTGATTTCGCCTTGGGCATCTTCAAACGGTACATAGGTTGCCTCGGTCCGCTCGATCACCCGAATAATATGGAATCCTTCAGGCGTTTCGATCACGTTGCTCAGTTCGCCGACCGGCTCCGAGAAGATTGCCTGATCCAAGACCTTCGATGCCAATGCTCCCTTGGTGGTCCAGTCATGGAGGCCGCCATTGTCTGCCGTGAACCCGTGCGAACCTTTCTTGGCCATCGCGCCAAAATTCGCTCCGTTGATCAGCTTGTTTCCCATCTCGACGAGCTGCCGTTCCGCCTCGGCTCGCGAGCCAGCCCGATCGGTGCGGACCATGATCTGCTCCCATCGCGCCCGCGCTGGAATGGCATAATCGGAGTGGTGCTTCTTATACTCCTCCAGGAGTTCACGATGAGTCACTTCCTTGTCCACCTCGAGTTGCTGTCCGACAAAGTAGCGAGTGAGTTGGTCGCGACTCCATGTCTGCCGCATCTTTCTCAGGCTCGATCCATTCATGCGGAGTTTCGCATCAAACTCAGCCACCGACCGAATCCCAGCCCCTTCCATCAACGCTTTCAGAGCCGTGTCATCAAATTCCTTGGCGGCCTGTTCCAGTATCTTGTCGAGTTCGACCCCTTCAGGCAGCTTGCGAAGCGTGTCGATGTACAACAGCTTCGAGTCGACGTACTTATCGAGCATCATGGCCACTCCGTTGGTCAGCTCGCGATCACGAACCGATTGAGGAGCATTCGGCAAATGGCGGTCGAGCATCTGATTCAGCTCAAACAACATGTCGCCCACAAAAATCGGTTCGTTACCAACCATCGCCAGTAAACGGGTTGGCTCAAGCGGATTCGTGGATGGCGATGGAGCGGCCACAGCTTGCGAACTCGAAACGGTATGGGCCGGAACACGATCTTGCAGACTGGCTTGAAATTCGGCCTTGGGCGCCGCGCCAAACGATTCAGGGGACTGGGTGAAGGATGACTCTTTGGTTTCTACGGCTTGAAAATGAGCGGCTGGAGTGACGGGAGAAAAACCTTGGGGCGCAGCTTGAACGGTTCGTTGGAGCTGACTC
Source organism: uncultured Pirellulaceae bacterium (assembly GCA_964414815.1). Lineage (GTDB taxonomy): Bacteria > Planctomycetota > Planctomycetia > Pirellulales > Pirellulaceae > Mariniblastus. Next base: position 81,994 of record CAYPXY010000006.1, on the reverse strand, counting down.
AGATCGGCCACAAAATCACCGACAACCTCCGTCGTGGGAGCGGTCACGGGAGGAGAATGGGCGGTGCGGATAATCGAGTTGCCCTCCTGATGACGCGAAGCCGCCTCGGCGGGACTCCCTTGCTGCTTGGGATTGAAATAGGGATCGCGCGTTGGCTTGAGCGAACCCGTATCTGAAATTTGCCAAGCCATCGATGTGCTGGCGGCCGATAACAGCACCAGAAATGAAGCAAACCATTTCAAGGCAACTTGGTTTCGTTTGAAAATCATGGCAACGAAGGTAGGAGCGAAAACAAACTTATCTCAGCCAACAGAGACTTTCCGCGAAAAATAGCCGGGCTAGGGACTCGCTTGCAAGAGAGATTTTGCCAGCGACAGCACTTTCTCAGGCGTGAAATTCGTCGATTTCAGCGTCACCATGGCCGTCTGATCGTCAATGATACGAATGACCGGACGCATCTTTGCCAATTGCGAAAACCGGCTTCGATCCAGAAACTTGAATACAAAGTACTTGTCTTGCAAATACATCGACGAAATCTGCCAGACTGCGGCCTCCAGTTTCAACTCCGCCAGCGACAACAATCTTTGGGCCGGCTCCGGAAGCTGACCAAAACGATCCTTCAACTCATTTCCGAGTTCTTCAACCTGATCGAACCGCTCAATCCGGGTCATCCGGCGATAAAAGTCGATCTTCTGACGTCGGTCAGGAATATACTCATCCGGCAAGTACGCCGAAATAGGCAAATCCACCTCGACGTTGATTGTCATCCGCTTGGGCTGGTGTTTCAGCTTGCGGACGGCTTTTTCGAGCATGTGGCAGTACAGCTCGTATCCCACCGTGGCAATATGGCCGCTCTGCTGTGTCCCCAACAAGTTCCCGGCCCCGCGAATTTCCAGATCGCGCATTGAGATCGCGAATCCCGCTCCCATTTCCGCAAACGTCTCGATCGCTTGCAGCCGTTTGGCGGCCGTGGGGTTGATATGTTTGTGCGGCTGCAGCAATAAATAGCAATACGCTTGATGTTTGTACCGTCCCACCCGGCCTCGCAACTGATGAAGCTCCGACAAACCGTAGCGATCGGCCATGTTGATAAACATTGTGTTGGCATTCGGAATGTCGAGACCGCTTTCGATAATCGTGGTGGCGACCAACACGTCGGCACGCTGATTTACGAACTCCGACATCGCCAACTCCAGCTCGCCATCTTCCATCTGTCCATGGCCCACCACATAGGTCGCCTCCGGAACCAGTTCCTCCAGTTGCTGGCAAACTTGATAAATGTCCCCGATCCGGTTATGCACAAAATAGATCTGTCCGCCGCGGTTGAGCTCTCGCAACATCGCCGAGCGAATCAGTTCGTGATTGAACCGCAGCACCTTGGTTTCCACCGCCAATCGCTCCGCCGGCGCGGTCTCGAGGTTCGAAATGTTCCGCACGCCCACCAACGACATGTGCAGCGTTCGCGGAATCGGAGTGGCCGACATGGTCAGCACATCGACATTGCTGGTAACCTGTTTTAATCGCTCCTTGTGTTCGACGCCAAAACGCTGCTCTTCATCGATGATCGCCAAACCCAGATTGAAAAATTTGACATCTTTGGAAACCAGCCGATGCGTCCCGATCACAATGTCCGCCTTGCCGGTTCGCATCCATTCCAGGCTCTCTTTTAATTCGCTTCGCTCACAGAATCGGCTGAGCTTCCGGATTTCCAGTGGAAATTCCGCCATCCGCTCCTTGAAGGTTTTGTAATGTTGCTCGACCAGCACCGTCGTCGGCGCCAGCAATGCAACCTGATAGCCGCTTTCAACAGCTTTGAAGGCGGCTCGCATCGCAAGTTCTGTCTTGCCGAAACCAACGTCGCCGCACAGCAGCCGATCCATCGGACGCGAGGTTTGCATATCCTCCTTGATCGCTTCGATCGCAGTCAACTGATCCGGCGTTTCGTGATACGGGAATGAATGTTCGAACTCCAATTGCCACTCTGAGTCCTGATTGAACGCAATCCCCGGACGAGCATTGCGCTCGGCCTGCAATTCAATCATCTCAGCGGCCAGATCCATCACCGCCGATTCGACCGCCGCCTTCTGTTTCCCCCACGTTTTACCGCCGATTTTGGCGAGAATCGGTTTGGACTTGGTGGCGCCGATATATTTCTGAACCAGATCAATTTTTGCGGCCGGGACGTACATCCGCGTCCCGCCATGAAACTCCAGCACTAAATGCTCGGTCAGTTCATCATCCTTGCTCAGCATCTCCAGTCCGCGATACCGCGCGATGCCGTGCGACAGATGAACCACCAAGTCGCCTTCGTTGAGATCGAGAAAACTGTCGATGGCTTTGGACAACCGTCGCTGACCGGTGCGGCGAAGGTCGGTGCGATTGAAAATCTGATCGCTGCTGACCACCACCATCTGCGGGTCGCGAATTCGGAAACCCTCGTGAACGCTCCCAAGACCCAGCCACAATCGTCCCTGGCTCGCAATCGAGGTCGCGCCCAGTATTTCCTCGACTCGTTCCAGCTCACCATCGACCGGCGAAATGACGCAGACATCAATCGCCTCACCCGCCGAGGTTCGCCCCAACCGGTCGACCTGAATTTTTACTTCGCCGATATCGCCATAGAAGCCATCGAGCGATTCAAAGGGCAGATTGTAGACATGGCCGGCGTAGCCCTCCGCAATGGAATCGGCCGATGCCAGCGGAAACCTGGCCCATTGGCGGTTCACCTGGGCCCATTGGAACAGCTCATCGGGCCGCACCGAACGTTCGATGTAACGCTTCGCCTGCTCATTGAGTTTGGCGGGTTCGTGAAGCAGAACCAGGGTGTCTGCCGGCAGAAACTCAAACAGGCTTCCTTTCTCCTGCGTCGTGATCGAAGGCAGTACCGTAAGTTCGATATCGCGAATCTCGGACCGGCTGCGCTGCGAGCCGACGTCAAACTCGCGCAGCGAATCGGCTTCGCCATCGATCAGCTCCATTCGAACAGGAGACGCCCAATCGGCCGCAAAAAGATCGACAATCGTTCCTCGAACGGAAAACTCGCCGGGCATTTCGACGACTGACTTTTTCCGAAATCCGTTTTGCTTGAGCCACGATTGCAGTTCGGCCACATCGACAGGATCGCCCGCCACGATGGTGCGAGAACTGGAACTGAGCGACGGTGCGGCCGGCACAGGCTGAAGCAGCGCACCGACCGTCGTCACGATGATCCCACCGGCCTCGCCGTCCGTCAGCCGCTTGAGCAGCCGAATCCGGTCGCCGAACTCCAGATCGACCGTGACGGCCGACGACAAGCCCTGAACGGTCGGAGGAAACCGCTCCACTTCGCGGTCATGGAACGTGACCAAATCCTCGAGCAGATGATCAAACTGTTTGGTGTCTTCGACAACGACCAGCACATGATCGAATTCGCGAGCCAGCGCCGTCGTCAACAGCGCGCAGGACGACCCCCAGACTGAGTCGAAGGTGGCCGGCGTTTGATTCTTCAGCGAAGCAACGCAAGCCTGAAACCCAGCTTGTTGAACGAGCGCGTCCGGAAGCTCAAGTAGCTCCCGACCCACGCGCGGGAGTGATGTCAGCTCCTTCATCTGGTCTGAAGTCCTGGTTTTAAAAACTGTAGGCGTTCACGGCGCGATAAAACGTTTACTAAAAACTCAACACCGAACCCGCCAGCAACAGCACGACCAGCAACCAAGCGACGATATACCACAACCAACCGATCCGGCGACGCGGGCGGCTGCCGAACTCCGATTCGACAAACTCGTCGTAGTCAAAATCCTCGTCGGTATAACCGCCAACGGCAAATTCCGGCGACCCATCGATGACGTCAAGAACTTCCGCCAATTCAGTCGGGATGGCGGTTCCGCAATGATGGCATTTCACCGCGTCGGTGCGAATGCGCTTGGCACATTGGGGGCAATCCGTAAACTGAAGCATGGAAACTCCTGATGAAACTCAGGCTACACCGACCGGCTCGAGGCCGTATTGGGCCAGTGTTTGCCGCAAGGATTCCAACTGACGCTCGTTCAGTGGATACATGGGCAATCTCAGCTCGCCGCTGTCCCGGCCCAACTCCCTCATGGCCGCTTTGACCGGAATCGGATTCGTTGCAATTCCCAACAGATCGCGGCAGAGCGGGAACAGCTTGTGATGCAATTTCAAGGCTTGTCGCGTGTCGCCCTCACGATAAGCCTCCACCATCGCAATCATATCGTGCGGGACGATGTTGCCGACCACCGAGACCACGCCTTCCCCACCGATAGACATGATGGGCAACGTCAGGCTGTCATCGCCACTGAGGACGGTCAAATTCGTTTCCGAAATGATTCGTGAAGCCTGATCGAGGGAACCGGTCGCTTCCTTGACCATTGTGACATTGTCAAATTCTCCGATGCGAGCGATGGTCTCCGGTTCAATATTCTTTCCTGTGCGTCCGGGAATATTGTAGACGCAAATCGGGATATCGACGGATTCGGATACCGCTTTGTAGTGATAGTAAAAGCCTTCTTGCGTCGGCTTGTTGTAGTAGGGTGCCACTTGCAGCGTTGCATCCGCTCCTTCGCGGGCCGCCCATTGTGTCAGGCTGATGGCCTCGCTGGTGGCGTTGGAGCCGGTCCCTGCCATGATCTTAATCCGTCCCGACGCGATCTGAATAGACTCGGAGATCAACTGTTCGTGTTCGGGATGAGACAGCGTGGGAGATTCTCCGGTTGTACCGCAGGGGACAATGCAGTTCGTGCCAGCGGAGATCTGGAATTCGATTTGCTGTTTCAGCATTTCGATGTCGAGTTTGCCGTTGTGGAACGGAGTGACAATCGCGACCGACAATCCGGCAAAATCAGAGCCTTTTCGGGCCATGGGAGTTTCCTGTTTTGGGTTTTTATGGGAACAAATTCCAGCCATTTGGGTTGAAAACAGCCATCATTCCGTTCATTTCGGTGCTGTCAAGGTGCGGATCGAGAAAGTTCAGGGATTTTACCTATTGGTGGACTTGTGTACAACCATGCCAGAATTACAATTCTTAGGTAGATGGCTGGAACGCTTGTTTCCAGTCTTGATCGCCGGAGATCAATAGCCTTGGTTGGCCAAGTTTGGATGCAGAAACTTGCGTCCCGCTGCTAGGGAATTTCTTTCGAAGGCGTTTAGTTTAACTGGATCCAATCCAGCTCGTTCTCACTTTTGATTTTTTTACAACGGAGATTTTATGAAACGTATCACAAGCATGTTGACCGTGATCGCGATGTGTACCTCTGTGGCTTTTCTGCAGCTACAACCGACTCGAGCCGACACGATTGAGTTGGATATTACTAGCAGTACCATTGGGCTATTCACAAGGACTGCAGGCCAAGTCGTTGACTTTTCGGGTACCTCGACAATTACAGAGGCAAACCCTGGTGGGCGTTGGAATGCTCATGCTCCGATTAACGGACAACTGTATTCAGTTGACTCCATCCAGTTCACCAAAGGCAACAATGACAACAATATTTCTGAGCTTTGGGTCGGAGTGTACACGACACTCACAGGTACAACCTTTCTTAGCGGTTTTCTAGGAGCTTCTGATAGCAGTGTGGCATGGGGTACCGGTGATTCGGGTGATGAGTTTACTTGGACTTTCTCAAACATACATGCGACTGCCAATTCAGATGTGAAATTGTATTTTGTATTTCAGACGGATGCCGCAGCACGATCGCAAGTTCCAAATGTCCCTGATCAACATATTAGCCTCCAAAGGATTAGCTCTAGTACATCAATCGGAGACTATGGAGCAATTGTCATTCACGGCAACCCAGGCGTCGGAACGGTTGCCAATCGTACAGCGTTTATGAACCTAAAAGTTACGGCCATTCCGGAACCATCGACTGCAATCATCGGAGCATTGGTTGCTGGTATGATGTTGATCCGTCGCCGTCGAAGTTGCTAAGAACCAGCAACCCGACTTGCTGCGTCGCAAACGAACCACGATTGTAAATTCAAGCTTGCCGCCTTGTGGGGTGGCAAGCTTTTTATTTGGCTACCCTCGGACCTGCATTTTCCAGCAGCGATGGATTCGGCGATTTCGAAAATCGTCCGGGACCGTCTGCTTGCTGATCTCGCGAATCTGATAGTCGGCCAACGCTTCCTCCTCCAGTTTAAACCGCCGAAAATTGGTTGAGAAATAGACGACACCACCCGGTCTCATGACTGCCGCCAACCGTGTCAGCAGCTCTACATGTCTGGACTGGACATCCCAATCGGTCTGCGTTCGCTTGCTGTTGGAATAAGTGGGCGGATCGACCACCGCCAAATCAAACCGGGGACCTTGCACCGCTATCGACTCCAGAAACCAAATCGCGTCACTGGCAATGAACTGATGATTGCCTGATCGGAGGCCGTTGATCTCAAAATTTTCTTCGGCCCACTCAAGGTAGGTGTTCGACAGATCGACGCTCGCGGTGGAGGTTGCTCCACCGGCGGCCGCATACACTGAAAACGAACCTGTGTAGCAAAACAGATTCAGGAAATCTTTTCCTGCCGCTTCGTCCTGAACCATCTTTCGGGTTTTGCGATGATCGAGAAAGAGGCCCGTATCCACATAGTCGAATAGGTTGATTTTGAACTCAAGCCCGCCCTCTCGGACGATCTGGAACCGATTCGCGCTGGCCAGTTTTTCGTATTGCCGCTGATCGTCAGCCCTGACGCGGCTTTTGAGTACCACATTTTCTTCCGGTACTTCGGCGGCCTCCCCCGCCGCGCGCCGCATCAGCTCCAGCCAGGCCTGATGCCGACCAGGCTCCCGATCATGGGGTCGCTCGTATTCGGTGACATGCAAAAAGTCTTCGTAGCGATCGACGACCAGCGGTATTTCCGGGATATCCTTTTCGTACAGCCGATAGCAGGTAATTCCCCGTCCGGGCCATCGACGTAAGTGCCTTGTCTGTTTCGTTATTCTCGTTTTGAACAGTGAAGCCTGCTCAAGGTCCTTGGGCTGTAATTCGTTTTGCATCTGGTAAGCCACTAAAAAAAGGGGAGCCGTTCGCGATAAGCCAGATCGTTTAGCGGCAAGCCGAAGCCGACCGCCAGTCGTTTGCAGCTTTTTGGAAAGGTAGGTCCACCAATGGTTGGAATCGGAAGACCGGCAATGGTCGGCGCAGGCGCGACGGTTGTGTGCAGTCTCCGTATTCAATTTGCTTGCCAACATGATACCTACAACAGGTGCCCCGCGCGCCTTTGGGGCTTGCCGATTGAGCCATTTCGTAATTGCAGTACGTTTTTGGCGGCAACCCCGACGGCTTGCGGCTAAACGACCAATCTTCCGCCAGCGGTTCCTTCAACAAGTAATCGCCTTTTCAAACGCCCAATCTTTTTCAATAATATACTACCGATTTTACACTTAGGTAAACTCGCAAACATTCATTTAACGATCAGGACCGACGCATGAGTTCCCAACGCACCATCACGATTTTTGACACGACGCTTCGCGATGGCGAGCAGTCTCCTGGGGCGAGTATGAACTTCCAGGAAAAGATGGAGATTGCCCAGGCGTTGATCGACTTGGGTGTCAACGTCATCGAAGCCGGTTTCCCGATTGCGTCGCCTGGAGACTTCGAAGCCGTTCGGGAAATCGCCACGAATTTTCGCGGGCCGGAAATTTGTGGACTGGCCCGTGCCTCCGATCAGGACATCGATCGAGCTTGGGAGGCGCTGAAACATTCTTCCAATCCGCGCATTCATGTGTTTCTGGCAACCAGTGCCATTCATCGCGAGTTCAAGCTGAAGATGACGTCCGACGAGATCATCGCTCGCGCTGTAGAAGGTGTTTCCCGGGCAAAAAAATATTGCGACAACGTCGAGTTTTCTCCCGAAGATGCCGCTCGGACCGAGCCTGACTTTCTGTGCCGAGTGGTGGAAGCCGTCATCGCAGCCGGTGCGACGACGGTCAATATTCCTGACACAGTGGGCTACGCGACACCGATCCAGATGGGCACCTGTATCAAGAACCTGGTGGATCGTGTTCCCAATATCGACATGGCTGTGATCAGTGTTCACTGTCATGATGACCTGGGACTTGCGGTTGCCAACAGTCTGGCCGGAGTGGAAAACGGCGCGGGCCAAATCGAATGTACGATCAACGGAATCGGCGAGCGAGCCGGAAATTGTTCGCTCGAAGAAGTCGTCATGGCGATGAAGACTCGCAATGACTACTATCAATGTGACACGACCATCAACTCGCGCCGGTTAGTGCCCACCAGTCGCCTGGTTTCAACCATTACGGGGCTTCAAGTCCAGCGCAACAAAGCCATCGTGGGACGCAATGCGTTTGCCCACGAAGCCGGAATTCACCAGGACGGGATGCTCAAGGAGCGAACGACCTACGAGATCATGCGTCCCGAGGACGTTGGATTCGCCAACACGGACTTGGTGCTGGGTAAACACAGCGGCCGCGCCGCGCTGGCCGATCGCGCCAAGCAATTGGGGTATGCACTGACCGGCGAACAACTGCAAAAGGTATTTGAGGATTTCAAACGACTGGCGGACCGCAAAAAGGAAGTATTTGACGGTGACATCCGGGCACTGGTGGACAATCAGATCTTGGGCACGGACGATGAGACCTGGTCGCTGGCGTCGTTTGACCTGAATCTGACTTATCAGCAAACCCCTACGATCCGGTTGACGTTGGCCAAGGGCGGCCAGGAAGAAACGGTCGAAGTCACGGACGGAACCGGGCCGGTCGATGTCGCGTTCCTGGCAGTCAAGCAAATCACAGGGATCGATTTCACCTGTCGTGAATTTTCCCTGCGCAGCACTTCACTGGGCCATGATGCCAATGGTGATATTGCCGTGCTGGTCGAGTTCGAAGGCGAAACCTACCGGGGCCGAGCCGTCTCGATGGACTGCATCGAAGCGTCCATTAAAGCAATCCTCAACGCGATCAACCGGATTGTAGCGACGGTGAGTGGTTAGCGAATCTTGTGGTGAACCGCGAACAAAAAAGGCCACCCTGTATGGGTGGCCTCTTCCATTGAATTTCAGTTTAAAATTCAGCCGTTCTACCGGCGATTAAACAACCGACTGATACCGAAGGTGTAGAACACACCGGAGGCAAAGTTGATCATTTCTTCCTGCGGCTTGAACCTCAGCACCAGGGTATCTCCTTTCATCACATAGATTCGTTGCCGCGGATCGTTGATCGCGGAATTGAGGTCGATACGAATCGCGATTTGCCGTCGACCTGGAATCTGACGTAGAACGAGCAGTTCTGTAGGGGGAACGTTTTGAGCGGCACCGCCCAGGAGTCCAGTGGATGTCGTGGCTCCAAATGTCCCACCTCTTGCCATCGAGACGGCCTGCAGGACGTCGAGGTCGAAGTCCCGCGGGATGGGAAACTCGCCGCCTCCCAACAGTCCGCTGGTGTAGTACACTTCCGTTTCTCTCGATTCGACATACACGATGTCACCGTCCCGCAGGATAATATCTTCCGGACGAAGATCCGGAATCTGACCAGGGCGAAGCCGCATCGGGATGGTAATGGAATTGGTTTCATCCGGAATCGAAGGAACAATTCCGTAGGGAAAATCTTCCGGCTTGTTGGTTCGATAGAACTCGGTCAGCTTTTGATCCCGCTCTTCGATTTGCATCCGGGTTCCGCGCAGAATCTTGATGTCTGCTTTGGAGTTGATACCGGGAAGACCACCGGTTTGACTCAGTGCGTTGAGTACGTCGTTCTGGTAGGCTGGCAATCGCAATACGTATCCCCGACTACTCAAGTCCGAGCGATCAAAAACGCCTGCCCTCTGTTGCTGGCCTTGAAATTGGTTCCCCCGCGAAGCCAGTGAGTTGTCTTGCCGAATCACAAACACGCGGAACGTTCGTTCTTTCAGAATGGTCACAATAATACGACCATTTTCTGGCAGGATTGGCTCGGGGCCGTCACGATAGGTACGCTGAATCAGTGCTTCCGCTTGTTCGATCGTCAAACCCCGCACTGGCAGCGGCTTGACCATTGGCAAACTGATGGTCCCGTCCTCTCGAACCGGCATGGGATACCCCATCGCGGGCGGAACATCGCTGTCGGGCGATGGCATGCTGAACGGAGGAGCCTCTTCACGTCGTCCGAGGACACCTTCAATGAACACCCCCAGCACGTCGCCCGAGTCCAGTGTATAGAATTCAGGTTTCGGCTGGCGCAACCGGGCCACATCGATGGGAACCTTGTTGGCTTGCGGGTCAGCCAGAAACTGGGGCGGAACCCGGCTCGCAGGGATCGAGTCGACCGGCGCGAACAGAGCCGTGCAGCCGGTCAGCGAAGTGCTGAACACAACCGCGACCAGCAATCCCAGTCGGCGAGAAATTTTGTTTGTCAAGCCCTTGGTTTGAGAAACCATTTCTAAAAACTCCCTTGGTGACAGCCGTTGGGCTGTAAATTGGATGTCCAGGTGAAACGTTGATTCAAAATTGTGGAATAGAGGTTGCTCACTCAATCAGCTAACGCAATCGACGGGAAGTGTCTCCCGAGGAAGACGATGGAGAGCCAGGAAGCGACTTAGCCTCCCCTACGATCCCTGAACCGGAAACAATCGGCGGAGGAGTGACCGGTGTCACAGGCCCCTCCACGACCGAGTGAATTTCTGTCAAGTCTGCCGCCAGCGTAACGGGTGCGCCTTCCTCCCAAGACTCAACATACCAGGATGCTGAATAGCCGGCAGGCAATTGAGACGTAGGTAGCGGTGGTGCAGCGGAAGGTTGTGGCTGTCCCGATTTCACGGGAACGTCACTGGGCAATGCACGGTCAATATTCTTCTCACGCGTCACGGCGGTATCGATTAGCTTGGAAACCAGCACGTTGTTGTAGTTCCCGACTTTCTCTTGACGTGCTGCGGCTACACCAGCTGGATAGCCTTCAAACCAGGCGTTGACACACTGAGCGCCATCCGGTGACTGGAATCGATGGTCGCGATAGCCTACCGGAGGCAAAGCCGGAACATAGCCATCTCCACCGTTGCAAACATCTTCGTAGCCTGCACAGAATCCGTTGTAAAAATGCTCGCCGTACGGACGATCGCAGTTCCCGTATCGGAGGTTGTAGGCTCGTTTTGCCCACACCAAATCACGATAGCTGACGAGCATCGCCTCATTTACATTGAGTTTTTGCCATCGACAGCCCGGCTGAAACGTAAAGCTCAGCGCAATCACCACCAACAGTCCCCATTGTGAAGAGCCATGAATGCCCCTTCGTATCCTGGAGGGTGTATATGGAATCGATAAGCCTGGGTTACAGGCTCCTGCTGAGGTGGTCAACTTGGCATCCTTGCTCATGGTTTTCCTCGGATTTGGACCCGATTCGTTCGTGTCGCTGGGAAACGGGCGAAAACACGAAATGGACAGATTTCGCCTCAACCAATTGATCGCCCATTAAGCTATGACGAATTTAGCGAAGATCCCGAAGATGCCAGTTTTTTCGAAAATAGTTATTTAGACGATCATGCTGCAAGCAAAACCAGATAGCAGGCGAGAGATTGTCAGTAGACCGTTGTCCGTTAACAGTCGTCAGCGGTCCGTTGTTGGGTGGCCGTTCAGTTGTCCTTTAAGGTTGTGAGAGGGCGAGCATGAAGGGGGGGCTTCTTGAACTTTGGGCCAGTTCGCTGGATTGGGAGAGAGTACGAAGACTGGAGACGGAAATGCCATTCTGTTCCCAGCGTGTGCCGGAGACACTCCCGTATCCGGACAGGTGCCTGTCATTTTGTGCTAATTAGCACACATCGATTTTTGTGTAAATTTTTATACAAAATCGAGATTTTGGCATCGGAAGCTGGAAGGTGCCGTCTGGTAGGGCAGGTGCCTGTCCTTTCGTGTCCTTTCGCTTTCGTGTCCTTTCGTGTCAAAAAAAAAATCAGCAGACATTAGTCCGCTGATTTTTTTGAAGACACCAAAGTTATACTTGCTGAGGGCGTCGCGCAGCCTGGAAAGCATAAGAGTTATCTAAGGATTACACACCAAACTTGGGAATGGTGACTTTGCACTACCTAAAATTATTGTGCAGTCTTGGAACCAAGTATTCTAAGGTTTACGACGTCTTACCAAACCGACAACTCCCAATCCAATCATCGACAACGCCAATGTAGTTGGTTCAGGAACTGCGGAAACTGAGTTGACTCCATGCAAAGTAATACTTCCGGACCAAGTTCCGGATGTGCCTGATGCACCATAACCATTGCCAATCCAAATTCTGCCATCGCTTAGGTTGCCATTGAACACAATTGGGGTGTTTAAAGTAATGGTATCGATCACAGTTGTGCCGACCACATCACTGGCGCCGTTTGCCCAAGCCTGCCATTCGCCGGCATTCATATTCGAGAATCCACCAGCTTGAAGCTGGCCTCCTAGAGCCAAGTCCCCAGTAGGCGTAACATAAACTGTTAGATCATCAGCGTAAGTAAAATTTAATGACGCATTCAGAACAGCATTGACTGACACGCCTGTAAGTTCACCAGCAACAGTTCCGTGCTCGGTTCCGCCTTCACCTAGAAATGTATAAAATTGCCACCCAGTCGCAGTAAGGTTATTAAAATTTATAATAATATCTGCTTGGGTGTTTCCCACTGAAGCCGCAACAAGCCCGATTGCGACAAGTGCCTTCAAGCACCGATTACGAATCTTTTTCATGATTAAATCTCCTAAAAGGAATTACGAGTTGAAAAACGCGACACTCTTGGACAGGTTAATCCGGACAAAGCATAAAGTCAACCATTTAAGTGAAGAAATGTTTAAAATTTTAAGGGCAGAAATCACAATGAATTACAAAGGTCGGGGAACTGATTTGGCAGTAGCTGTCCATTCTATGGGAAATTTGCAGGTTTCAACCCAAATCAAGCCCAGTTTTCTAGAAGTGTTGGTAGGGTGAGGCAAATAAACTGATCTTGACTTGCCAAGAATCGGGCATTTTTCCCATAAAATAGATAGCCACAATTTGACATGTTGCGTTGATGTTTTAACAAATCAAGAATGGCAAAGAGGGCACCTGTCCTGCCCTAAATCGATTGCCTGCTTGGGCAAGTAATTAATCCATTCAATTCCTGGCCACCGTCGGCGGGGATTTTTTTTGCGCCAAGGGGGTGGGGTTGAATATCGCAGCGTCCGTCCCGTTAGGGACGAAATGTCGGTAGCAATGGGGGGGGCAGTCTTAACCATTATCCGTCCCGTCAGGGACGAGATGTCGGTGGAACAAATCAACATCATACGTTACCGACATGGTGTCCCTACGGGGACGGAGGGAATTAGGTGGGGATCGGTTGCTACAAACCTTGTGTCCCTACGGGCCGTTGCTTTCATCATTGAACCAGGGTGGTTTTTTTATATCTCAAAAAGATCCATGCTGTCTCTGCAGAATCAAGCCGCAATTCCCCTTGAACTCAATGCCGTTAAAGTTCTGGAGCATCACCCAGTGGCCTCCGCTTGGCGGCGTAAATGGGGCGGTTTACATTAACAGAAGGGTAAACTGGATAGACGCCGAATTCGCTCTGCGGCGCGGTTAAATATTGCCCCTTAAAAACCATAAACCAATTCGAAGAATGTTATCCCCGAAAGCCATTCAAGCCGTCGCTTTTGATATGGACGGTTTGATGTTCAATACGGAAGACCTGTACGATGATGTCACGCAAACGGTACTGGGGCGTCGCGGACATCGCTATGGCCTGGAGCTTAAGCGGCGGCTGATGGGGCTACCGGCGAGACAAGCGTACTCCATTCTCAAGGAAAGCTTGAATCTGGAAGATTCCTTTGAGTCTTTCCAGCGTGAAATGGAAGCGATCTTTGTGGGGATGCTTCCCACTCGTATCGAGAAGATGCCCGGTTTGGATGCTTTGCTCGAGACACTCGATCGCTTGCAATTGCCCAAGGGGGTGGCGACAAGTTCAAGTCGCGATTTTGCGATCACGGCACTCGGACTGTTTGATCTGATTCCCCGGTTCGATTTTATTCTGACCGGTGACGATGTGACGCATGGCAAGCCGCATCCAGAAATTTACCTGACCTCGGCTCAGAAGTTCTCCGTTGATCCGCAATTTATGCTGGCTCTTGAGGACAGCGTCAACGGCAGTCGGGCTGCGGTCGCAGCCGGAGCGTTTACAGTGGCGATCCCGACTGTTCACAGCCGTGATCTTGACTATAGTCATGTTCAGTTTGTGGCGGAATCGCTCGACGATCCGCGAATTTTTGAACTGTTTTAACTTTTGCGAACTCAATGAATCCACCCGTCGCTATCGTCCTTGCCGCCGGCAAGGGAACCCGAATGAAATCCGACCTTCCGAAAGTGCTGTGCGAAGCCAACGGGAGACCTCTGCTCGCCTATGTCATCGACGCGCTCAAACAGGCCGGAGTGACACGTTTTGTGGTCGTTGTGGGCTATCGGGCGGAACTGGTTCAGACGGCCCTCGCAGGAGATCCGTCGATTGAATTTGCATTACAAACCGAACAGCTTGGGACAGGGCACGCTGTGATGATGTGTCGGGCGGCGGTAGAAGATCACGAGGGGCCCGTGGTGGTCATTGCGGGAGATTCGCCGATGCTGCAGTCGGATTCGATACGGCGGCTGCTCGATGAGTTTGAAACGTCGCGGCCCGCTTGCATTCTCGGATCGCTGATTCACCACGATCCAACGGGCTTGGGCCGAATTGTTCGAGATTCGCAGGGAAACTTTACCGGTATTGTCGAACATAAGGATGCCACACCAGAACAGCTTGAAATCAATGAAACCAATATGAGTACCTACATTTTTGATTGTCAGAAGATGCTGGCGGCGCTCGATCAATTGACGGACAATAACCAGCAAAGGGAATACTACATCACGGACATTCCGGGTATTCTATTAAGAAATGGAGAAGATGTTCGAGCACTGCCGGTCCTCAAGCCGATCGAAGCGCTCAGTGTCAATACTCTCGATCAGTTGGCAGAAGTCGAAGCCGCGATTTTGGCAGGAAAAAAATAAATGCTTGAACTCAAACTTTTTACAGGCCGTGCGAACCCAGAACTTTCACGCCGCATCGCCGGTTTTTTGAATCTTGATCTTTCCGCTTGTCAACTGACTACCTTTCCAGATGGCGAGTTCCATTGCCAGATTGATGACGTTCGCGGCCGGGATGTGTACTTGATCCAGCCGACCTGTCCACCGGTCAACGACAACCTCATGGAACTGTTGATCATGATTGATACTTGCCTGCGCGCCAGTGCCGAACGGATCACAGCGGTCGTACCGTATTTTGGCTATGCTCGTCAGGATCGCAAGGACGCCGGTCGAGTGCCGATTACGGCGAAACTCGTGGCCAACATGATCACGCGAGCCGGTGCCGATCGCGTGCTGACGATGGATTTGCATGCGGCCCAGATTCAAGGGTTCTTTGACGTTCCGGTCGATCACCTGTATGCCGGAAGCGTGCTCAATGAATATTTCAAGTCGCTCAATTTTCCGAAAGAGGATCTCGTCATCGTCAGTCCCGACGAAGGCAGCATCAAACGAGCGGTCGGACATGCCAAGCGTCTCGGCGGTCAATTGGCGATTATCGATAAACGGCGGATCAATGCCGACAACGTGCGGCAGGAAAATATCATTGGCGGTCCCATCGACGGCAAGGTGGTGTTGATGTTTGATGACATGATCAGCACGGCTGGATCGATCTGTGGTGCGGCGGAACTGGTCAAGCAAAAAGGTGCTCGTGAAGTTCACGTCGCGGCCACGCACGGTATCTTTGCCGGGCCGGCGACCGAACGGCTGAACAAGGCTCCGATCGACAGCATTGTCGTCACGGACACCATCCCAACACGCTCGGTGAGCGAACTGCCGAAACTGAAGGTTCTGACGGTGTCCAAAATGTTGGGAGAGGCCATTCAGCGAATCCATCAGCACAAATCGATCAGCTCCATCTTTTCACCCGCGTAGATGAAATTGCCTCTTCTTTTTGCCCTGATCTTTCCTACGCTTCTTACCTTGGCCTATTTTCAATGGCTGCAAGGTTCAGGATTTTCTCAACCCGTCTATGCCATCGGCAAGTGTATCCAGTTTGGTTTTCCTGTGGTATTTGTGCTTTGGCTGGATCGTTCGGCGCCTCGCGATACGATTCGTCACGGAGCCAGCGATGAATTGGGTGGTACGCCAGCCAGCAACTTGATATTAGGCACACTCTTCGGGATCGCCGTCGTTGCCGGGATGTTCTTGATCTACCGCTATCTGTTTTCCGATGAAACCACCGCACAGATGCAACAGATGGTTCAGGAAAAGATTGTGTCGATGGGGCTCGGTTCGGTTCCGAAATTTTTGGCGGCCAGCCTGTTCTATATCTTGGCCCATTCATGCCTGGAGGAATACTACTGGCGGTGGTTTGTATTCGACCGGCTTGAGCCTGATCAGACGTGGTGGAAGGCTGCGGTCATTTCCAGCCTTGGATTCATGGCCCATCATGTGGTTTTGCTGGCATGTTTTTTTGGCTGGCAGTCGACGTGGACGTATTTTCTTTCTGCCAGCATTGCTGTGGGGGGCTTTTTCTGGGCTTGGCTCTACCGGCGAGTCTGGGGATTTCGCAGTGCGTGGCTGAGCCATGCGATCGTCGACGCCGGAATTTTCGGGCTGGGGTTCTGGATTGTAAAGCCGATTCTGTAGGTGCTAGCTCCTGCGATGAACTTGAGAAATTAGCGGAATTCCGGTACTTCTTGCGTTGTTTATTGGGTTGGATTCGACATTGGCTACGGTTACCTGAACAGGCATGATTCCCACGCGCAGCGCCCGCAAGCGTTCCAACCGCACCGGTATGCAACCGCGTGTCTGGGCGGTGTGTGGGTGCCTGTTCGTTGCGGCATTGATCGTCATGCAAGCCGGTTGCCAAATGACGCGCGAGCGGGCGTTTCAGCGGATGGCCTATGTGGCCTCCTTCAGTCCACACGATGTCGTCACGGTCAAGCCCGTAAAAAAAGATCTGAAGTCGCGGCTCGTGCCGTCGGTGTTTATCAAGAAATCTCAACCCAGCGAGCGCACCCAACAGCTCCTCCATCAATACGGACTGCTGGAACACTATAAGCGTGATTCGGCGCGTATCATTCGGTGGCTCAATGAACTGGCTGCCAATCAGCCGACCATGGAAGAAGTCCACGCACTGGCCGAGCTGGCTGAAATTGAAGCCAACTGGCATCTGACACAAAGGCGCTCGGACGATGCAATGAATTACTACACTACGGCGGTCATTCATTCGTACCAGTTTCTGTTCGCACCGCGGCTTGACATTAAACGCAATGCCTACGATCCACAATTTCGCAGTATTTGCGACATCTACAACCGGTCCCTCGAAGGCATGTTGCGTCAGGCGTGCCGCGATGGGCGGCTGGTTCCGGGCCAATCCATTTCAGTGGGGCAGGGGGAAAATCAGTTCGAAGTCGAGGTTGAGGTCGCGGGACGCTGGAAGGACCAGCAGTTCGAACGGTTTGAAATGGTCAGCGACTATCAAACGCAAGGGCTTACCAACCGCTATCACACTTATGGGCTGGGGGTTCCGCTGATCGCCGTTCGTCAGCAGATTGAAACGGATGCCGGAATGGAAAAATTTTATCCGCCCAGCTTGACGCTGCCGATGACCGCGTTTGGACATTTGCGGCGCGATCAGCGTGATCCGGATTCAGGGCGACTGCAAGCGGTGTTGACATTGTTCGATCCGCTTGAGCAAACCGTGGTCAACACCGACGGCCAGCAGGTACCGCTCGAAAGCGATATCACCACACCGCTGGCGCATAACTTGCGAGACCCGATCGTGCATTCCGGCGTCTTGGAAACCGTGTCGTTGATCAACGCTGAGCTGGCGCCCGAACTGTACGGCATGTACATGCTGGAGCCGTTTGATCCGGGTAAGATCCCGGTAGTGATGGTCCATGGATTGTGGTCGAGCCCGATGACCTGGATTCACATGTTCAACGATTTGCGAGCCGATCCGGAAATTCATGCCAACTATCAGTTCTGGTTTTACTCGTATCCGACCGGGCAGCCGTTTTGGTACTCGGCCCGCACCATGCGGGAGGACCTGAATCAAATCAGAGAGTTGCTTGATCCGAGCGGAACCTCCGTGCCGCTCAACCGGATGGTGCTGGTTGGGCACAGCATGGGTGGTCTGATTTCAACGATGCAGAGTCTGCACAGCGAAGATCGGTTCTGGTCGATGATCAGCGAGACTCCCATCTCGGAGTTCCAGGGCGACACAGAATCATTGCAACGCCTAAAAGACACGTTCTACTTCGAACCTGGCCGGTCGATCGCTCGTGTGATTACGATTGCAACGCCGTTTGAAGGATCGGAATTTGCAAATGGTATGACTCAGTGGGCAAGTCGCCAGATATTTACGCTTCCCAATGCGCAGAAAAACCAGATCGACAAAGTCGTTCGAGCAAACGGCGACAAGATCAAGTCCAAAGAACTACTGACCACGGCGACCAGCCTGGATTCGCTTGAGAGCAAAGCGCCGATATTCGAAGCGATCGCTCAGTCGACTTCGGCGTCGCATGTCAAGCATCACAATATCTACGGCCGCACCGAGAAGAAACGTTGGTTTACCACCCGTTCCACTCCGGCTTGGCAAGGAGATGGTGTGGTTTCATTAGAAAGTGCCCAGAACCCGCGAGCCGTTTCGCGGTATGCGGTTGCGGCGGATCACTCCACGATCCACCAGAATGAAGCGTGCATCTACGAAGTCAAACGTATTCTGCTCGAACAACTGGTGGAGTTGTCACGGATTCAGGGACGAGTGATTCCCGAATTGCCGATGGAGTAACAGGTTACTTCGGTCGGGCGATCTGCTGAACGAGTTCCTTTAACCGGTTGTGCTGCAAGCTGGCGGGAACTGGCTCTCGAAAACTCATTGCGTGATAGGGGCCTTCCGTCACATCAATATCAAATTCCAGTTCGCTACGAATGATGCGAACATCGTCGGGTGCTTCGATTCCGATCCGGATCGTGTTTCCTTTGATCTTCAGGATTCGAACGCGAATATCATCCCCGATTACAATTGCTTGATCCAGTTTTCGTGATAAAACGAGCATGATTGACACTCCTTTGCGTTATAGGATATTTCTGGCAGTAAAATACTGTCGAGTCAGACTTGTAATGCAGCGCCCGTGCCCAAATCGCTGTTTCAAGTCTTCTTTATAGAGAAATACCGCTATTTCCGCTCGGAGTGGTTGCTGGCATTGAAACGCTAGCGACCAAGAAGTGTGTAAGAAAGGGACAAATATGCTGAAAAAATTCCAAACTGACACATTTTTGCTCAAGTTGAGATCGTTTTGACCAATCAATCATTCGTCGAAGGGGGTTGGTCCGGCTCTACCAGTGATTCCGTGTGTCTTTTTTCTCTTGCCTCAATTTGGGCGTTCAGTTCCGCCGCCAGTTCATAGTCTTCGTTCTTGATGGCCCGAGCCAGTTGCTCTTTGAGCGTGAAACCTATCTCGTACTTGTTTCTGAGTTCTTCACGAAACTCCTTCAGACGCTGCACCAGTTCGTCATCGTCGAATTGCTCTTCGGCTTCGTAGTCGCGAAACAGACTGCGGATCACCTCCAGCCCACTGTTAACCTCTTCGATCGCCCGTTCGACATGCTCGTTGGATTCGTCGCTCGAATCTTCATCCAGATGGGCCAGAGCCGCCGCCTGGGTGCGGTGATAGATCACGAATGGACGATATTGTTCGTGCGAGATCGTCCATTCATCATCGGAGGAGTACTGTTTGCAGAAATCCATCAGCTTCAAGGTATGCTCGGCATCCCCGACAGCCTCGCGGAACTTGCGGAGTTGCAGCCAGCATACCCGACGATGGTAGAACTGAAAGAACTCGCGGTCGATCTCGTAGTGATGGCTTTCGTCCAGTTCAAAACTTTTCCGTTTGGACTTTTTCATCAGGTACTCGTAGTATGTCGAGAATCCGAAGAATTGATTTCCGTCGGGTCGCCCCTCGGTTTCCATCTGCAGAATCCCCATGTCCACTCGCATTTGCAGGACGTGACGTTTCTGCAGTTCGAGTAGGCGAACATTGACGGCTGCCGGGTCGAACGGCCAAGCCTTGAGAATTTCGTCGATGTCTTTGGAAGTTTTACGCTTCATCTTCGTCCTTTCGTGAACAAGCCTGGTTGGCCAAGGATGGAAAAATCACTCTGAATGACGGTGGGGCACGAAAATCTTCTTGTCGTCGATGGATTGCGATGCCAGAAACTGACGCGCTTCTTCATACAAAACTTCCTGCGCCCGACAATCTTGTTTCTTGCGTTTACGTTTGATCGGAATATAGTTGCCGTCGGCGGTCAGTTCGCGTGCGCTGACATTGTCATCAAAATAAGTATTCAAAATTCGAATCAGACGGGCCTTGCACTTGGGGTCCTGAACTGGAATCAGCAATTCGACCCGGCGATCCAGATTTCGGGACATCCAGTCCGCGCTGGCGATCAACACGCGTTCATCACCCGCCTGCTGAAAATACATGATGCGGGAGTGTTCCAGGAACCGGTCTACGATACTGATGACCTGGATATTCTCGCTCAGGTTTTTTTTGCCGGGAACCAGGCAGCAGATCCCTCGAATGTTCAGGCGAATCTTGACACCGGCTTGGGAAGCATCATAAAGCGCGTCGATGATGTCTGCATCCACCAGCGAATTGAGCTTGGCGATAATCAGTCCGCTTCCCTTGTTGATGGCGTTGAGTTTCTCGACCTCGATCAACTGCAGCAACGTCTCCCGGAGATCGATCGGTGCGGCACTGAGCTTGCTGAAGGGCTGTGGAATCGAAAGCCCTGTCGTGGCGTTGAACAGATGAACGGCGTCCATTCCAAGTTGCTCATCGCAGGTGAACAGGCTGATGTCACCATACAATCGAGCGGTCGCCTCGTTGTAGTTGCCTGTCCCAAAATGGATGTAACGCTGAATCCCTGTCGGCTCGCGGCGGACCACAATGCAGCACTTGGCGTGGGTTTTAAGTCCTCGAACGCCGTAGATGACGTCGACACCAGCGTCCTCGAGTTGCTGGGCCCAGTTGATGTTTCGCTGTTCGTCAAATCGGGCCTTGAGTTCCAGAATGACGGTGACGTTCTTACCATTTTTTGCCGCTTCCTTGAGCGCGGCCACGATTTCACTGTCGTGGCTGGTGCGATAAAGGGTTTGTTTGATCGCAATCACGTTTCGGTCCTGGGCCGCAGCACGAATGAACTGAACCACCGGATCAAAGCTTTGATACGGATGATTGAGAATCCGATCCCCTTGGGCAATGATGTCGAAAATATCTTCATTTGCAGGAAAATCGGGGGATTCAAACGATGGCCAGGGAGTGTCTTTCAGTTCGCTGTATCCCGGCAAGTTCGCCAGGTAAAAATAATCCGTCAATGCCAGCGGGCCTTCAATCGGATAAACATCCTCATCCGTGACCTCGACGCACTCCTCCAGAAACTTTCGCATGGTTTCGCTGGCAGTCGCTGAAATCGTCATGCGAACGCAGTCGGCAGAGCGGCGGGCGGTCAACAGAGCCCGCATTCCATCAAGCAAATCCGTGCGGCCATCTTCGTTCAATGCCATGTCGCCATTGCGGGTCACTCGCAGCGCCGTCCACTCCAGTACTTCTTGCTCGCCGAAGAGCTCCTTGAGAAACATGCCGATCACATCTTCGAGCAGCATGTACCGGAATCCTTTTTCACTCGGTACGGTCCAGAACCGATCCAGCGATCGTCCGAGTGGGATCAAAACGTAACGGTCTGACCGAGTGATCAATTCCTCATCGCCCCATTTTTCCTGATTCGCCCTCAGGGCGCTATCGGACACCAATCGTCCTTCCGAGCGGTTGTTGAGCCGAACACACATACATAATCGGGCTCCACTGAGTACGGGAAAATCGTCTGCGGTTTCAATGGCAACCGGTGCGATGGCCGAAAGGGTTTCATCCCGAAACCGCTCCAGCAACCAGGCAAGCTGTGATTCGTTGAGACCATCGGGAGCGACGCGTTCAATTCCCTGTTCGGCAAGCTCAGGCTCAAGCAGCCGAAGCAGGCAATGCGACTGCAGGTGGTTCATTTCCAGAACCCGTTCGCGAATCTGATCAAGCTGCTCTTGGGCCGTCAATCCCGTCAGGTCGCGCGTGGAGGGGCTGGCTTTGGCCACCAGCTTCAGTCCGCCGACGCGCACCATAAAAAACTCGTCGAGATTGGATGCACTGATCGCCAGAAACTTGACCCGCTCGAGCAACGGCACTTGATGGTTGACGGCCATGTCTAGCACCCGCTGGTTAAAATCCAGCCAGCTCAATTCGCGATTAAAATAGACTGACGTATTCCGTTTCATGGGCTATCGGGTTCTGAGCAGGACTTTTTTTCCGTAGATGATTTCGAAGAGTTGAGCCTGGTTTCTGACTTCCAGTATCTCAAACGAAATGTCGGCTGAGTCCGACGTTTCAATCGTAACCCACAAATCGGAAATCTGGCAGTCGAAGTTTATAATCCGCCTCGACTGCGAACTGTCCATGGCGTTGGCGATTCGAAGCAGGGCTGCCAATTTGGAGACGATGATCCGGCGGTCGCGCGACATGTTGGAAAACGACTCGTGAGCGGGTTGGGGAAGCGCGCCGCGATGATATCGGGCAATCAGGGCGATCAGTTCCAGGTCGGTTTTCCCGATGCCGAAGATATCGGAGAACTGAATCAGGTATTGGGAATGCTTGTGACGCCCCTGAGTGTTGATGAAGCTGCCAACGTCGTGCAGCAATGCCGCCACCTCCAGAATTCCGCGAAAACGATCCGGCAACTTGTGAATCATTTGAAGCTGATCAAACAATTGATTCGCCAGGCTGGCCACATGAATCGAATGCACTTCATCGAATCCGAATTTGCGTCCGGTTTGAATGGCGGAACGAAGGATTTGCTCCTGGATGCTTTTGGACCACAGCCGTCCTTCCGCCATTTCCTTGAGCAACCCGTCTCGTAAATTGACGTTGGCGACCAGAATGTTTTTCAGTGAAAATTCCTGAGCAAACAATATATGGGTCAGCAGCGCCGGCCCCAGTGTTTGAGCTTCGGTCAGGCTGATATGAAATCGGGTGGCAACCGCTTCAGGCGACTGCTTCAGGATTGCGTCCGTAAAGGTCCTTAACTTGACCAGATCCAGCTTCACCAAGCGGTCCGTCATGGGAACTTCCTTGATTTTGGACGCTGCAAATCGAATATCGCCGCCGATGGCCACGTAGTTGCTCAGGTCGGGCTCCATGACGGATGTCTTGAACTGCCGAATGGTTTTCTGAATTTCGGCTTCCATCAGCGAGCGGGTTTGTGATGGCCCCGTCTCAAGCTGCATCAACGATTTTCGCAGTTTGAGTGCTCCCAGGGCAAACGTGCGGGCAAAGCTGACGTTCTGTTCGTCCAGTAACAGCAACTCAAACGTACCGCCACCGACTTCGTTGAACAGGGTCTGATTTTCAAAGTAGCCGGGTTCAGCGGTCAGGTAGGGTGAGATGGCGAAGTAGATGACACGATGCAGTTCGGCTTCTTCAAAAGGCTCGATTTCGAACTCGGTGGCGATGAAAATACGATCTACGAACGCCATGCGATTGGACGCCGAGCGAACGCCACTGGTGGCGACGACTCGGACCTGATCGCGGTCATTGATTCCGTACTCTCGCAACTTGTTGCGATACGTCGTCAACACTTCAACACAGTCTTCCACCGTGCGATGAGTAATGTAGCCCTTGGAAAAGGAGTCTTTTCCCAAATTGATCGGCTGCGTAAATGATTCGAGTTTTCGAATGTTGCGATCCAGATGAATTTCAGCGATTTGCATTCGAATCGAAGTCGATCCGATATCGATGACGGCTACCATTCGACCTTGATCGCCGGCCGTCTGGGGCTTTATCGAAGGGTTGGAGTCGGTATTCATGCCTGGATCGCTTTGCCGTAATGGGGATCAGTAGTTATCGGCCATTTTAAGCAAGTTATGCACGACTTTAAGCCCCCCCATCCCATTCCCCCATAGGGAGGAATGCGCCTTGCCACCACCCGACCCTGCATCGAATGGCGTGGACTTAAGCTGAACGCCCCCAGCCAGCTCGGAGGTCGTGCGGCTTAGATTGGCTTGGAAACGCACCGAAGGTGCATGGCAGGACAGCCTGGGGCAAGCTCGCGCAGCGAGTTTCGCCCCAGGTTAGAGATGTTGAAACCCATTGCACGCTCAAGGCGTGCGGCCCGGTCTGCCGCACGCCTTGAGCGTGCTTGTTGGCGAGGGATCACTTTCCCAGGGCGGCGTCCGCTTCGCGAACTTACCCTGGGCTACCCTGCCCAAGCCTTTCAGGCTTCTTGCTCCTGTCACCTACTTTCGAAAGCTCGGAAAAACCGTAACCGGAAAGCCGCACGACCTCCTTGCCAAACAGGAGCGGAAGTTTGACGGCTATAAACCTTAAGTCCACGCCATTCGGAGCGGGTTCCGAGGGTGATGTGATCCCCCAAAAAAAGTGTGCCAGGAAATCCTGGCACACTTGATTTAACTTTCAATAGAATCCGCGATTCGCGAATGGTTTCTAGTGAAACCTAGTTGCAGCAACCACTGCGACCGTGTCGGAAGTGTCCGCCACTGAACAGGCGGCAGCCGCATCCGCGACCGATACCTGAACCGTGACCGAAGGCTCCGCATCCGCCGCCCCAGCCACCGTCGCCGTATCCAGCGCCATAGCCGAAGCCGGCATCGCCCGATCCACAACCGAAGCCAGCACCTGCAACGCCGACGCTACCGTAAGCCGGAGCATGGCTGTAAACAGGAACCTGGATGGTTCGAGGAACGCGAACACAAACTTGAACTGGAACTTCTTCCGTGTAGGTTTCAGGAACCGAAACGGTGTAGGTCCGATCTTGAACTTGTGGTTGGTAAGTCATTACCGTTACTTCACGAGTTTGAGTTTGTGGAACGTTCACGGTTACTTGGTAATCACGAGTACGAGTTTCAGTTCGGCATTTTTGAACTGGAACGGTTCGTGTACGAGTTTCCGAGGCCCAAGTGGTGAAGGGAACCGTACGAGTACGGGTTTCCAGACGGGTCTTGGTTACGTTGAAGGTACGTTGACGAGTTTCCGTGCGAGTTTTGGTAACGTTCACTTGTTGAGTGCGCGTTTCCATTCGGGTTCGCGTTACTGGAATTTGTCGTTCACGAGTTTCAACACGGCATTTTTGAACTGGAACTTCTTGAGTTCGGGTTTCAAAGCGTTGTCGAGTGACTGGAATTTCACGAGTGCGAGCTTCCAGACGGGTCTTGGTGACGTTGACCGTACGGGTACGAGTTTCCTGACGTTGACGTGTTACTGGAATTTCGCGGGTGCGAGTTTCCAGACGAGTTCGGGTTACAGGAACTTCGCGGGTACGGGTTTCGTAACGAGACTTGTTAACCGTTACCGTACGGGTACGGGTTTCGGTTTGCCAAGTCGTTTGAGGAACCGTTCGGGTTTGTTGTTGAGGAACGTTGACCGTGACATTGTAGGTGTAGGTTTGTGGAACCTGACGTTGCAACGTAACGGTGTAAGGGACTTGCTGTTGAACCTGATTGGGAACCCAAACGCGAGTTGCAACGGTCGTGTATTGAGGACCGCAACCGCAAGCATCGCCGCCAGCGAATCCGCTGCCGTAGGTTGTTCCAGCAATCGCTCCGCCGTGACCGTAAACCGATCCACCACATCCGGTGTTGCAACCACCGCAAGAGGTTGCACAAGGTGTGCAAGACGAAACGCCACATCGGTTTCCGCAACCGGAGAACAGTCGGCATCGATGTCCGCCCAGGCCAGAGGCGTAGACGCTACCACCGCAGCCATTGCCACAGCCGCCACCAATTCCGTTACCATAACCAGCGCCGCCACCATAAGCGTAGCCTGAGTTCACAGGAACGGTTTGGTGTTGGACTTGCCAGCTACCGTTGTCAACGCAAACGGTTCGGTGACGAGTTTCGGTGTAAGGTTCGCAAACCATACGGGTCGCCGTTTGTTGTTGAACCGTTGGAACCATGACCGTGAACGTTTGTTCGACTTGGGTCGTTACAGGAACCTGAACGGTGTAAGGTTGTTCCAATTGCTCGGTGTAAGGCACACAAACCTGGAAAGTTTGCGTTACGTTTTCGACGTAAGGCACACTCACTTGGTAGGTTTGGGTGATGTTTTCCGTGTAAGGGACACAGACCACATAATCTTGGTTTACCTGTTCGGTGTAAGGAACCGCCACTTGGTAGGTTTGAGTGATGTTTTCTGTGTAAGGAACACAAACTTGATATTCGCGAGTTTCGGTTTCAGTGTAAGGAACGTTGACCGAATATTGCTGAGTAAGGGTCTCAGTGTAAGGCACGCAAACTTCGTAAGTCTGATCGACGACTTCGGTGTAAGGAACGGTTACAACATAATCTTGTGTGACTGCCTCTTGATAAGGAACCGACACTTGATACTGCTCTTCACGAGTTTGTTGAACCGGAACCTGAACCTGATATTCCTGAGTCACTTCTTCAGTGTAAGGAACTTGAACTTCGTAAGTTTGGGTTTGCGTTTGAGTTTGCGGAACCAGCACCGTATAAGTTTCGGTTCGGGTCGTTGGAACAGCCACATTGACTGTCACTTGTTGGGTACGCTGTTCGGTTCGGTAACGCGTACGGGTTACTGTGCGAGATTGGGTTTGAAGCTGACTTTCCCAAACGGTTTGCGTTTGATAGGTAACTTGCGGCGCACATGCGTCCGCAACCCCACCGTGGCTAACCACGCCACTCAAAGCACCACCGGCATAACCGCCGCTGGTAATATCATAGCCCCCATGACCATAGCTATAAGGGCTTACAACGGATGCGCCGTACAGATCGCCAACTGGGCTGGCCAACTGACCGCATCCACACTGGGCGTGTGCGTGAGCGCTTGCTACAACAATGCAGCCCGCCACGACGATGCCGACTAATTTCGACATAGATTAAATCCTCCAAGAACAGAACTCAAAAATATTGGAAACAACAAACAAGCAGACTCAACATAGAATCCACGACAAAGATGTAAAGCTAGAGAAGGTTGCGAATTCGATTCGATTTTCGAGCGAACCTAAACTCGGCCCCATTTTATTTCCTGACACCCAAAATTCAACCGATTCAATCGTTCGAATGGCTAATGGATGTAAAGGAATCAAAGTTTGGCCAAAAGGATTATTTTAGCTAAGGGAGTAGTTTACCAATAACTGCTTTGTTTTCCAGTATCCAGAACCGGAATTTAGTGAAAAACTCTTCCCTTTTTCAGCCTCTCACCCCACCCCTGGCTCAACCCTTCGCTAATGGCGTCCCGCCAACCAATGAAGCGGATGAAAGCACGATTATGTCGCCTAATTTGATAACAGGAGACCATTTCGGGAGACTGAGACAAATTTGCACAGGGGGGAGGTGCAGGTCGCCTGCCAATTCGCCTGGCGGGAACAACAGAAGTCTGCATTCTCGCATTCTCTTGACCTGTGCTTGTTAAAAACTTTATACTGTCCCATTCCGACAACGTTCTGTACCTTTCAACCTACCCCAAATATGTCGAACGCCGCCAAAGACAAGCCGCTTTCTCACAAACTTCCGGTCGTCGATCACCACGATGATCTGAATCCCGCCGAACAGCTTCTCGAAAAAATCAAGCCACATGCCAACCTGATCATGCTTGGACTGTTGGCCTTGTTCCTGTTGTTCATTGCGATTGCCTGGATGCTCAAAAGCCGGTCTGATCTGGCTGAAGGCGAATGGCTTCATTTGAACCGACAAATCGGAACCTTCGAACGGACCGGAAACCTGAGCAACATCAAGGCTGTCATCGAGGACTACCCGGAAGGCAAAGCGGGGCTATGGGGATTGCAACTGGCCGGCGATTTCGAGCTTCGTCAGGGAATTTCCAAGCTGGCGAGCGACAAGACCGAAGGACTCAAGGAAATCGAAAAGGCCAAAAATACGCTTAAAAAAGTTGTCGATGCGCCTGCAAAACAAAAGACGACGATGCTGCAAGTGCGATCCACGCTGTCCCTGGCGTACGCTTACGAAAGCCTGGGAGAGCTTGGAGAGGCTAAACAACTTTATCAGCAGATCGTCGACAAGGCTCCCGATTCAGCCTTTGGCAAAACCGCCAGTCGCGGCCTGGAAAGAACCAGCAATCCTGCTTATGCCGTCATCTACGAAAAATTCAAGAACTGGGAAGATCCGTTTGCCATCGCTCCGGGTGCCGAGTCGGACAAGAAGCCCGATATTTCATTCCCCGATCTCGATGGGAATTCCGAAAACTCGAATCCTGAAAACTCGAATTCAGAAAGTGAACCACCGGTCACCGAGAATGAAAATTCGAGTAGCGATGCAGAAGCCGGTGATCAAACCGAAGCTGGCTCGGCGACAGAAAACACCCGTGAAGACGCCGACAAGTTCTAGGCAGCCGACGTCGCTCTTGCGGAAGTGGTTCTATCGAGTTGCATTGGCTCCCGTTTTTACCGCCTGGAAGGATGCCTGGTGGCCGCCCGCCAACCTTGGAAAAAGGGGAGAGCTGGCAACCGAGCGCTGGTTACTCAAGGCCGGTTGGATCATCATTGAACGCGGCTATCAGGATCGCTTTGGCGAAATCGACTTGATCGCGGTTGAAAATGACAGCATTGTTTTCGTTGAAGTCAAAACCCGAACCCACGATGAGTTGGGGGATCCCGCGGAAGCCGTTGATGAATCCAAACAAAAACGGATCACCCAAACCGCCAAAGGCTATCTGAAATGGCACGACCTGACCGAGTATCCCGTCCGGTTCGATGTCGTTTCCATTGTCTGGCATTCAAAAAAACGGGAACCCGAGATCGTACACTACCGAAACGCCTTCGAACCGACAGGTGATTTTCAACTCTATTAGGCGACCGGCAGGTAAACGTTTACCCAAGCAGTATTGTGTTTCCCAGGCACTGAGTTGCGAGTCGCGGAGCGACTCGCCTACACTGGGGTACGTTTTTATCTGCCGGTCCCGCCTTAGACGAACAAACGTCATCAACGACGTCGCCCACGACCACGCGGACGGCCTGATTGCGATGAATACTTCGAGTGGTTCTTGATATTGGACTCAACCAGCCCGGAGATGGCTTCGTCCCAAGTTGGGAACGAGTGCTTTCGCTCGCGATCTTCTCCACTCTTGGGCTTACGAGTGCCACCGCTTGCTCCGCTGCGATCTCGTTCGTACATGCTTGAACTGCCTCTGGCCACATCGAGATCATCGTCAAAGTCATCGTCATCGTCGCCGAAAGATTCGTTCCGAACGATGGTAGCTGGCCGCCGCTCATGAGTACCCGGTTCAGTTCCTTCATTGGAAGGCCTTGCACCTCGGCGACGGCGTCGGCGACGCGGACGGTCTCCCGCAGGAGTCTCTTCGTCACGATCACGTGTCGTTTCACTTACATCTTCCACTTCGGCATCATCGAAATCAGCCGATTTACCGGCTCCGGATGGCTGCCAGCCGATTTCATCAAAGAAATCATCTGGCGGATCCCGTTGATCGTCTGATCCCCAGGACGATTGGGACGAAGGGCGAATCGCTTCACTCTCTACGGGGGCTACCTCGCTGTGAGTCTCATCGCGACGCGATCGACGACGTCTGCGCCGGCGCGGCCCTCGCTCTTCTCCGGCGGGAGCCCGCTCTTGGCGCACGAGAGGCTGCTCATCATCCGAATCGTCTGGCACCTTGAGCGACTCTGCACGATAACCTGCGGTTCGCTCCGCGGAACGTTGACCACGAGGTCGCCGGTGCTGCCCTCGGGAATCTGAATCACCTGAACCCCGTTCACCTGAACCCCGTTCACCTGAACCCCGTTCACCTGAACCCCGTTCACCGGTGGTTCTTTCACCAGACGATCTTTCGTTGGAAGCTCTCTGCTCACGACGAGATCGGCGCGGTTGGTGCGCGTCCTCACGTACGGTTGGGTCAAGCTCTTCGACTTCGAATTCAAGATAATCCAGTTCATCGTCATCTGCCGTGGCTTCCCCGCTCAATTCGTTCTCTCTGACGAATCCAGAATCCGATGCAGGCTGAAACAGCGTACTCAAGACAGGATTTTCGTCGTCACCTTGGCCGGACTTGAGGGTGAACAAATCAACCTCTTTTGAAGCACTCGTTTTTGAATCGCCTATTTCGCGACGTGCGTCCGTGGAGGGTGTCTTTGCAGATGCCTTCTGAACCGGAGCTGCGGGGGGCGCTGGAGCTGCTGGCTTCTTCTCTTCGGTACTGCGCTTGATGCCCAGTAAACTCGCCAGAAAGTCCCAATGTCCCTGTTCCTTTTTAGGAGGCGCTGGTTCATCGGCCACCGGAGCCAATGGCTCTTCCATCAATTGCGACTCAGCCTCGGCTTCTGTGTCAACGCTTGCTTCAACGGGCGGTTGCCCTTGCGCTTGACGGAAAGCTTGTTGCTCCAAATCGTCCTCGCAAACGGAGGGCAGAAGGGGATTATGGGCCAAATCGTCTGCCGGAGGTTGGGGCGTTGCGCCAAACGAATTGAAATCGTCATCATCAATGGGATCTACCTTGCGGGTTCCCTTGCTGGAAAAATAACTAAATAGGTCATCTGACACAAAATATCTCCTGGTTGGGTTCCACCCCGTTTTCGAATTCCCAACAAATGTTAATAATTTCACACATCTTAGTGGCTAACCGAGCGATCGGCCTGCAATAAGTCCTGCAGGAAATTTCGCCACTGGCCCACCCAATTTGGCTTATCTATTAAATATAGCGAATTGGCAGCGGATTCGAAGGGGAAAACCCATAATTCATGAATCCGGTGGTTTCTGAATGAACAACCAGACGTGACCGGTTTCAATTGTACTTAACCGCCCATTATTGTCTCGTACTGTCGCTCGCACGCGATCGCCGACAAGTAGATCCAGCAGCCCGTCTTGATTCCAGTCGTAAACCCAAATTCGAGAGGAATCTCCACGAACCAGATTCGAAAGATCGTTCAATGCACGATTTTCCGTGGCTGGAATCAGGGTTTGAAACTCCTTCCAGTCCGGTTCAGTCTTCGTTCCTTGATTAAGGCTGAGGTAAACGCCTCCGTCCGCAGAACCGGCCAACAAATCCATCAAACCATCCCCATCCCAATCAACTAAATGCGGGGCCGACCGCCCTGCTTTGAGCGGACTGGCTACCATCCGGGAAGGCTGTCGCAGACTAGGCCGAGAAGGCTCACCCTCGTTGATGTACAGAAAAAAGCGACCGCTGCTTGATCCCACCACCAGATCGAGATCGCCATCTCCATCGATATCGACGGCGTGTTGATGGGTGCAAAGGCAATCCACCACGCTTTGAGTCTCATCGCCCGCTCCGGTAAACTCACGATTCTGAAGCGGCCGGCCAAGCGATCCTGTCAATGCAACCGGCCTTGCGAACTGGCGATTGGGCTGTCCCAACAGTAGGACAACCTGGCCGATGGCAGAGCCCGGCGCCGCATACGAACCCGATAAAATATCCAAATGACCATCCTGATTCCAGTCAACCCATTGGGGTGTCGAACTGGTGCAGCAACGTATTCCTGGAATTGAGATTGCCTGACCGTCCGCCATCATCAAACGTCCCGCGGCTAACTTGGGGGGCTGTCCCGCAGGCGCAACGTTGCGAAAATAAATCAAATTGCCATCCTTGAATTGCCCCACCACCAGATCATCCAAACCATCCTGATCCACATCGGCTATGGTGGGACAAGCATAGCCAGGCGACGCAACCCGAACCGGTTGGCCCTCGGCCAGCACCAGAACCGGCGGTTCGAATTCCTGAGCCGAGGCCCATTGCAAAAACAAGCATGCCCAGACGAAGCAACATTCGACGGGAAAGAGCTTGCCTCGTATTTCAAGAGGCTGATAGTACCTCATCGTTGGCTCCGGTTGTGTCAGGTTCAATGCGTTTGGGATACAATGACTTCAAGTGTAAACCGATTAAACCAAATTGGCAAAGCCATCATCCATGAACCCCGACGATCTGGAAAAAGACGATCCGGAAGACGAATTCGACGAGTTTGAGCCCGGTCTTTCTTCAGACAGTCTGTCTCCAGATAGCCTGTCTCAGGAAGGTGAATCTGCGTTCACCGAGGAAGAGCTGCAATCCCCGGTAACTCCCTATCAGAAAGCTGCCGCCAAGGTCCGAACGTTCCCCACCGGGCCAGGCGTCTATTTCCTGCGAAACGAAGCCGGAGTTGTGATCTATGTCGGCAAAGCTACCAACCTGCGTTCTCGCGCCGGCAGTTACTTTCTCAAGCAGGCCGCGACCGACCCGCGCACCCAGTACTGGATCGATCAGATCGCCGATGCTGATTTTATCCAATGCGAGAGTGAAGTCGATGCGTTGCTGGTCGAGTCGCGAATGATCAAGGACATCCAGCCCGTCCACAATAAAATCCAGAAGGACGGCAAATCATTTCCCTATCTGCAGGTGACCACTTATGAAGACTATCCGCGCGTGGAGCTGACTCGTGAGCCTTCCAGCACCGGCGTGAAACTTTATGGTCCGTTTGCCAGTGCCAACAGTCTGCGGGGAGCGATCCAGGTGCTTCAGCGAATCTTCAAATTTCGAACCTGTACCCTGGACATCGACGCCCACGATGAGCAATGGAAGTGGTTTCGACCTTGCCTGCTGGCCAACATTGCACAATGTACGGCCCCGTGCAACCTGCGGATCAGCAAGGAGGAGTATCGCAAGTCGATCAAACGATTGCAGATGTTCCTCGAGGGCAACAAACACAAACTCATCGAGCAGATGCGCAGCGACATGCTGTCGGCATCTTCCGAATTGCAGTTCGAAAAAGCCGCCAAGTTGCGGGACGAAATCCACATGTTGGAGTCGCTGGATCGGCGTGGTGCATTGGATTCCCATGCTCAGCCGGAAGTCTTTCAAATCGACCCAAAGAAGGGACTGACGGGACTAAAGAAAGTGTTGAAGCTCAAGGAAGTCCCTCGATCCATTGAGGGCGTTGACATTGCTCACCTCGGCGGAAACGAAACCGTGGCCAGCCTGGTTCAGTTTATTGATGGGCTGCCTTTCAAGCCGGGGTATCGCCGTTTTCGAATCAAGGATGTCGAAGGCGTCGACGATTTCCGCAGCATCCACGAAGTGGTCGCGAGGCGGTTCCGAAAGCTGTCCGAAAACCAGGATCCCTTTCCGGACATTCTGTTGATCGACGGAGGCAAGGGCCAGCTCAGTTCCGCTGTCGCCGCGTTTGAGGAGCTGGGAATCGATCCACCGATACTGATTTCAATTGCAAAGAAAAACGAAGAAATCTTTCGTCCGAATGAGTCGGAGCCGATTCGCCTGAGCCGACATTCATTTTCACTGCGGCTGCTACAATACGTTCGAGATGAAGCCCATCGTTTTGCGCAGTACTACCACCATATCCTGCGAGACAAACGACAGTTCGATTAAAAGTCAGTACGTTTCCCCTCCCGCTCGGGTGGACATCGCTTTCCAGACGTCCGCATCGATCGAATCGCTGACAAAATCACCCGAAGCATCGGCGCGAATGATGTTGACACCACCGGGATGATAGCTGCGAGCGGCTTTCCATCCGAAAGGAGTGTAGATCGTTGGGAATCCGCCGCCTAGGAACACGCCCATGCAATCGGGCGTCGACGAGTTGGGTGTGTAATAGTGGTTGTATAGCCCGTTTCGGTATTCACCGTTGGCCCAGGAAAATCCTCGCGGGTCGGTATAATTCCAGGCGGAGGCATTGGCGACAGCGGCGTCGGATAAAGGAGCAAAAAAGATAAACCGGTATGCGGTTCGGGGATCACGTTCGTTCTGTCCGGCAACTCCCAAGGGGCTTTCCGAGATTGCCGCTGTATGGGACGCTCCATCGAGTATATCTGCAAATCGGATGCGTGAGTTGACAAAGAACAATCCATCCGTGTCGATCGGTGTGCCACCGCCAATTCCGCTCCCGGCGCAGAACGCATAGTTGGTTGGACCGAAGCTGGCGTGAAGTCGCCGAACTGAATCGGAGGGGCAAAGAAACGTGGGCACAATCGTTCTCGAGCCTTCCACATTTTCCGGTGTGACGCCAAACGTCGCCGCATAGAGCGGTTTGTCCAAATGGAGAATGTTGTAGGCGTTCGTATTTTCAAGATAGGGTGAAAGTGTGGCCATTGCCGACCAGCGATAGAACGTCCAGGGCATCGAAGGATTGGCCGGGTTTGCTTTGGAAATGGAACCCGAAGGAAAAACGCCCAACGAAGATTCGTAGTTGTGGGTGGCCAGCCCTAATTGCCGCATGTTGTTTGAGCAACTGACTCGACGAGCAGCTTCGCGAACGGCCTGAACCGCCGGGAGTAACATGGCAATCAAAATTCCAATGATTGCGATGACGACCAGTAGTTCAACCAACGTAAAACCACGTGAACCACGAAGTCGAGGTGATTGGACGTCGTTTCGTAGCCCCATTTTTCAAAAATCCGTCTGAGGTTGACCCAAGGTAAGCGTCCACCAGCACCATTGTGGGTGCGTGGCTTAGGCTTGTAAATTTCTTATAACCGTTCACCACGAGCGAAAACGTTTAGCCGCAAGCCGTCGGGGGGTTGCCGCCAAAAACATACTGCCACACCGAAGTCGTTTTTCAGCAACCCCCAAAGGCGCGCGGTGCATCGGGTTGCAGGTATTTTATTGGCAGGCAGGTTGAATAGGGAGATTGCCCCCTACCGTCGCGCCTGCGCCGACTATTTTTCGATCTTTCAACTCCAACCATAGTTCGACCTACTTTCCATGTTCGCTTCGAACCAATGGTGGTCGGCTTCGGCTTGCGGCTAAACGTTCACCTTAAGCGTAAGTTTTGAAGTTGCGCTAATTTGTAGTCCGGAACAAGGTGGTCGCGGGATAAAGAGCCACCAAGCCGCAGTATTTGCCACCGCGACCGCTGTTCCGGCATCACACAAGGCAATGCCGGAACTGTGCAAACGCATCGAAAACCATCGAACCGCCGAGTGTATTCAGCGTTTGCTTGTTCCGCCTACATTGTCCTTCTCCGTTTCAGCACTTGCCCGATGCCCAGGATTGCCAGTACTGCCAGTCCGCTCGGTTCAGGGATTGCGACGACAGCAACACTGCTGAAGGCATAGGAGCCCGCCACAATTGTTTCCCAATCCATGGTGTCCACATTAAATCTGAATAGCCCGCCAAACTCGCTGCCATCGGTGAAAGGATTGGATTTTCCTAAAACTGCGACTATCAAATCCCCATTCGAGTCGAATGCAAGTCCGGAAGGGCTAAAGCCATCTGAACTTCCATCTGGTGCACCTGGCATCATATCCGCAGTAATCGTGATATCCCCAATTATATTTCCGTTCGAATCGAATCTTAAAGCGCTATCTACATATCCAAAACCATGACCAATAAAAATATCGGTCCCGTTGGTTGCAACCTGTGCGCCAGCGATAGCCGCAGTCATAGCGTCTTCAGGCCGTGAAAATGGGGTCACTGCATCAGTATTGAAGTCATATTGAAAGATTCCCATGCCTGCAGTAGCAATGATCAGGTTTCCGTTTGACGCAAATCCAACCCCGCCGGTCCCCGCATTGTCTACACCAGCAAGTTGCGTAATGTTAATCGTTCGAAGATGATTCATATCCGCGTCAAATTCATGTACTGAAGGAGATGACATATCTGAAATAAAGACGTTGCCGTTTTCTCCGACCGTCAACCCACCCGGTAGGTAGCCGTTGTTGAGCGCAGTAAAATCCGTATATGCCAAAACGTCGCCATTCATGTCAACTCTATAAACACCACTTTGGCCTCTGAATAGACCAAAGCTACTGACGTAGAATTGATTGTTGTGTGTACTGTGGGCAATCCCCGACAGACCGTCGGCGTCAGAAAGTGTGGTAAATCTCGTCTGAACTCCATTGGCGTCGAATCGTTCGATGGTTCCACTAAAGAAACCGGTCGTAAAAATATCAGCGCAGCTTTGTCCGACGGAAATGCAGCTTGCCAACGCAATGGCAATGACCTTGAAAAAAGAAAACTTGTTCATGATGTAATTCCTGGATTGTTGGTGCTTCACATTCTCGGGAACATCCCGATCTTCATTCGTCCTTGAATATCAGCAGAGCGCAAAGCAGAATTGGATGGGCCGTATTCTAATGCGGCCCCAAACCGATGTCAAAACGATAATATCTGTGCCTGTTGGGGTCGGGAGTCTTTTCCGGAACTCCTGGCCATTGTCAGCGACGTCACGTTCAATTTGTCCAAGCCACTTTCATGATCTCCAACGAAAAGACTCCCGACCCCTTGATGCTGGCCCCAACGTCCCTCTCAACAATGTGTGAACAGCTACAACCAGGGACGATAACGTTTATAGCTGTCCGTTCTTCGTAATCAGTCTCGCATTGGTTCAGAACCATTGGCGACGGAACTTGTTCATTCCACTGCAATTCACTATGTTATCCTAAACAAACCTGCACACGCCGCCAACGTACACGGCAGCACATTCGGCAGGTGTATTTGATTTCCGTTCTAATTCATAGCGAGATAGTTGAATGTCAAAATGGCCAGTGGGTGTATTTACCAGTATTGATGCTGGACTTGGAGTCGACTTGGACGTGGCCCATCAACTGGGGATTCCGACCATCCAGATTCACGCTCCCCATCCAGGAAATCGAACCCCCGAAACCGCGAAGAAGACGTTGAGCCGTCTCGAACCGTACGGAATCGAAGTCACCGCAGTCTTCGGTGGCTTCGAGGGTGAGAGCTACGCGGACATTCCCACCGTCGAGCGAACGGTCGGATTGGTTCCCGAGTCCACTCGCGCGTCGCGGCTGGCCGAGATGAAAGAGATTTCAGATTTTGCGGCGGCTCTGGGGTGTCCGGTGATTGCGCTGCATCTTGGATTTGTGCCCCATGAACCCGAATCCGAGCGCTATCGCGGTATCGTCGAGGTCACTCGCGAGTTGTGCGAGTATGCGGCTCGCAATGGCCAATGTCTGCACCTGGAGACGGGGCAAGAAACGGCCGAAGGACTGGTTCAGTTTATCAATGATACGGGGGCATCCAACTTGTATGTGAACTTTGATCCTGCAAACATGATCCTGTACGGAACCGGTGAGCCGATTGAAGCCCTGAAGTTACTGGGGGACCGTGTCCACAGTGTTCACTTGAAAGACGCCCAATGGGGTGAGAAGCCGGGCGTTGAATGGGGATCCGAAGTGCCCCTTGGGACGGGCGATGTCAATGTGGAAAGCTATTTGCAGACACTGAAAGAGATCGGCTACTTCGGACCGTTGACCATCGAACGGGAGATTCCGCAAGAGCCAGAACGGCAAGTATCCGAAATCGGCCAGGCGGTTCAGTTGATCAACGATTTGAAAGCCAAGCTATTGTAGGATTCGCTTGCGAATGTAGAACGATTGTCCTCAATCGTTCATGGCTTGTTCAGGGCTGCCGTTGTTCGAGGTTACCCCAAATAGCCAAAATTTTTGGTGTGCTGAACAATTGAGGACAATTGTTCTACAATATTTCGCCCGCGGTTATCCGGAATCTTTGCCACTCGATCTCATTTATGTCAACGGATCCATTGCCATCGAGTCCCTGGCAACGTGCCGCCATTGGAGTGATTGGTGTCCTGTGCATCGCCGCCGGAATTGGTTTGTCGTTCACCGACAATACCTCTGAATCGCTGCGAGGGATTCTGGTTCGGGTGGGATTGATTCTGGCCGTGACCTGGTTAGCTTTCCCGCAACTCAAGAAAGTCACTCCGATGCAAACCGCAGGAGCATTCCTGTTGGTGATCGGCATGCTGGTACTGGCGGCCAGCCGTCCAGGCATCTTTCGCATCTTCGGTAGCTTGGTCGCTATCGGCTTGGCTATCCATTGGGTAAGCAAGTGGTTGAGCGTGAAGGGAAAGAAAAGATAAACACTCGCTGGCTCATATTCAACAATCATCTAATGAAGGTTTGGAACACTAATCTTCACTAATTAACACTAATCCGATATCCACTTTAGTGTTAATTAGTGATGATTAGCGTTTGCCTGATTTTTAAGGAATTTCCTACTGTTGTCTCCCTTCTCGTGAACGGTTACAAGAAAAGGATCCCTTGATTACGCTCATTCGACATACCAACTGACTT
The DNA here is from genome assembly GCA_964414815.1 of uncultured Pirellulaceae bacterium. GTDB lineage: Bacteria > Planctomycetota > Planctomycetia > Pirellulales > Pirellulaceae > Mariniblastus. The sequence goes on along the minus strand of CAYPXY010000006.1, from coordinate 43,898 downwards.
CTGACTTCTGACCTCTGACCTCTGACCTCTGACCAACATGGCTGTCCTTTTTCAAATTCGCAACGCATTCAAAAGTTATGGCGACCAGGTGTTGCTCGACAATGCCGAAGCCACCATCATCGACGATGTTAAAACCGGTTTTGTCGGCCGCAATGGAGCCGGCAAATCGACCTTGCTGAAAGTCCTGATGGGCGACGAGGAACTTGATGCCGGCGAGGTCATCCGTCATCCCAAACTTCGTGTGGGTTATTTGCGTCAGCACGATCCGTTCGAACCTCATGAATCTGCAATGGATTTTCTGATGCGTGACAGCGGCCAGCCTGACTGGAAGTGCGGCGAAGTCGCGGCCCAGTTTGAGATCAAGGGTGACTATCTGAACGGGCCAGTGAAAGCGCTCTCCGGGGGCTGGCAGACACGGGTAAAACTCGCGGCATTGTTGTTGCACGAACCCAACCTGCTGCTGCTCGACGAGCCCACCAACTTTCTCGACTTGCGAACGCAGATTTTGCTGGAGCATTTCCTGCGTTCGTTCAAGGAAGCCTGTCTGATCGTTTCCCACGACCGGACTTTTCTGACCTCGACCTGTGATCACACGCTCGACCTGACGCGAGGCAAGTTGACCAGTTATCCAGGTAAGATCGGACCGTTCCTGGAATTTCAGGAGCAGCGCCGCGAACAGGCGATGCGTGAAAACGAGACGACGCTGACGAAGTCAAAACAACTTGAACGATTCATCGCCAAAAACAGGGCCAAGGCCAGCACCGCCAGCCAGGCCCGCTCGAAGCAAAAGCAACTGGATCGGCTTCAGTTCAACGAAATCGCAACCGCCGAGAAAACCGCATTCATCCAGGCGCCGATTGTCAGCCCACGACAGGGGACCGCTGTTCGATGCAACGACGTCACGATCGGATACCCCGACTATGAAGTCGCCAAGGGGATCCATATCGAGATCGAACACCAGCAACGAGCCGCAATCGTCGGTGACAACGGTCAGGGAAAAACCACTTTGCTGCGGACCTTGGTCGGTTCACTCGATCCACTTGCCGGGCAGGTTCGATGGGGACACGGTATCGAGATCGGTGTGTATGCGCAGCACGTCTACACCAACCTTCCTAAAAACGAAACGGTTTTGGAGTACCTCGAATACAAAGCGATTCCTGGAACCACGGATCAGCAAGTTCTCGCGGTGGCCGGGTCGATGCTGTTTCGCGACGATCATGTCCGAAAGAAAATCTCCGTATTGTCGGGGGGCGAACGAGCGAGGCTTTGCATGGCGGGGTTGCTGCTGGGCAACTACAACGTGCTGGTCATGGACGAACCGGGTAACCACCTCGATGTAGAAACGGTGGAAGCACTTGCCGAGGCGCTGCTGAGGTACAAGGGAACCGTGATTTTTACCAGCCACGATCGTCACTTCATGAAGCGAATTGCCACGTCGATCGTCGAAGTCCGTGATGGCTGCGCAAGGAATTACCTGGGCGATTACGATGCGTATCTGTATTCGATCAACAAGGAGATCGAGGAGGGCGAGCGCGAGAACATGACCAACCGGATGAGCACCGGACCTCAAGGAAAAATTCCGACCTCAGTGAAACCAAAGAACCCGCTCGGTGATGACCGAGCGGTTCAGAAGCAAATTAAAGCCATCGAACGGAAGATTGCAAAACTCGATTCGGAGAAACGCGAACTGCAGGACGCTTTGTTGCAGGAAACCCATGCCGATCAGGCCATGAAGCTGCACGAGCAAATCGAGGCGTTGACTTCCGAGTTGCAGCAGGCGGAAGAGCAGTGGCTGGAACTGAGTGGTCTGTAATGACCAGGCATCAATGTCGGTTACTTAGCTTTTTTTGCGTTCAACTTTCCAAGTGCAACCTCAAGTTCCTGAAGCTTCTGGGAATACTCGGCGTCGATTCGATCCTTGGTGTTCTTCAGTTCCGCTTTCAAACGTCGGTCGAGCGCCACAATTTGAGAATCACTTTCCTTGGCTCCCGCATCGAGCAGCCGTTGTCGTTGACGACCGGAACGATCCGAAATTCGCTTGGCCGCCCGATCTTGTCGGACCTCCCACTCCTCTCGAGTCAGTTTGATGGTTTCCTCGATCTTGTGTTCTTCGGCTGACTTGGATTGAGCCTTTTCATTCGACTTGTTTCCTTCCTTTGCATTGTCCTTTTTTGAGCCGTCCTTCTTTGCACTCTCTTTTTTAGCTCCTTCTTTTTGGCCGGACTTGCTGTTGCCTTTCTTGTTGTCGCTGTTCTCGGAGCTGTTCTTCTTGCTCTCGCCTTTTTCACCCTTTTCACCGATCGTCTTCTCGGTGGCTTTCTTTTTCTGGCTTTCGGACGCCTTTTCAGACTCGCGTTCCTTGTACTTGCGGCTGTCCTTGTCGCTGTCCTTGTCGCTGTCAGATTTGCGTGGTCGTTCCGAACGGGCGGCCTCAGCACGTCTGGCCGCTTCGTTTGATTTCAGCTCTTCCGTGAGTATGTTGACTTGGTTTAAAAGGTTATCAATTTCTTTTTTTTGCCCGTCGCGATCAGATTGTGAAATTTTTAACATATTATTCGCTTCGGCCAGTTGACTTACGGCGGATTTCAATTGGGCATCTCGTTCGGCGAGTACCGCTTGCAGTCTCTTGTCTTTTGCTTCCGAATCGTTTTTCCATTTCATGACTTCCATTTCGGCAGTAACGTTTGCCTTTTTGGCCTCCAGGTTCAACTCAAGGATCTGCTTTTGAAATCGTTCTTGCTGGCTTTCGACCTGTTTTTTTGACTTGAGTTCAGCTTTGCTGAGTTCGTCCTTCAAAGTGGAAATCTGGTTTTTCATCCGCTCTTCCTGCGCGAGTGCCTTTTCCTCAAGTCGTTTGACCTGGGCTTCACCGGCCAGCCTCACAGCTTCAGTCTCTTGTTTGTGCGATTCAATCGCGTCCCTCAGCTGATGTCCTCTTTCCGCCAATTCCATATGTTCGGCCACCAGTTTCTTTATATTGTCTTGAGCATACTCAAGCTGTTCTGAAACTTCAGCAAACCGTCGCTTGACTCTGTCAGCTTCCACAAGTTGCTCGGTTGCTTCTGCAAGCTGCTGTTTGAGATCGTCCATCTCCTTTTGCAATTGCTCCTTTTCCGGATCAACCGGATTCACATTAACCTGCGGACCATGCTGGCTCGAAAGCTCATCGAAGGTTCCAGGAATCGGCGGAGCCGTTAAACGGTGCGGCAAGTTGGATTCGATGGGCTGTGATGGCTGGGCAAGCGAAGGAAATGCTCCGTAGGAATGAACGACCGGAGGAGCGGCCTGTCCCGTGATGATGGGGGGCCCCCAAACTGATCCTTGAACCGTACCCTGGATTTCATGTCCGTTCGATATCACGGTTGCACTGCCTTGGGCTGGAACCGGTGCTGGCAATCGAGCCGGAGGATTGACGTAGTAGGGCTGCGAAGGGTAGGACGGAGCAGGGGCAGCCTGATAAATCGGCGTGCCGTAAGAAGGGTAGGTCGATGGATAGGTAGAATACCCTTGAACGGCAGGAGCTTGATACGCTCGATAGACAGGAGCATGAACTCGCGGTGCGGCCGACGGATAACCGAACGCCCCGTAGCCCTGACCGGTGGCATGATTCGCTGCAAAGGGCGGCAAAAAACAGGCAGTAACAACCAGAAGTGCGAATCGCAAACAGCAGCGAGCGAGCATCTCAACGTCTCCAGTGAGGGTGTCAGGTAAGCAAAGAGGAGGAGAACCAGCAGAACAGTTACTGTGATATCTTAGTTGGTTTTGATTTTTTTCCAACTGCCGAAAAACGGCCCGATGATTCGTCTATTCCTGATTTCCTGCATTTTCGGTGGCGCCCAGTGCCGTGGCAAACGCGATCGCGTGGCCCCGAGTATGAGAAATACTGATCATCACGGTTGTGACCCCCAATCCACGAGCGGTAGACAACGCGATTTGATGGAGCCGGACGGAAGGCTTCCCGCCACCGTCATTGATCACTTCGATATCGGTCCAGCGTATCCCGCGTGCCCAGCCGGTGCCGAGCGCTTTCAGGATGGCTTCTTTTGCGGCCCAGCGTCCGGCAAAATGCTGTACCGAGGCTTTGCCTTGCGAGCAGTAGCGAATTTCTTCTGGGGTAAAAACACGATTCAAAAACAGGTCGCCATGCTTTTCGATCATGCTGGCGATCCGTTCACATTCGACGATATCCGTACCGATTCCTATCACCTGAGAAGTGGCCATCGGTCAGACTCCCGAAACGCCACAGGCTTTCTTGGCCCGTGCCAGAACTTCTCCGGCTTTCTTTCTCGCCTTGGCCGCACCTTCGGCGAGGATGTCCCGGACTTGTTGCGGATTGGCTTCGAGTTCGGTTCGTCGCTCGCGGGCTTTGGCAAAAAAGAGTTCGGCCGCTTCGGCAATTTTTTTCTTGACTTCGCCATAGCCGAATCCGCCTCGGCGATACAACGCAGCCATCTCATCGAGTGAGGCTGGATCGGCAAATAATGAATAAAGCTGAAACAGGTGATCCGATTCAGGCTCCTTGGGATCCTCCATAGGACGGGAGTCGGTTGCGATCCGCATGATTTTCTTTTTCATGGCGGCAACCGGCTCGAAAATCTCGATGTAGTTGTCGTAGCTCTTGGACATTTTTTCGCCGTCGGTACCCGGAACCTTCGCGCTGGCGTCGAGAATTTTGGCTTTCGGTATGACGAAGACTTCGCCGAACTGATGATTGAACGAAATCGCGATATCGCGGCAAAGCTCGATATGTTGCTTCTGGTCTTCTCCCACCGGGACAATGTCCGAGTCATAGGCCAGAATGTCGGCGGCCTGCAGAACCGGATAGGTAAACAGGCCGGTCACCACGGGCAGTCCTTTGGCGACTTTGTCTTTATATGAAACACATCGTTCCAGCATTCCGATGGGAGTGCCCGACATCAACAACCAACACAACTCGGAGACTTCGGGAACGTCCGATTGAATAAACAGGGTTGCCTGAGCCGGATCCAAGCCCAGTGCCAACATGTCCATGGCACAATGGAGCGAGTTTTCACGAAGCTGTTTCGCATCGCGAACCGTGGTCAGTGCATGCAAGTTTGCCACAAAATAAAACGACTGATCCGCATGCTGCAGATCAATATACTGGCGGATAGCGCCAAAGTAATTTCCCCAATGGGGCCGGCCCGTTGGCTGTATGCCTGATAGTACTCTCATTAAAAATAGTTTCCGCGTTGAAAGAAAAGTTGTAACCGATCAACGATTTTCCGCACGAAGTTCGAAGAACAGAAAATGCAATCCGGTGTCGTCGGACGTCATGTAGGCGCCTTGGGGCTGGAAATAGTGTTCGACTTCAGAGAAATCAGGCAACGGATTCTCATCGTACAGTTTCTTCATCCGCCGAGCAAATTCGCTGTCCTCTTCCCGCTCGGCCAGTACGGCCTTGCTGCTTTCGCTTTTGGCAATATCAAACATCCAGCGAAATACATGGCGAGGATCGGAGTACATGATCGCGGAGGGTGAATCCGACTTGAGCATTCGCGTCATTTTTTCGGAGACGCGTTGATAATCCCGGCTTTGGGCCAGCGATTCGAACTCGCCGCGATCCGTATCGATCAGCAGTTCCAGTGTTTGGCGGCTTTGCGGTGAAAACACGAGGTAGTTGCCGACCATTCCATAGCAGGGAGCAGCCGGGTTAAGTTTGATCTCGGCTTCATAAACCCGCTGGCCGTTCTCTCGCTGCCGTTCGCGAAACCGTTCCTGCCTTTCCTCGGTTCGATCCTGCATCGCTTCCCCATCCATCGAATAGATAGGGATTCCATGGTAGGCATCGTCCTTCCATCGAAACGGGCTGTCTTCAGCCTGGTCACGATTGGTGCGTTCGAAGATTTTTTGCAAGCAGGCTTCCATCTGCTCCACATCCTTGACTTCAAATGCAAAGACCGGATTGGCGCTGTTGAGAGCGGCATGGGGGTCGATCCACTGCGCAAAAGTCACTCGGCCGGTGAGGTTCTCGATGAACTCCTTGCGAAAATCAAATTCGAGTTGTTTGTCTAAATTTTCTTCAAAGAATCGGTCGACCGTTCCCTCCTCCTGGAACATTTCGATTAGCTTGGTCAGTTCGGCCAACATCTGTGGAAAATCCCAACTGGTCGTGAAATAGTTGGTTGTGTCGGCAGGCATCCAGGGTTCTGGCTGATAGTCCGTCGGCCGGAACGCAAACATCTGGAAAACACCTTTGCGAGGTTCTGCCAGCAGTATGTGCGTATGCATGACGCTTTGGAATTCGTCTTCACTCAGTAACATGCTGCCACCGATCCCGAGCAGTCCGTCCAGTCCCAGCATGGGCAGCATCGTGATCACAACCTGAGCACCAATATCCCCGCGAGTAGAGCTTTTAACCAGTTCGATCGGATCGCAATAGAATCTCGCTTCCGGCTTAAGGTCCTTGGTGCCCCGGCAGCGATTCATGATCGTGATGAATTTCCGGTTCTTGGACAGCGGACGAACTTTTTCGACTTCACGTCCCATCCAGCGGTCGATCAGGTGATCCAGTTCTTCATCCGAGTTCGAACCGACAAACAAACCGTCTTTGCGAAAATACTTGAATCGATTGCCGTCCGAATGAATCGTCTCAAACTGGAATCCGTCGTCGTTTTCGGAATTTGAAATTTCACCTCCCTCATCTTCGATTAATTCCTTGCCTCGACTCAGGATTCGGTCGGCCGCTTCTGATTCAGGGTCGGTTTCAACGATGACCATGAAGACCGGGTCTTTCCGCCGGGGAGCGATTACGGCAACCGTAATTTCTCCGTGGGGCAGATTTACGAAATCATCGAGTGCAACCCCCACTTCATCCTCGACCTCCTTGTAGGCATTTTGAGCCTCTTCCCAGGCGTTGCGTGCGATAGGCGCAATCCGCTCGTCGTTCAACATTTGACCCAACGAGCCCTGTCGAAATTTCTCTACGAAATCCCGCCAGTTGTCGAGCTGAACGAAAACAACGGTGGTTTCCGGCAATAGATCGTCCGTACTCGGTCGCTGCTGGGCGTTGAGGGGAGAGACACAGAACATGCTGTACATTGCTCCGGCCAGAATCACAATCGTCATGATGCGCCGAGAGAAACGATCAGGTTGACGAAAACGACCATTGCTTGGCGACCGTCGCAGGTGGGGGTGAGTGAGTGTCATATCTTTCAGGGGGATGGTTATGGGAAATCGATTCAGTGGCTGTTAAGGAATTGTCCCGAAATAATTACTAAACTAAAATAACCCTGCTCCAGTCAATTTGGTTTCAGCCTGCCAACTTTCGCCTGGAAATGAGTTTCGATACTGAAAATTTGAAAAACGGGGTGGAATTCTAAAAATAGCGGGGATAACTTGATAGCAGCCCGCATTCATCGAAACATTTTTTTGGGATTTCGGTTTAAATAGTGTGACGGATTTTCGATTGAAATTGAACCCGGGCATTGTTTTTTATTAGGAGAGACTTGTGAACATCCATTTCGTTGCTGGCTTCCGAGGCCTTATTTTGGCCGTCGCTGCCTTGTATCTGATTTCATCTCAAGCCACCGAGATAATGGCTCAAGGCGGCTTCCAGGTACCTGGTCAAACGGGTGGGGGGGGAGGTTTGGGCCAAGGTGGAACCAGTGGACTGGGGGGCGGAACCGGCGGATTAGGTGGTGGAACGGGTGGAATGGGAGCGGGGCAATCCTCCAATGTCTCGCAAGGGGCAGGCAACTATTCTCCGATCACCGCGCCCGAGAATATCAACTACATCCCAACAACCAACGACCGTCGGAACCAGGGATTCGTGGGAGCAACGGCTCAGCGTGTCCAGAATTTTGGATTCGTCGGATCGGCTTCTGATCGCAGCGGTCCACCAACCACCAGTGGACAATCCTGGGGCGGAGGTGTCAACTCTTCGCTGGGTGGAGGTTCGCGACAGGCTGGCGGCATCGGCGGGGGTCAAGCAGGATTGGGAGGAACAGGCATGGGAGCGCGAACGGGTGGGCTCGGTGGCAATACTAATACTTTCAATACATTCGGTGGCCTCGGTGGGCGAGGCAACCAACTCGGTGGGTTGGGAGGGTTCGGAAACTTTGGAGGACTCGGTGGATTTGGCCAGCAAATGTTTGGCGGCATGGGAGGCAATCAGAATGCTGGCGGCCTGCGAGGTGAATTCAACCCGGTTTTCATGTCGAACAGCCCCCCTGTCCAGATCGATCGCGTGCCCCAGCAATTCAACGCCAGTTTCGCCCATCAGCCAGCCAGTCAGTATTTTGCTGGCCAGTACCAGGTCCAGATGGATGGATCAACGGCGGTCGTGACCGGAAGAGTTGCCTCCCAAGCCGATGCGAACCAACTGATCTCGCAGCTTCGGTTGCAGCCCGGCATTTACAAGATCGAAAATCAGCTAGAGGTCGCTGAGTAATTGTCGGCCGCCAGCAGTTCCTTGAATCGCTTGAACAGATACTGACTGTCATGAGGACCGGCGGAAGCTTCCGGATGATACTGGACGCTAAACGCCATACCGGAACGGTGACGCAATCCGGCAATCGTATTGTCATTGAGATTGCGATGCGTCACCTTCAGACAATCGGGCAACCCTTCATCGGCAACCGCAAAACCGTGGTTCTGTGAAGTAATTTCGATCTTACCCGTTTCCAGATCCAGCACCGGCTGGTTGGCGCCTCGATGGCCGAATTTGAGTTTGTACGTCTTCGCGCCACAGGCAAGCGCCAATAGCTGGTGCCCCAGACAGATTCCGAACACGGGAACACGTCCGAGCAATCCACGAATTGTTTCAATCGCAAACGTCAGCGGTTCCGGATCGCCGGGACCATTGCTGAGAAAGACTCCCGCAGGCTGATGGGCCAGGATCTCGTCGAGCGTTGCCGTGCCCGGTAAAACAACGACGCGGCAGTGCTGGCTGAAAAGGTGGCGGCCAATATTCCACTTCATTCCAAAATCCAGTGCGACCACCAGCGGCGCAAGTTCATCGGATTGCCCGCTTTCTTTTTCCTGCAGCTCAGCGTGGTCCGAATGATTGCTCGCGCTCCACCATTTGCTTAGGTGGACATCCCAATTGACGGGCTGTTCGGGCAGCACCTCGCGCACCAAGTCGCGACCAACCAGGCCGGGACTGCGGCGAGCCATCTCCACCAACTTGCTGTCGTCGAGAATTTCCGTCGATAGAACACCTTTCATGGCCCCTCGATCACGAATTCGCCGGACGAGCGCCCGTGTGTCGATCCCGGCAATTCCGATAATCTGGTGTCGTTTAAGGTAATCGGCCAGCGTCTCAGAAGACCGAAAATTACTGGCCAAACGACTCAAATTCCGCACCACAAAGCCTGCCAGATGAGGACGACCGCTTTCCTTGTCCTCTTCGTTGACTCCATAGTTGCCGATTTCCGGATAGGTCATCGTCACAATTTGCCCGCGATAGCTGGGATCGGTCAGAATCTCCTGATAGCCCGTCATCGAAGTGTTAAACACGACCTCACCGTCGCTGGTCCCCGTCGCACCAAAACCTGTTCCAGAGTACACGGTTCCATCTTCGAGAGCCAACTTTGCAGGCCGAGTCGCTTTCGAAGTATGAAAAAGTGGATTCAAGCTGTCTGCCATCAGTAACTTTAAATTAAATTTCAAAAACAAGACCGCTTTTTGCCGGTTCCATCAATCTAACAAACGAATTTGACATTTGCAGCGGATGATCCATGTTTTTTTCTTTTTTGTAAATTCCATCGCAAAATTCCGATATGAAGGTATGGCTGTGGGTCTCCGAGTAGGAAAATTCCGAAATCGGACAGCCAACTTCAGAAGGATTTCAGTCGCGGCGAGCTGAAATCCTTCTTTTTTTATCGGTTCACGAAACGTTTTAGGACGATTGTCCTCAATCGTTCAAAACCCAAGAAAAACTTGGCCCTCTCCTAACACGTCCCGCTAGAACGATGCGTAAACGGCTTCCACTCTTCCACTCTGTCACCGAGCGCAATCTTCAAACTGATGGACCTGCTGTAACATCGCATCGGCGGTATGACGGCTGACATCAATCGAAACTTCTGCAGAAGACTTTTCGGTCTCCCAGACGACGATTTTCGTCATTCGCAAATCGTATCCCTTGATCGAGGCGATCAACGGCGGAGAAACGACTTCCAGCAGGTATCGGGCCATATTTTCGGCCGTCGGATTGTAGGGCAATAGAAATACACGGTTGGGCTCGATGGAACGCAGTGCCCCGATCGCCTGATGATCCTGATCCCACAGCAGGAACCCGTGATCCCAGTTCTCGTCGATCCAGCCCTTAAACAGCTTGTTGATCACCGCAAAATCAACCACTCGCCCGATGGCATCCACTTCATGCCCGGTGACATGAAATTCCACCGTATAGTTGTGGCCGTGCATGTTGGCACATTTATTTTCGTGGTTCAGCAAGCGGTGTCCAGCACAAAATTCGATTTTGCGCGCAACAGTAATACTCATCAGGTCGCAGCTCGATTGAGAAATCAGGGGATTGGGTTGACGGGTTTGAGTTTTGGATTGTTTCGATGCCGCTCGGAGTCGCGTTCCGTTTTCCGGGCGAGATTCTGTTTGAAGGCTTCGGTTAGATCCACCCCCATTTGATTGGACAGACAAATCAGTACAAATAGTATATCTGCCAACTCGCTCGAAAGCGATGAATCTCGATCCGAGGGTTTGAAGCTTTGATCACCATAAGTTCGGGACACAATTCGGGCCAACTCGCCGACTTCTTCCATGAGTTGAGCCAGGTTGGTCAGCTCGGAGAAGTAGTTGACGCCCACGTCCTGAATCCACTGGTGGACCGCCTGTTGGGCCGCATCAATGGAAATGGGAGCTTCCATGGTTTCAGCAGAAATGTTGGGGTGCATCAAGGGTGCCAGTGAGCGTTTGTGTTCGGTTTTAAGTGTACCTTTTTCGGTTTCCTATGCGAAGCTGTCGTTACTTTACACTGAAAACGCACCGATGAAAATGGATGGCCCCACCCACGCAAAACAAATCCAAGAGTCCGCCATGCAAAAAATCGTAACCTGTTTTCCCATCGAATCATCCCATGCACGGCTCATTGAGCAAGCGGCGGGAGCGGATTTCGAGGTCATGGTTTCCAATCAGGCCGGTATCAAGATCGATATTTTTCAAGCTGACATCTACTGTGGTCATTCCTACGAAATACTGGACTGGCCGTCGATTGTCCAGCAAGGAAAACTGAAGTGGATTCAATCCTCTGCGGCGGGACTGGATCACTGTCTTGTCCCGTCGGTAATCCATTCGGAGATCGCGGTCAGTTCCTGCTCAGCACTTTTTGCCTCTCAAGTAACCGAACAGACGCTGGCACTGCTGACGGGGTTGTTGCGGTCCATGCCCACGTTTTACCAGGCCCAGCAAAAACGGGAGTACATTCGGCGTCCCACTGATATCCTGGCCGATAAGACGGTTGGGATTCTCGGGTATGGTGGAAATGGCCAGCGAATCGCCAAGGCGCTGTCTTCGCTGGTTCCGAAAATTCTCGCTACCGATTATTTTGCTGAGCAACTGGGAGACACTCAAGCTGCGGCGTGGGTCGATGAGATTTATTTGCCTCAACGAACCCCGACCGTACTCGAATCTTCCGATATTTTGATCGTGACACTGCCGTTGACTGCCGGCAACGATCATTTTATTGCTTTAAAGGAGCTGTCGCAATTGAAGCCGGGGGCGTACCTGATCAACGTTGGGCGAGGAAGCGTGGTCGATACGGGGGCATTGATCGAAGCGTTGCAAAGCGGTCATTTGCGCGGCGCTGGACTCGATGTGGTGGATCCAGAGCCGCTGCCGGTCGATTCACCGTTGTGGGAGATGGACAATGTCATCATCACACCCCATGTGGGGGCACAGTCGCCCTGCCGGATTCCGGATACAGTGGACTTGTTTTGCCAAAATCTACAACGGTACCGGGATCGGGAGTTTTTGATCAACCAGATTGACAAACATCTCGGATTTCCGGCGCCTGAACATCGCCTGCCGTCGGTTCGTTAAATTTCCTGTAGACCTTTCTGCTTGGCAAAGCCTAAAATGATGGTGTGCTTCAACTGTGAGTCTTTTGGATAACCAACTTGAACGAGAACCTGATCTATACAACCGACAGCGATGAGTTGAATCCAACGATCACAAAGGATGGGGATGAAATCACCAGCCAATGTGCCGAACTGGTCGATCGCTATTCGGAAATCAACAATGAAAAGCGGTTGAGCTGGACGACGCACCTTCGTTTACTCAAGAAGTTGGGGGCCGGAGGGCAGGGGGTCGTTTACCTGACCGAGCGGCGGGGATCGGACAGTTTTTCCTTGCCGGTGGCCTTGAAAATATTTTCGCCCGCCCGATACGCCACGCCCTTACTTTACGATGCGGACATGGGGCGGATGGGACGTGTGGCGGCGCGCGTGGCCCGGATTCAACACGACAATCTGTTGCTGGTGGAAAACTTTCTCGATCGCGACCGAATCCGCATGATGGTCATGGAGCGAGTGGAGGGATTTGACTTGCGCCGCTTGTTGACCGTCCAAATGTTCAAACTGCTCGAAAAGCGACTCACGCGCAGCCGTTGGCAGGATCTGAATCGCGTGGTGGTTACGGCGGGCGTCGAGCAGCCGCGTCTAAAAGCCGGGGTGGCGGTTCAAATCGTGCGTGAATGCCTGGAAGCACTGGCGGCGATGCATCGTGAGGGGATTGTTCACGGTGATATTAAACCGGCCAACATCATGCTCAAACGAACCGGCCATTCCAAAATCATTGACATTGGGACAGCCTTTGACATCGACGACCCGCCTCAACGAAAAACCTGCACCCCCGCTTATGCCGCACCGGAGGTTCTTCAAGGAATCGAAAACACGCCTCGAAGTGACTTGGCCAGCCTGGGTTACGTGACGATTGAGCTGCTCTCGGGCAAGCAGGTGTTTGCTGGTATCAGTGACTATCAGGAGCTGCTGGAAGCGAAACAATCGCTGCCCCATCGGCTGAGCCAATTGTTGCCCGACGAAGTTTCCTGCAACACGCTGTTGATGTCATTCCTCAAAGGCTTGGTAGCGCCGCAGCCCAAGCAGCGGTTTGCCAGTGCCGAACACGCGGAATTGGTCGATCAAGGCGCGGCAGCGTTCCATCGCCAGTTGGTAAAAAGCGATTTAGCCAGCGAATACGAGAATGATATCCGCATCTGGATTGATGAGCTGTTTGAAATGGAAACGGTTGGTTTGTTGAATGAAACCTGAGCTTTGGTTTAAACCCAATCCAGACCGGTCGTTTTCTTGATCCGTTCTTCGAAACTGCCCAGCAACCCTCCGATGACATCCCATTTGTTGCTGCGGCGAATTTCAATGTCTCCTTGCTGGTTGATCCGAACAATCGAATCGGGTTTGACACCTGCGGCCTGCAAATCGCTGGAGTGAATTTCGCCGTCGTTGATGATCTGCTCCAACACTGCCCCGGTCATTTCAATGAATTTCATGCCGCCCATGATGTTCCTGGAAAATATAATATCGCGTTTGCTGATTGATTAGGTTTGTGATGCAGGCAATCCAGGTCGAACTGGATCGCCACCCACTATTGTTGAGCAAGGCCCCGATTTCCGGTAGTCCCCGTAGAAAAATTTCCCATGGTCAGCTTTCGGAGACTTGTCCGTCGATGATTGGGCCACCGTCCGTATGGCGGCGTTCGCCTTCCGAAGGAACCAACCGTAGCGGATGACGTTCGGGGAACTGCGATTGAAGCTGCTCAACGGCTTCGGCCAGTTCCTTGATGCGAAGTTGCTTGCGGTTCATCAGGTCAGCCATCCACCGTATCAAATCAGATTCCGTCACCTCCAGTTCGTGCCGGATGTCAATCATCAAGGCTTTGCCCGAAAGAATTTTCAGCACCGTTGCGTCGCGAAATTTTTGGGTAAAGTTACTGGCTCGCCGGTCCTGCATCACCAGGGAATGCTCGGTTTTCAAGAAATTGCCGATCGGTTCAGCAGCCTGATCGCCGACGGACTGATCGGATTCGTTTCCCCGGCCGGTTTTTCGATTCTCTCCAAACCACGATGGAGCAAACCCGACGGTGGAAGTTTCCGAATCAAAGGTTGGAACACTTCGGCGTACCGGCCGAAGATAGTAGCGTTTCTGCTCGCATTGAAAACAGTAGTAAGGCCCCAAACGAAACAGTTTCAGGATTCTCAAGGTCGCCAGGTCGAGAAACCAGGTGATAGCAGACGAAAAGACACGCGTATGCTCAACGTTTTGCATACACATTTCGCAGTAGCCAAGTGTCTTTTTTTGGTCCGACATGATTGCTCCCAGGCCCAAGTTCCAAACGTTATGTTACTCCAGCGGGCGATAAAATGCTATAATCCGGCTGACCCATGAACGAAACAACCGACCCTTCTCTGCACGATCAATCATTACAACAGTTCGTAGTCCTTCCATCAGAAGAACACGAACGACTGGACTCGTATTTAGTCAGCAGGTATCCCGCCGTTTCGCGAGTCAAAATCCAGCGGGCCATCGGCAAAGGCCAGGTACAGGTCGATCAGCAAGTCGTCAAATCATCGACGCGGCTCAAGGCCCATCAGGTCGTTTCGGTTCAGCCTTTCGCAGAGGAAACGGAGGCACCGATTCCAGAAGCGATACCGCTGGACATTTTATACGAATCCGAAGTCGTCGTCGCGGTCAACAAACCGCCTGGCATGGTCGTTCATCCAGCCAAAGGGCATTGGAAAGGAACCTTGACGGCCGCGCTGGCGAATCATTTTCAGTCCCTCAGTACGCTCGGTGGAGCTGCCCGACCAGGGATCGTTCATCGGCTCGATCGCGACACCAGCGGAGTCATCCTGGTCGCCAAAACGGACGACGCTCATGCCGCGCTGGCTCAGCAGTTTGGTAATCGCACGGTGAAAAAAGAATATCTGGCGATTGTCAGTCCCGTTCCCAACCGCGATCGCGACCTGATCGAAAAACCCATCGGGGATCATCCCTACCAACGCGAAAAGAAAGCCGTTCGCGAAAACCATCCGTCGAGCCGCCCCGCATCTACTTTTTTTGAGGTCATCGAATCCTTCAAAGGTTTCGCGCTGGTTCGCGTTTCACCCAAGACCGGTCGCACCCATCAAATCCGGGTTCACATGGCATCCATCGGATCGCCTGTCCTGTGCGATGCGCTCTACAGCAGCCGCTCGTCATTATCGCCCGCCGACTTGCGTCAAGGAACCGATACCGCTCCCATTCTGTCACGTCAGGCTTTGCACGCTCACCGAATCGAATTTGACGAACCATCGACAGGCAATCGCATTGAGATTCAATCTCCGTTGGCGGACGATATTGAAGCAGCGTTAAAGTTCCTGCGCGAACGAGACGTAGAGAGATCGTGACCGGCTACTCAGATGGGCTGCGGGACTCGAGACGTTCGCTGACATAAAGCGCACCTGCGGCCAACAAAATCGACGCGATTACGATGCCGATGGATTGACCGATCCCGCCCGGCGTTTGAAGTTGATCGTAAACGTATAATGAAATGGTTTGCGTTTCACCGGGAATGTTCCCCGCAATCATAATCGTCGCGCCGAACTCGCCCAGACTCCTCGCGAATGCCAGTACGCATCCGGCAATGATTCCGCGTTTGGCGAGCGGAAGTGTAATCGATAGAAACGTATCTATCGGCCCCGCCCCAAGCGTTCTGGAAGCGGCTTCCAGACGCTGATCGACACCTGAAAATGCGATTCGAATGGAGCGAACCATCAACGGAAAGGCAACTACTGCCGAGGCCAGTGCAGCGCCCTTCCAGTCAAACACAAATCGCATGCCCAGCCACGGTTCGAGATACTGGCCGATCACTCCCCTTCGACCGAACGTCACTAGTAAAAGGTAGCCCGTTACGACCGGCGGTAACACCAATGGCAAGTTCACCAACGTATCGAGCGCCGTTTTTCCGACGAACTTGTATCGGGCAAGAATCCAGCCGATCGCCAATCCAAACGGCACACTCATCAATACGGCTGCGGTAGCCACCCAAAGACTGAGCAGGATCGCATGCCATTGAGCAGATGATAAAATCATTTGCTCACTCCTTGGGAACTGGACGGCTCGATGATCAGGTCACTTTCGGTTTCGCCAAGGATGCGAAACCCATGTTTCTCAAAACTGGATTTTCCAGACTTCGTCAGAAGGAACATCAGGAAGTTACTTGCAGTCTCATTGTCTTGAGCCGATTTCAGCAAAACCGCAGAGTAAATAATGGGATCATGCAATTCCGGATCGACCTCTGAAATCACTTCGACGTCATTTGAAACTTGGGCGTCGGTTGCGTAGACAAACCCAGCGTCGGCTTCACCCCGTTCAACGTAGGACAACGTAATTCGAACGTCTGAGCCAAATACGAATCGCTTGGTTTCGCTCAGTGCTTTCAGTAGATTCAGTTTCTCCAACGCTTGACTCGCATAGGTCCCAGCGGGAACATGGACGCCGGCCATGGCAACTTTTGAAACTCGATCCAAAGTCAGATCGTTGATTGATTTGATTCGTGCCGGATTTCCTTTGGGGACGATGAGAACAAGCCGATTGGTCAGAAAATTGACTTTCTTGATCGCCAGACCTTGGTCAACCACGACATCCGCCCACTTTTCGTTCGCCGACAGAAAGACATCGGCTGGGGCGCCGGCCAGGATTTGTTCCGCCAGTCCGTTTGCCGGTCCCGTGCTGATTCGAACGCGGGTACCCGGATTCGCTGCCTCAAATTCAACCGCAATTTCGCGAATCGATTCGGAAAGGCTGGCCGCCGAAAGTACTGTGACCTGATTCGGAGATTTTTTCACCCGTGACGAATCGCAACCCACAACCAGCATGGTTATGAAAAGCCCCATCGCAACAACCATCGGTTGTCGAATCGGAAAAGGGGGGGTAAAATCCGAAGAACAGCAACTATCTCTGTCCATCCATCGAAAGAACATTATGTCTGCATCCAAAATTGGTTTTGTGCTACTGATACCGTCATTGATCGTCTCCATGTTGATGAAACAGGACGTCCAGGAACCTGATGTTATACCAAAGAAAGAAGCTGTGTTGACCGTCGCTCAGGCACTGGAGTCGATCGGAAAGCCTTCGGTCCAGGTAGAACTTACTGTTCAGACTGCCAAAAACCGGCTGGATCGGCGAGGAATTGTATTTTTGGATTCGGAGGAAGATTTCGGTAACGAGAAAAACCTGGGGATCGCCATTTCAGTCGATGCTGCAGCACAAATGAAGGAGAAAGGGATCGATGATCCGGCGGAATACTACAAAGACAAACGGATCCGCGTCACCGGTCCGATCATGCGGTTTGAAGATCGACCTTATCTGCCGGTTATGGACGCAAAACAGATCGAGGAAGTTGGAGAGTAAAAATAACGCAAGGACGCAAAGCCGCCAGGACGCAAGGATTTTTGTATACGTTCACGATTTTTGAAACCCGATCACAGCGACTTTGGGACTTTGCGACGTGGCGTCTTTGCGTTTCTGACGGCCAATTGCATGGAACGGAATGAATTCCGTTCTACGACTACTTATCCGCTTCTTCGATGCCGAACTTGCTTCGATCGGGATACTTGGGGCGATCCGGTTTGACGTAGGGGGCGGTTTGCAATTCGGAAAGCATCAAGGTGATGGCGGCTTCGAGTTGTGGATCGCCTCCGCCGAACATCTTGGCCGGGTCATCGATCACCTGCATGTCAGGGTCA
Organism: uncultured Pirellulaceae bacterium; assembly: GCA_964414815.1. Taxonomy (GTDB): domain Bacteria; phylum Planctomycetota; class Planctomycetia; order Pirellulales; family Pirellulaceae; genus Mariniblastus. Next base: position 26,182 of record CAYPXY010000006.1, on the reverse strand, counting down.
ACACCATGGCCTTCAATCCCCCACGTTCCATCGTTCTCGTAGTAGGCAAATGTGGGTGCGGTAACGCTTGATCCGTCGATCATACCAGGGTTGCCCGAAATGCCCACCAGCCCGCCCCAGGTTCGCATTCCGATCAACTTGCCGAGATTGTTTTGTTTGAACAACGCAGGAAACATATCGCCTCCACTACCCGCCATTCCGTTAATTATCATACACTTTGGGCCTTGATGAGAATCGGGTGGCCAAGTCCAGTCGCGGCCGTCGCGTTTGGCCCAGTAGTTGGTCACGGGGCGATTGAGCAACTCGATGAATCGGGTCGGAATTTGCCCGCCTCCGTTCCAGCGGTCGTCGATAATCAAAGCCTCTTTCGAAAGTTGTCCGTAGAATTGCCGGAATAAGTCGTTCTGGCCAGGTACGCCTGTATTGACGACGTAAATATAGCCTACTTTGCCGTTCGTTTTTTCCTCAACGAACTTGCGATTCTTTTCGATCCAGTAGCGGAAACGCAGTCCAGAATCATTGGCCGTTGGCTTAACCACCACTCGGCGGTTGTGGTCGCCCAGTTGGTCGTCATCACTGACGGTCAGGATCGTTGGAGCATCCACGGTTCCCTGAAACAGCGAATACGGATCGACGTCGGAGGTGAGTTCAACATCATTGACTGCAAGCAAGTAATCTCCTTCTTTGACACCGACGGCACGCAGCGAATTACGAGCATCTGTATCCCAGGCGGCACCTTCGAAGATCGTTCCAACTTTGTACCGATTGTCGGCCAATTCGAACGTGCATCCGAGAAGGCCAACTCGGGTATCCGGTTGATTGCGATCCGAAGCGGAACTCGAAGGCGGTCGATAGTAGGCGTGACCGACGTTGAGTTCAGAAATCATCTCACTGATCAAGAAACCGACATCGTCGCGAGAGGTACAATCGTCGAGCATTTTTGCGTAGTGATCGTGGATGGCTTTCCAGTCCGTGCCGTGCATGTGCGGATCATAGAAAAAGTCTCGCTGGATTCGCCAAGCCTCCGTGAAGACTTGCTTCCACTCGATGCGCGGGTCGATCTGAACGATCATGCCCCGCTTGGAAATTTCTTTTTCCAGTTTCTGGTCGGCCGCAGCGTCAATGACGTACATGGAATCACCTTTGGATGCCAGTAACTTCTTGCCATCGCTGGTGATGCTGAATCTTCCCGTGCCCGAGACAACCGTTTTTTCTTCGGGCTTTTTTTCGGGGGTTTCGTCGTGCATATCGAACAACTGAATCGATGCAGTGCTTTCGCCGCCCGCACCGCGCGAGGCTTGTCGGCCATAGATCAGCTGATTCTTGTCGTTGACCGCCAGTCCGCTGAAATTCCCTTGCTTGATGGGTAACTGGAAAGTACGACTGGCGATATTTTCGAAATCGATTTGGATCGGTTCCGTTTTCTTTTCATCGGATGGATCGTTGTCTTCTGACTTGGGTTCTTCCTCTTCATCATTGCCTTGATCACTTCTTTCATCGTTGCCTTCATCTTTTCCATCCTCTGGCTTTGTCTCGTCAGAGTCTTGTTCGCCTTCGCCGGCCGGATCGTCAGCCTGCCTTTCATCGGCATCTTTTTTCTCGTCTTTGTCTATTTCGTCTCCCCATTTTTCTTCATCATTTTTGGGAAGCAGCGGCAACTCGACATCGGCTCGCAAAGGAACGGCGAGAACGACTTGGGTGCCCGAGTAGATAAACGTCGTTCCAATATCTTCGTATTGCGGTTGATTGAATGCTCGGGAGCTGACGAAATAGAGGAAATCGCCTTTGCGGTCGAACACCGGTTGGCTGTCACCGAAGAAACCGCCTGTGACTTGATGACGAGTTCCTTCGGCCACATTGTAAACGTAAACGATGGATGAGCCGACTCTGCCTTCCCCTGAAATGGAATAGGTCAACCAGGCTGAGTCGTGAGACCAATGGACGTTGGTCGGAGTAGCGTAGGGTTCGGTATCGACCCGCTTTGTTTCGCCATCGATGGAGTGCAAATAAATCGCACCGGTTTTGTCGGTGAAGACAATATGTTTTGAGTCGGGCGACCAGGTCGGGGAATAACGGAACGCTTGGCCGTCTTGGGTGAGCTGTTTGGTTTCGCCACGACCATCCGACTGTTTCAGATACAACTCATACTCGCCGGTTGCGTCGGAAAAGTATGCGATCCATTGGCCATCAGGGCTCCATGACGGCGAGCGTTCGGCGATGCCGTTTGAACGAGTCAGGTTTCGGGGCGTTCCTTCTTTAACAGGAAGTGTCCAGATATCACCACGAGCTTCGACGACCATCCGTTTGGCACTCGGTGAAAGGTTTGCCGAAGCGATTGCGTTGGAAACGTCGACTTGTGTGGCGCGAAGTTTCGGTTTGTCACCGGGCACAACCACGTCAATTTTGCGGGTTTGGGTGGTCGCCAGATCAAGCAACCATAGCGTGCTGCCATTTTCAAGTACGATTTCGCCTTGGCCCTCTGGGCCAGGGCCGATTGAGGGCCATTTGCAATCGTATTCGCTGAATTCAGTAATCTGTTTCCTTTCACCACTATTGATATCGTAGCTCCAGATATTGAGTCGATGTTCCGGTCCGGCATCCGACACATAATAAACCACATCGCCGTGGAACATTGGCAAGCTGTCGGCGCCTTCCCAATCGGTCATTTGTTTTGACTCATTGGTTTCGAGATTGAAAAGCCATACATCGGATGCCATACCTCCGCGATACCGCTTCCAGGTTCGGTGGTCATGGCTATGAGGTGTGTACGCCAGCCACTTGCCGTCGGCACTGACCGAAGCATTGGTTCCGTAAGGAACGGCAAGCTGTTGCGGAAGGGGTTTGTCAGGCGATACTAGGAACAGCTGCGACTGTCGCTCCAGACCTGCCAGTCCATTGGTCGAAAAAATAATTCGACCGTCGTGGGTCCAGTCACAGACACTTTCAGACGCCGGGTGATACGTCATTCGGGTCGGAATACCACCTTCCACCGGGATGCTGTAGACATCCTGATTTCCGTCGTAGTTGCCTTCGAAAGCAATGGTCTTTCCGTCGGGGCTAAACCGCGGAAAGGAAACGCTTCCTGGCGGTGAGGCTAGCGGCGTCGCAACGCCACCGTCTCGCGAGACCGTCCACAAATCTCCTGCATAGGAGAAAACGATTTTGTCTGCACTGACGTCCGGGAACCGCAACATTCCGGCGGCAGGCCGTTGTGGGGCATCTTGTGCAGAAAGGTTGTACGAGGTAAAGCAGCAGGTCAGATAAACGGCGAATGAAGCAATCGGTTTGAGTGTCATTGAAGTTTCTCGAAGATAATATCGTATCACAGATGCAGTGGTTGTTTGTCAAGGTGACTCCATGCCCGGCAAGTTATCCAGTGTACTCGCAAATTTAGATTTTTGTTTCAGGGGGGAGCGAATTTGTCGGTAATGTTGACAACCATCTGGAAGCATTCCAATGATCGGTGCGAGAGAAATCAATGATCGGTGCGAGAGAAATCTGTCTTGCCGTTGCCAGAGATCGTTGGCTTGGTCGGTCGCGCGTCGCAATCGATCGTTAAAACGGCAGTGTCATATCCATATCGATGGGATCTCGAAGCCCATCTCCTAATCGGCGTAAGGCTTCGGTTTCGATCTGCCGTACTCGCTCACGGGTAAAGCCCAGTGCTTCGCCGATCTCCTTGAGCGTGTGCGGTTCCGTATTGTCCAGACCGAATCGCATTCTCAGTACCGTCTTCTCACGCTCGTCCAGATTTTCCAGCATTTCCTGGACCTTGGACATGACGTCGTTTTCCAGCAGTTCAATGTCCGGGCTGCGGCGACGGTCGTCCATGATGACTTCACCCAATGACCAACCGGTTTCCGATTGATCGGACTGCGAGGTCGCGTTGTAAATCTGAATCGCCTTCTTGATGATGGGCAGTTTCCGTCGCTGAACGCCCAGCAAACGGGCGACTTCATCGGGCGTCGGGTTGCGATTCAACTCTTCGGTCAGCCGGATGCTGGCTCGGCGCCACTTCGACAACAGTTCGACCATATAGGCTGGGATTCGAATCGTCTTCGAGGAGTTGATCAGGGCTCGTTTGATCGACTGTTTGATCCAGTAGCTTGCATAGGTGCTGAACCGCGTTCCCATGTGCGGATCAAATCCTTCGACGGCTCGCAGCAACCCCAGATTGCCTTCTTCGATCAGGTCCTGCAGTCCCAATCCCTTGCCCGTGTAACCGCGGGCGATATTAACCACCAGTCGCAGGTTCGCGCGGATCATGCGGTCGCGGGCTCGAACATCCCCCTGCCCGATCGCAGTGGCCAGTTGCTTTTCCTCCGCCGCCGAAAGCAGCTTGGTCTCGTTGATCTCCCGCAAATAGGTTTCCAAAGGAGACTGCAAGCTGTTATTGGGAGCACTGGTGATGGCGTTTTTCAGTTCTTCCAGTTCCGAATCGTTTGACTTTGGATTGTGGCTCATGCGTGTCCTTTGAAACAGTTAAAGATGATTCGACAGAAAGTGCTATCGACAAAGTGACAGCACTTATTGCACAGTCAGGGAATCCTGGATAACTGTGCGGATTACGCCGAATATCAGGCCGATAAAATCTTTGGTAACCCATCAAATTTCACTGAAGAAACCTCTCCAGAAATTGGCCGAGACAACTTCATCTCAACCTATCGACAAACTGGTACTGGTCGTACACGGCGTCGGCGATCCGCGCCCCGGCAGTACGGTGACGGGGCTTGCGCGCGCGCTGGCCGATTCGAACCATCCGCTGATTCACCAGCAGCAAACGATCTGGTTGCGGGAACCCACCGATGATCCAACGTGGTTACAAACCTTTCCGACGTACGGCTGTCAACTCCGAAGGGGCGACAAACGAATCGAACTTGCGGAGGTCTACTGGGGGGACCTATCGCGAGTCTTCCATGGGTTTCTGGGCGTGGTCCTGGGCATTTTTCAGGTCCTGTTTGGGCTTCGGTATGTCGCCTACGCCGCCGCGGATCAACCCGGCTTCTTTGCGTACTGGCTGAAGCGGTTTGGCCGGTACAGCGAGCGAATTCTTCAAGGCCCCGTGCTGGCGGTGGCGTTTTGTCTGGTGCTGTTCAGTCTCTTTGTCTGCCTGAATCACTTTGTGTGGAAGGATTCCATTGCGACGGGACGATGGGTCGCCATTCCTTTTACCGCTTGTTGCGGGATCGCTCTGGCCGCGTCCGTGATTGGTGGAAATCTGGCTTACAATCGCGTTACGGAGCGATTCTGGTTTTGGGTCAACATCAATATATGCTTTATCGCGGGCGTGCATCTGGTTCGCTTGCTGGTCCTCAATCCGTTTTTCGGCGGCGGAAGTCTGCCCGCCTGGGGATTGCTTTGGTATTGTCAGCTTCAGATTTGCTTTCTGGCAGTTTTCTGGTCGATTCAGATTTGTTTGCTGGCCTGCATGGGAGTATGTTGGTGTGGAGCCACGCTGGACCGGCGCGTTCATCGACCGGCGATCAATGTTGCGATGCTGTTGCCTGCGCTCTCCATCGGTATGTGGAGTTTCGCCCTGTTGTTGTTCTGGTTGATTGCAGCCGACCGGATTCAACATGTACTGGGTGTGGAAGGATTTCAGGATCTCTTTGCTGCGGCCGTACCGTTGTTGGGCGTTCAGTTTGTGATGAGTGCGATCATCGGACTGTCCGTTGCGGTTTCAGCCGCTCGCTATTTGAACTGGAGACGCGTCAAGCAGGTCTCCGATTTCGAATGGGGCGCTCGGCCACCGCGGTTGATTGTGGGGGGCGAAGTCCAATTGACGATTGCGCTGGCGACCGCTCTGGGTGCCACGTTGGTGCTGACCACTCAAATCTTGAATGCGGTGGGCTTCAACTACCATTCATTCTGGTATGGGAGGCTGTTGGCCGAGTGCAACAAATACGCTTTGCCCATGCTGCTGCCGATCGGCTTACTGGTCAGTATGTTGATTCCAAAACTGAGGCCAATCTTTGGCATCGTGCTGGAAGTGGTCAACCATTTCGTGTTTCGCTCGACGGCCTCGGCTACGGATTTTGACTATGAAGACCAGTTCGACATGAGCGAAACCACTTTCGAGAAAGGCACCATGCAGTTCTGGAAGCGGGAGATTATTTCAGGACGAATCAAGCAGATTTTGCGGCATTATGCGGCACGTTTTGACAAAGAACATCCGCCCGAGTTGATCATTGTCAGTCACAGTCAGGGAACCGTCATTTCCATTGAGGCACTCAACGATCCTGAACTTGATTGTCTCCATCAATTCTCGCGGGTGACGCTGGTCACGATGGGATCACCATTTACCAACCTCTACCAGCACTATTTTCCCCATTATTATCCACCGCTCGATTCAGCCTACTGGAACCCATTGCAGGCGCGGGTGAATCATTGGGTGAACATCTATCGCATTGACGATCCGGTCGGTACTGAAATTGTCTTTCCCGAATCGTATTTGATCAATGGGACGAAGGAAAATGATCGATGGCAGCCGAAAGGGAGCCACAATTTTTCGTTGGGATGCCGCGGGCATGGACACTACTGGAATGATCGCGAGGTATTGGGCCTCTTGCGCTCAGAAGTTTTTCGGGACGATTGGGAAGCGATCCAGAGCTACCGGGTACCGATGCGTCAGGCTGGATAGTCGTTGCTTTCGTTACGATTGCTACCGCTTACGGGACACTTGCGACTTGAAAATCCGTTGTATTCTCGAACGTTCGTCCATGAGGCACACACGGACCCGTCCCCTCCTGAATTTGGTCTGTTTTATTGGTAGTGTTCAAACGAACATTCCGAAAAAAGGTATACAGGCTCTGTTCTGTCGACGTTTACGCGCTGGTGCTACTAGGCAACTCGCTGCCGCAACGATTGCTCGTGGTTGTTTTACTGGAAATGAACTCCAATGACGCAGGCTTCTCCTCTCTATCCTTCTGCTGCTTCGCCGGATCAGGCTATCGACGCGATGCTCAATCGTTTGAATGGGCTGGCCTCGGGTTTGTCTGAAGCCCCCGCCGTGGTCGCGGCGCAGCAGGCTCCGATCGCGCCCGTCCGCCGAGAAATACTATCCGAATCGGTGCGCCGAGAAGCGGCTCCGGAGCCACCGAGTGACGATTTCTGGCCCCGCGAACCACAAACGCTGGCGGACAGCAAGGTTTCCGAATCGATGATGGAGGAATTGATTACGAAATTCCTGATGGCCAAGGGAGAGGCGTCCATTCGGCAGATCTCCAATCAGGTCGGAATGGCCTTTTGCATCGTCGAAAAGACAATTGTCCGGCTCAAGCAGGAACAGTTGCTGGGTTACGTCGATCAGGCCACGATGAACGACTATATCTGTCGTCTCACCCAGGCGGGGCGCGATCTGGCAAAGCGATACACTGACAGTTGCACGTACTTCGGTTCCGCACCGGTTGATTTTCATGACTATGTGGCCAGCGTCAAAGCTCAGTCGATTACCAAGCAAAACCCGACCGAAGTCGATCTGAATCGGGCCTTTTCCGATCTGCTGATTGATCCGAACTTGATGCTCAAGCTCGGTCCGGCGGTCAACAGCGGACGCGGAATGTTCTTATTCGGATATCCCGGTAATGGAAAAACCAGTATCGCCGAGCGGATCACGGCTGCCTTCGGAGCGTACGTCTGGATTCCCCGCGCGATTACCATTGACCGCGACATCGTGCGGGTATTCGATCCGATGCAACATACCGAGGCGCCGATTGAGGAAGGTGGGGGCTATCTGTCCTCCGTTCATTTTGACCGAAGGTGGGTCAGAATCCGTCGTCCGACGATTGTGGTCGGGGGCGAATTGACCATGGAACACCTGGAAATCCAGTACAATCCGCGCACCGGGATCAGCGAGGCTCCCGTGCAACTTAAATCCAATACCGGCTTGTTGTTGATCGACGACTTCGGGCGACAGCGAATGAGTGTCGATGAACTCTTGAATCGCTGGATCGTGCCACTGGAAAAGCGGTATGACTTTTTGAATACCAGCAACGGCAAGAAAGTCCAAGTTCCGTTTGATCAACTCGTAGTGTTTTCGACGAATCTCGAGCCCAAGGACCTGGTCGATGACGCGTTCTTACGGCGGATTCCGTACAAGATTGAAGTCACCAATCCATCGACCGAAAATTTCATCAAGCTATTTGCCATCATGTGCAAAGTGATGAAGGTCGATTTCAAGCCGGATATTGTTCAGTACTTGCTGGAAACTCATTATTTTCCCATCAACCGACCCCTTCGAAACTGCCATCCTCGCGACTTGATACTGCAAGTCGTCAACTACTGCAAGTACAAGAAGCAGCCTGTCATTCTAAGCAAAGAGACCATGGACTTCGCTTGTGAGAACTATTTCTCAGTGTTGTAGCCAGCGGATCAAGATCGGCTGCGTTCGGAGCGAAGTTGTTTCAGTTCGCGGCGAATGTTTGTGATTTCAGATTCTGCCTGCTCCAGAAACGTTTCAGCCTGTTTTCGTCTGCTTCGTTCCTCTTCGAAACGCTGGTACAGTCGCGTGAATTTCTCTTTCACATGGCGCCCGGCCGCTTCTTCATCCACGGCTGGCGTTTGCGTTTTTTCGACTTGCGATTGGGCCGCTCCTTTCATTTCATTCAGTTCAGATTGTAACTGAGACAAATGCTCGCGCAATTGATCCTTTTCAACTTGTGACGATTGGGCCGCTTCTTTCATTTCATTCAGTTCAGATTGTAACTGAGACAAATGCTCGCGCAATTGATCCTTTTCAACTTGTGACTGGCTGGAAAACGTTTCAAATTCAGCAATTACGATTCTGGATTGATCCAGAGCGGTTTGGAGGAACGATTGCTCATTGTGAACTCCAGCGACCTCAGCCTGAACGGCCTGAAGTTGTTGGTGCAGGATCTCTCGTTCGCGGCTTGCTTGATCCAGTTCTCGACTGAGATCGGCAGCACGCTGGTGGCTTGCATGGAGTTCGCCAGTGGACTCTGACAACTGGGTTTGCAGTGATTCGATTTCATGGACCGATTCGGTGTGTTTCTGCCGCCAGGATACCAGCTCATGACTTGAATCTTCTGTTTTCTGCTCAAGAGATTCGATTTCTTTTGTTAAGCGGGTTTGCTGGTGACGAAGAGAATCTGCGAGCAATGTAGATTCGTTCACTGCCGTTTGCAAACTTTTTCGTTCGGCCTGATGTTCTTCCGCAATTTGCTGTTGTTGTTTTTGGAATTCCAGCAGTTCTTGATGAATTGCTTCCAGTTTTGCTTTCAAAGCAGTATTTTCAATTTGAGTCTTTTCAAGCTGATGGGCCAGTTCACGGGAAATAGCCGGATCAGGGACGACTTCGTCTTCGGCAATGTTCTGCGATTCGCCCAAGGGGGCCGGATTCGGCGGCAGTGGATTCAGATTGGCTGTCGCGGGCAGGTGATCGGCTCCCGGCACATCCGCTTTGACTTCGTTGGTCGTCTGATGATCGCCGAATAAGGATCGCAAATCTTCGTCTCGAATTTTGACTTTCTCGATTTGCCGCCTCTCTTCCTCGATTTCTTCCGCCTCGTGAGACACCGCTTTCTTTCCTAGCAGGGACGAGAAAATCCCTTTTTTCTTTTGTTGTGAAGCGGCAAGCGGAGTGACAGGCGTTGCCTCTGAACCCGATGATGCGGAAGTTTGCCGATCCTCGTCTTCGTTGAAATCAAAAAGCCCGGACTCAACCTCAAAACCGAACTCGGCCAATGGTTCGACCGTTGGCTCACCACTCGAATCCGTGGCTGAAAAATCCGTGTCTGAGAAATCAGCGTCTGAAAATGAGTCATCGTCCAGGAATTCGTCGGACCAGGACGCGGTATCAGAGGGTGTCGGGGCGGTCCTGAAATCCTGGTACTGAGAGGTCACTGAACTCACGGAAGTTGCCGGGAAGGGGGCGTCGTCTCCGTCCGTCGTTGGGGGGCCTTCCATCCAAGGCTCTTTGATCGGCTCATGAATTACGTCCGGTCGCGGGGAGCGCTTTTTGAATGCTCCCTGAACAGATTGATCGGCATCGTCGATTGCGGATGGAGCGGATTGCTTTTTGGGACGATTGACCAACCAGTAAGCCAATAAAACCGCTCCTAACACGAGTATTCCAGCCAGATACATCAGCCATTCAAAACTGGCTGTAGCTTCTGCACCCTGGTTCATGGGAGGAAGCTGGGCAACCGATTGCGTTGCGGAATCCACCCGACTGGTACCGGCCAGCGTGTCAGAGTTTGGCTCGAGCTGCATCGTTTCACCTGAGTTTACGTTGCCTGATTTTTTTTCGTGACTCTCCGCAGTCTTCTCAATGATAACGCCAGGTTGATGATTTGCACCATCGACATCATCGGGTGGGTGGGTGTCGATCGGCGGTTGATCATCACCCGTTGTCAGGGCAGGGAAGTGTCCGTTCTGCAAATCTTCGTTCTGCAAATCTTCGTTCTGCAAATCTTCGTTCTGCAAATCTTTGGGCAGATCAAGTTCCTGAAATAACTGAGCGAATAGAGATTCTACAAATTGCACCGTATTGCTGGTGGGCTCAGGCTGTGAAGTTCCAGGCGATTGAAGCGGGGCTTGTTCCGATGGAGGCTCCTGATTCACTGTCCGCGTTAGATCTGGCATTTGATCGGGTGCTTGAGCGCCGTCCACTGGTTGCGGCTCATCTGCCTTCGCGATGGTTTCAGACCTCGCATCCATCGAACCCGCTTCTGGGGGAGCCGTTGCAGATGGCCCTGGATGGCTGGAGGTGGAGGGTAGATCACTCGGAGCAGGCGACGAGAGAGCTTCCCGAATTTGCGGCGGTTCAACGAAGGGAGGTTCTGGTTCCTTGCTCGGGTTGATCGGAAACCGGACTTTATCGTCCGTGTCCTGAACCGGATGAGCAGAAAGAAACGAACCGGACGGAGGCCAGAAAATAGGCGCCACCATCTCGTTCAGTGACTGAGCCGAAGGGTCAACCAAGCGATCTGACAATAATTGAAATCGAGGCAAACGTTACCTTTCCCACTGCGCCGCATTCATTTCCAGACGATCTGAACATTCGCAAGCTGTTTCAACGAATTCAGACAAAAAGTCTACCGAAATTGGCAAGACGATTCGATTGTATCCGATTTCCCAAGGAACTTTAATTCATCGTTTCACGATTTTTACCAATTTCCCGCCTACAACAACCTGGATGGAAAAGCGAGGAGCGTTGTAACCGTCCCAAAGGTCAAGCTCCAACATTTCATTCGGAGGAAAGGTCACATTCCGGCCCGATTGCTGCGGGATTTTACGATGACATCAGGAAAATCAAACGAAGACTGGAAAGGAGAACGAATTATGATTATGTTGAACAGGCCCCGCTGCATCACGTTGGTCGCAGTTGAGTGGGCCGTTTAATCGTCCATTTATGGGAAACCGGTCTTGAAAAGTTCATTTGTTGATTTCTCGGAATTTGACTGCGAAAAAGTCCTCATCAGCCGCGACGAGATATTGAAGATCAATCCGCATCGTTTCGAAATGATGCTGCTCGATGGTATAGTGTACCATACAGAGAATCACGTGGTTGGATTTAAAGACGTGACCCAGGACGAGTTCTGGGTGCGGGGGCATTTTCCCGATAAACCCTTGATGCCGGGAGTACTGATTTGCGAATGTGCGGCCCAACTCTCCTCCTATTTTGCCATTACCAACGGGATGGTGACCGAGGGATATGTGGGATTGGGAGGCCTGGAGGAAATCCGTTTTCGAGCTCCAGTCCTGCCAGGTAACCGTCTGGTGATTATGTTGCAGCGCGGCAAGGTGCGAAAGAATGTGATCTTCTCAGCCGATTTCCAAGGCTATGTCGATGAGAATCTGGTCGCCGAAGGCACGATCAAAGGTGTGGTGCTGAAGGAGTAAAAAAAGGGTGCGAAATTCGCACCCTTTTTGTTTCCAGTCTTTATGGCTGACCGTTGATGTCAACCAAGGAGCCGCTAGTTGCCGCTCAAACCAACCGTGTCTTCTTCGATTTCTTTTTGGATAATGATCCGTGGTGTGACCATCATCATCAGGTTTGAAGTCGTGTGACCGATCGCAGTGTTGCGGAACAGACGGTTGATGTAGGGGATGTTGCTCAAAATAGGCAGCCCCGACTCGTTGCGTCCTTCGGACATCCGCTTGATACCGCCCAACAACACGGTTCCGCCATCCGGTACGCTGACGACCGTACTGATGTTGGTACTGGCGATGACCGGCAATTGAATCGTCACCCCTGAGGTAACGGTTTCGAAATCCTCATTGTCGGGATTGGATGGACGATCTGGATTGATCTGCGACAACAGTTGATCGAGAATCGATTCCTGTGTTCGCCGAGTCGTGGTGGATCCGTCAAACGTAAATTGGGTGACGGAACTGATTTGACTGAACATCGGCACCATGTTCAAGGTCACGAAGCGGCGGTCGTTGGAGACCACAGCTTGAACATTGAGGCTGGTACCTTCGGGCAAGAGCGTGATAATGGGTTGATGAGCCACTGCAAAATCACCGACCACTGGAACGACCGACGTAACAAACGGTCTTTGTTGCCCGTCAAAGATCGAGGCACCTTGTCCGTTGAACATCGTCACCGTTGGAGCCTGGGTGATGATGGTACGCGTGTCCTGCTTGGCCGCCTGGATCAGGAAGTAAACTTCAATGTCCGACAGAATAGCAAACCCGAAGTTACCCGCCGTTCCCGGATCGAAAGCACCCGCAAAACTCGGTACCGCAGTACTGAAGTTCCCTTGAGTAAATCGAAGGTCCAGGTCCGGCGTGGGGACCAGTTGACCGGCATCAAGCGGTTGTCGTCCGACGACTCGCGATCGGCTGCCGGGAGTTCGGTCTCCAATTCCGACTCCCAACGGAATCCCGGAATCGTCATTGATACTGAAATCAAAGTCGATACCGATTTTCTCGAAGAACGTATCGTTAAGCGTCAGGAATCGCAGCTCGATAACAATTTGAACGTCATTGAGATCGCGCAGCTTCTTCATCAAGTCTTGAATCTGGTCATGGACATCCTGAGATGCCGAGACGATCAGGCTCAGGTTCTGCGGGAACGATTGGATGCTGAAGGTTCCACCGTTATCCTGCCATTTGTCCGTATTGATCGTGTTGGTGATCAAATCGATCAGTGGGATATAGTCGTTCGCCGTGATACCTCCAAAACGATCCCTTCCCATTTCCATATAGGTTGGCACACCCGATTGAGGTCCACCTTGGTATCCCCTGCCGTAGAAGGGGCTTTGGGGATCATTGTGCCCCAATTGTGCGCCCAGGTTGAGCAAGTTGTTGGCACCCTGATCCTGGACGGCAAACGCTCCACCGTTGTGAGCAGGGTTCACCCCAGGCTGAACAAAGCGAAGTCGCATCGGGTCAGGATTTTGCCCCATCGGCATCACCAGGTCCCCGATATAGTAGGTCTTGGAAACCAGTCGGGACGATTGAGCGTCCTTGCTGGTGACCTTGATCACTTCATGTTCGACCACATAAACCAGACCGGCTTGCCCCAGAATCAACTCCAGTGCGCTCTTGAGCGTAATCGGCTGGCGAATGGGCAAGTTGATCGGATGCTCGCGCGAGATGCTTTCTGCGGCCAGCGCGAGATCGTCGAAGATAATGTTTTCGCCCGTTTGCTCGGACAACTGATTAATAACGTTCTCCAGCGATCCTTGATACTCGCCTTGCACCCTCTCTGAATCCAGCAGATTGAAGATGCGTGCTTCGGCGGGTGAATTGTATTGGCTTTGGTTAAGCCAATTTTGACGTAGATCGCGTTTTCGAGTGTAGTCCGCCAGGTCCTCCGCGAACTGGATCGGTGTCTGATCATTCATCGCGATGGCGGCTCGTTCCGTATTTCGAAGTGCGTCGACAAAACCTTGCTGACGCCGTTCCTTCAGTTCCAATGCCAATTCGAGGTTCGAATGAGTACGATGTTTCTCAGCCAGCAGGGCGACCACTTCCGAATCCGGAGCGATGGAGCGGGCCTGATTGACAATCACGCCGGCTTCTTCGAAACGCCGTTCCTTGATCAACTGATTGTAGTTGTCCACCAGTTTTTGCAACTGGGTTTCCACTTCAATACGCTGTTGACGCATCGTGTCGATGCGTTCGAGCGAGTCAGCGTTGGCTTCGTCGTTCATGATTTCGGACTGATTCTTGTTGATATAGTCCTGCATCTCGGCAATATCACGATCGACCAGCGTCAGCAACTGGCGTTGACTTTCACTGTCCAGAGCAGACTGAGTCACTTTGGCCCGTACGCTTTGGATTCGCGTCAAGGCTTCCCGTGGTTTGTTGGTTTCAAGTAGCTTGTCGGCAGCCGATCGCTCCCGGAAGATTTCGCGTTGAAGTTCGCTGAACTCATGACGTTGGTCGGCTTTGGCGCTGTCGAGACCAATGTCGGTTTCCTGGGAAGCCAAGGTGGCCTTCAGGAATTCAGAATCGGGATCAAGTCTTTCCAGATGCGATTTGATAGCCAGACGAATGGAACCATCAAGTCCCTCACGATTTTGCCAGGCATCTTGAAAATGGTGGATGGCCATGGTTCGGTTGTTTTCCGCCAGTGCTTTGAGCCCCGACTGATAGGATTCCATGCCTGAACCGGGCTTCGGTGAGGCAATCTCTTCCATGGCCGAGACTTGTACGACACGCGTCTTGTCGGTGGCGGGATCGTAGCCAGCCTGTACTACCTGGTTGGCAGAATCAGCACTTTGTCCGGCTGTGGCATTGTCAAAACTCGCGGGCTCAACACCGGAAAACGATGAGCTGGCGGACTGCCGATTCAATGCATGTTGGATCTTCAGTTCCAGTTGCCAGGCGCGAGGCTCATTGGCGGCGAACCGAGTGTCGTCCACGTTGAGCTGCTTCGCCTGCTGAACGAGCTGATTGGCATCGTTCCAGCGATTTTGATCCATCGCCAGTTGAGCTTGAGCAAGTAAGCTCAAAACTTGCTGTTTTCCGCCCTGTGTTTTGGCGGCTTGCAGGCGCTCCAACATTTGAGCCGGAGTTCCCGTTGCGGAGTTGAACTCCACCTTGAACTGGCTGGCTTGCTGGATCAGCCTTTCCGCTGTTTCGAAATCCTGATAGGCCATGATCGCATCGGCTTGGAGAAGCAGAAACGTGGCTGCCTGAGAATTGAATGAAGCGGCTGCTTGAGGATCGAACGATGGATCCTCGACGCTGAGCGAGCTCGAGAGCTTGACCAGTTCTTCCTGACGCTGGATCATCGCATCGAGGCTCGCGGGGGAATCGCCCACTTTGGTAAAGTCAGCGCCGGTTTGTCTGGCGGCGTTGACAAATGTTTTGGCTGCTTCCACATTACTGTAGGCCAGCGATTGCCGCGCCTGGAGTAATGCCCGTTGAGCAGCCAGCTCCGGGGTTTCACCCGGCGTCGTTGCCGACGCCTGAGCAAGTTCAACGATTTGTCCTTGGACCAGTACTGGAACCGGTGTGATTCCACAAAGCGCGACAATAGTCGCAGCCCATAAACCCTTTGATCTGGGGGAGATGATCACGCAACTCTCCTTGTATTGTGACGTTCAGAGATTGTTTTGAACCTAGCTGTTCGGGCAAGACCAACGGCCTTGCCACATTCAACATTACCGAATTCCATTCCGGAAAGAATGCCGCAGCCTCCAGCGCAAACGCTGTTGGCTGACATCGAAGACAGCGCACGATTTTTTCGTGGAGGTTAATTAACCGGTAAGCCACAATGGATCAATACCAGTTCGGATCATTTTTTAAAATTTCCGGATGCGGTGCTAGCATCTGTCGGTTTAATTTGTCGGTTTAGCGACCGCCACCTCCACGGCTGGGATTGCCCCCAGGGCGACCACCGGAACGGTTGTCTGTATCGGGGCGAACTTTGGCCGTGCCAATTTCATTGGAGTCATCGGGTTCAAGCAATTTCTGCTTATATTGCGTCCGATCATCCAGATCGTTGGTGATTCGGAACGAACCATCCGGATTGAGTACCAACATTTCGGAAGCAACATGGTATCGGGGTTCTACTTCCTTTCCGCCCATCATGTCGACGAACACGGAACGCGACAGAACGGGAGCGTTCTTAACACGATGAACGGCCCAGCTCAATGGGTTGAGTGCATGAATCGTCGCGCTGAAATCGAGTGCTTCCCCCCGATAGGCTTTCTTGAGGGCCGGTAGTTGGGCATTTAATGTCGTACTCCAAGGGGCGACGACCAAATTCGCCACCGCTTCGCCTTCGGGAATTTCGGCGGTGCCGATCTGGATAGGCTTGGGGGTCTCGATTTTTCCTGCAATGATATCTCCCATGGGTTGGGATTTAATTTCGATCGTCACGGTCTCACTCCAGGGCGTCGGGCGACAAAAACGAAGTTCGTCTTTTCCTTCGGGTACCTGAATCAAATCATCATAGCCCGCTTCCTTTACGAAGTACCTGATTTTCTTTTTGTCTTTGGCGTCGGGTTCTTCCTTGGCAGCCGCCAAGCGGGATCGTACGTCTGGATGAGTCATCTGGGGCGTAATTGGAACCTCTTTGTATCGATCCTCATCATTTTCATCTCCACCCGTCTCAGAACCAGATCCCGAGCCTCCCCGAGCCGAACCTCCCCGACCGCTTTCGTTGGCTGTCGAACTGCCCCCACTGGAAGACGTGGCGCTGCCCCCTCCCGCATCAGCACCAACACCACCGCTACTCATACCGCCTCTGCTACCTCCGCCAGCTGCTCGTCCACCCGTGGGGCCGCCGGTTCCCCCGCCTCCCCCCGATACGGATGAAGTACTCTCAGGCTGGCTGTTGGGATCAGAAGCCCATGCCCGTACTCGATACTGATAAACCTCTCCCGGCTTTTTGGCGTCTTTGGAGTCAGCTCGGGAGATATCAAAAAACCGTACCAGGCGGTATCGGGACTTGTTGTCCTTGCCGGTCAACATTTTCTCGAATCGCGAAGAGTCAGATCCCATTCGCAGCGGTACTTGAGTGGTCTCAACCTCTTCCGGACTGGTGGTGGCAGACGTAATATCGAATAACGTTTTTTCTTCCTTCTTTTTGGGAAGCGGATCAAACTTTCGCGTATCGACATTGGTATGCCCCAAAAATTTGCGATAATCGAACTGAGTGAAGGCAGGAATCGCACGAGTCAAAACAGGATCATAGACTCCTTCTTCGATAAACTCGGGAGCTGTGGGGTACTCAGCACTGCTGATTCTCTTTAATGCATTGGGAATGGCCTTGTGATAAACTTCGACCTGGCCGGAAATATCTTCCCACTGAGGTTCTTGTCCTTCGACCACACGCGCTCGTTGGACTTCCAGATATTTGTAGGTGGGGCGATCACGTTTGGGATAGTATCCAACCGCGTCGAGAAAGTTTTCCAGATAGCCAGAATTCTGCTGCTCGAAGTCCACCAGGCCTGTAATGGCAACGACATCGGCGACCATGACTTCTTCGCTGGAATTGCTCAGATTCCAGAAAATAGGTCGTACACCAGGCAACGTTTTCTCATGAATCACCAAGACCTTGGTTCCCGCATCCACGGGTGGTTCTTTCCCGCGATCGCGATCGGCCCCTGAGCCAGACCGTCCGGTTCCCGATGCCCCACCTCGACCGCCCCCATCTCCATCCATCGAACTGCCACCGTCCATAGAAGTCCCCGCTCCCTCTCCCAATCCTCCACTCCGTCCGCCTTCTCCTCCAAGACCACCACCAGCGGCAGCTCCACCGCGAGGTGCTTCGCTATCGGTTGCCATTGGAAACGAAGCGAGCCGATCATTGATCGCAGCGTTCGAACTGACATTTCTCGGTGAAATGATCATCGGCGCAACGAAATGAGATGCCACCATATTTTGCGGCGATAATAAGACAGGATCCTTACGCTGAGCCAACGTTTTCACCCTGATGGACCAAGGACCAAAAACATACTTGTCCGAACTGACTGTTTGGTTGCCGGTCGAAATTCGATCGACCAGCCCCTCTTCCGGCTGGCGCGCAGGAAGTTCTCGGATCTTGTCCCAGTTTTCCTGGCTTCCGATGTATTGATCCGCCTCATTGGCCAGCCTGACCAGATCGGATGGAGTTTTGTCACGGTAGGGTTGATCACGATAGCCCAACCAGAAGAATACTCCCATCAACGCCAGCGAGGTGCCCAAAATGAGTTTTTCAGCGTGATACAGAAAGAATCGCTTCATTCCTTTTTGACCTGAACTTGATTTCATTCTATTCGTTCCCGTTTTCAGTTTTATGTTTTTTTATCGATGAGACAAACTGCCAAGGATAGCCAGCCACAACACCGGCCTCCTTCTGCCGTGCCAATGGGTTTGAGTTTGACGCGCTAGAGCCTATTGCGCCAGAGCCAAGTCACCACCTTGCGAGTTAATCAATTTTCTCAAGTATTCCGGACTGACTGGATTGTATATTTTTACGATGCCATAAAACTCGACATCGACATCATAATTTGTCCTTGCTTCAACCGATTTAGCAGAGCCGGAGCCGGAACTAGCTGAAGAACCGCCGGAAGGTGTGCCGCCGAGTCCAGCAGATCGCATGGATCCTGAACGGTTGAGTCCGGATGGGCTACCGGCCATACCAGCGGGGCCGCTCCCTCCCCCTCCGTTGAGGACAATGCCCTCTCCGGCAACGTGCCGGTTCTTTCGCACTTGGTGAATTTCAAATGCGAATGGAGAATTGGCGCAGGCGGCAATGAAGTTCGGGATCTCCCGCTCATCCATATTCAGGGCAATTCGGACAGGAACTCGCTTGGCGACCACCAGTTCAAGGTTGGCTGCAGGAAGTTCCTGGTTATTTTTGACGGCTTGCAACACGTTTAAAACTGTGTCCGCCGCGATCGGTCTGAAGTCGGCTCCCACATAACGGCCATGGAATGGCTTTTTGCTTGCTTTGGTATCAAACGTATCGGCAGCAGCGGATGTTCCGGATGGAGTCGAAGGCACCCCTTCACGCAGACCGCCCCCGGACTGATTGCCTCCTGAACCGGTCAGCGAGCCTAGTTTAGTACGAGCTTCCCGACCAAACACCACATGATCAATTCGCTTGATTTTCGCCAAATCGTTGGCCGTTACGTCGCCGTTAACCTGGCGAATGACGGTGAACATGGCTTCGAGCAACCACAGGTCTTGCTGGAGCATGTAAATCTGCAAAGCGGTGGGGCCTTGGTGAGTACCGCGGTGGTCGTCAAAGTTAATGAATGTCGACATCTTGCTCTGCCACAACTCCTGATTCTTCGCATCCCAAACCACCGCGAATCGGCTCAGGTCATCTTCTGGGGAGCTTGCCTCGCCCTCATATTTCTTGTCCGTGTTCCACTTGGCCCGCAACACATCGGCACAGATTCGCTCCATCTGCCGTGGAATGTCTGTCCGGTAGAGATTGGAATAGCCCTCGATTTGCTTTTCAGATTCTTCGGGGTAGGTTTCCGGAGGATTGTGGATGTCAAAAAACGCTATGAATTGGGGATTAGCTTGAATTTCCTTGGGCCACTGGAGAATCTTTTGTTGGGCGCTGTAACGAAGTTCCCATGCCTTGATAATCTCTTCCGCCGTCCGGGCGAGTTGTTCATTCATTCCCTTCTCGGTCTCGGCATTGGGATGGGCTTTGACCTCCTCCTCAGCCGAGACCTTCAAAATCGCATCGGCCGTACTGATATTCCTGGTGACTTCGCTCTTGTATTTTTCTGCATTCCCATCGATATGGCTTGAAACGATGAACCAGCACGCCAACATGGAAATGGCAAGCAGGCCAGAGCCAAGCCAGAAGCCGTTTTTCTTTGCCCATGCAATATAGGTTTTGACTTTATCCACAATTGGAGTCCTGTTTTATTAGTGGTTGTTTCGTGTTTGTACTAGTGAATCAAACTTCATGAATCACTGCTCTGCAGTATTCGCATTTGCCGATGCCGCTTCATTCTGTTTCCTGGCTTCTTCGTCCAGCCGTTGTTGTTCCAGTCGTGCTTCGCGAGCTTTGAGTCGTTCTTCCGGCGATCGAGGCACCCAAGCCATTTGAACGACAAAATTGGACTGTTTGACTTGAAGCGGATCCTTTTTAGAAGCTGGCGATACCTCAACAGGAAGCGGGGCAGCACCTCCACCTTCGTCTCCCCCGGCACCTCCCTGCCCCTGTTGATCTCCAGCTCCGTCGGCTCCCCCTCCATCACTCGCACCCGCCGCACCGCCTGCAGTGCTGCCACCTACAGCCCCGGCCGCCACCAGAGGATCGTATTCGATTTTCTTGTCGAATGGTTCGTTCCAGGACACAATCGTCGGGTAGAAGATTCCGATGTCAGCAAAACTGAATTCGGCGTCAGGGTCGCCCGGAACCGGCAGCTTGACATTGTCCTTGGTGGCCAGCGTTTCGATCAACGTCTGTCTCAAGTAATCCACCCCGGCTTGGTATTGGCTGACATGATCCTTGCTGTTGTGAAAATGGTGTCCGCTGATTTCGATCACCCAGCCAGCTTTTTGGTCGACCGGACTGGTTCCACCTTCAACTGCCGAAGGCGAAACGGACTCGGCCGCAGCCGCAGCCGCCGGTGTCGATTTGTTGATCAGATCCTTGATTGTCATCGCACGTTGGCTGTCATACCGTGCCTTCATCTCAGGAGTAAACCAAGTGGCCAGATTATCGAAATACACCGAATCGATATGCTCGATATACAATGCTTCACGATCTTCAAACGGAATCACAACCGGGTCGGCCGACGCAGACTCTCCACCTGCGGCCAGCAACGCCTCGATTTTCGAATCTTTTGGGAGGGCCTGATAGAGCGCCGAATAAACGTCGATCCACGTGGCTTTTGCCTCCGACGCGGAAGCCAACTCCGCTCCAATGGTTTTGAAATTTTCCAGCTTCTGCCTGAGAGCCGTGTCGTTTGCTTTGAAACCTTTGCTCTTGCGATCCTCCGTCGAGACGCGTTGGAAGCCGGTATTCCACGTCGTGTTGTTGGAATCCTTATAATTCGGATTCACCAAATACATCTTGTTCGCTTTGAAGAACAATCCAAAGACCAATCCTAACATCAGCGCGCCCACCGCTGCCAACACCCAAGGTTTTTTGGCTTCGATGACCCGCTCGACGACGATTTCCTCGGGAAGCAGGTTGGTATCGATGGCGCCTTTGTTCAGTCCTTGAACGCACAAGCCGTAACAGGACGCATACGACAGCAAATTCTCCTGAAAGGTGGACTGCTTGGTCACCTCCGTGCCACCCAGCTTGTTGAACTCCGAGGACTTGGCGATATCAATCTCAAGCTGCGTGTTCAGGAACTGCCGCAGACCTGGCAGTTTCGCCGCATTACCCAACAGGATGATCTCAGAAATCGTGGCCGACTTCTCCATGCTCTGGAAAAACGTCAGTGATCGTTGGACTTCGTTGACCAGATCGTTAAACACAGGTCGCATCGCCTGGAAGACGGCTTTCGGATTTTCCGATTGCCTTGCATTGCGTTTCAAATGTTCGGCTTTCGCCTGAGTCAGTTTCAGTTCCCGTGACAATTGCCGAGTGAAGTGACTCCCTCCGATGGGAATGCTGCGCAACCACAACTTGATTCCATTGGTTACGACCAGGTCCGTCGTATCGGTTCCAACCGCCATGACCACGGTCGATGGCGGTGGGTTGTCCGGATCGTAGTCCTCTGGCTTGGGAACGTTTTCGAGTACATCGTGGCTGGCGTAATTAAACAGAGCCAGCGGTGCGAGCTGAAGAATATCAACATCAATATCCGCATCGGTGAACGGACGCAGTGCCCGATAGACAGCATCCCGCTTCATCGCGAACAAACCGACCTCGGCATCGACCGCACGCCCATCGACCACGGTGCCGCCCATTTGCTGCCAGTCCCAGATCACGTCTTCGATGGGAAACGGGATTTGCTGCTTGACTTCGTACTTGACGATGTCAGGCAGTGTCTTGACCTCAACCGGTGGTGGTTTGAAGAACCGCGAAAGACCGGCCTGACCGGAAACGCTGATCGCGACCTTGTCACCCAGCACGTTGTTGCGGGATAGAAATTGCTTGAGTGCGTCCTGAATCAGTTCTTCCGCATCGGCTTCTGGAGAACTCAGAATTTTTGGGTACTCGATAAAGTCGAATTTGTCTGCAACGACATTGCCGTCCGCATCCAAAGTACACCGAAGTGCTTTGAGTGCGAACTGACCAATATCAATACCCCAGACGGCGAGTTTCTTTGCCATGAATGTTCACTTTTTAGTTTTGGTTCCGGTTTTGGCCAACTGAGCCAACGCAATCCCAACCTCTATAATGTAATGACAGTGACTGCGGTTTGTCAAATTTCATATCCGGTCCGATTGTCCCGATTGCAACCATTGTACTTTCCATCAGGCGATGCAGACCATTACAATGACGTCTTTTCAAACCAACGAGTTCCCGGATTCTGCTGGACCGGCCTCATTTTTCTTCCATCGATGACTATATCCCGTAAGGCTTTCTTTCTTTCACCCTCTCATTCGCTGGAAGATTTCCCTACCCATCTCAACGGAAATAACGCCGCGCATTTACTGGACTGCTGGGCGGTTTCCTGGCACCCGGCGCTGCTGGCCGTCACGGAACAGGCGACCTCCATGTTGCGCGCCGGAGCCAGCTCCATCGAACATCCCGATTCGATTATTTTTGTCCCGCCCGTCGCGAATCGTTATCTCGAACAGAAATTTCTCGATCAAGCTCGCGAGTTCAATGCCATCCTCATTCACGATGAGTCTCCGGAAACGCCTTCCCGTACCGCTTGGGTGGATCGGTTGAAAACGGCGGTCCCTGAAATCGACTCAGTGATTCACACATTGAATGATGAGCTGATTTCAGATTTTTATGCGCTCGCCTACGCGTATCTACAAGTCCAGATCATGACCCGCCAGTTGCGATACTCCAGCAATCTGCGGCAAGATGTTTTTGATCAATATCTGGTGGACGCCGCAAAACAGGCGGTCTCGGGAGACGCCCAGGCATCGACCGCCGCCTTGACGTCCTGTTTTGACTTGCTGATGGAGGAGCGAAACAATTACTACCCGGTGCGTCCGCAACTGGTGGACCTGGTACTGTTGGCGGATTCGACGTTGCGCGCCGATCTCGATGAAGAACTGAAATCGGATCATCCTCAGTCGCTGTTGATTACGGGAGAAATTACCACCAAGCTGTCGGCCGAAAATCCAGCCGCGCTTTATCGGATCAAAAAGCGGATTGAAAAGCGAACTGAAGAAGGGCTCGATCAGAGCCCCATCACGCTCGTCGGCGGACTGCAGCATGAGCTTCCTGATCCGCTGCTCTCTTCCGAATCGACCTGGCGTCAATTGACCGAAGGACGAGCCTGCTTTCACCGCTTGCTTCGAACGGAACCCAAGGTCTACGGTCGCCGGCAATCCGGTTTGAATTTGCTGTTGCCCGGAATCCTGGAACCGTTCAATTATCTGGGAGCGATTCACACGACGCTCGATGGCGGTGAAGTGCCCACTGGAAAAAGCCCGCCGATTCGATGGTCCGGAATGGATGGAGCATCGATTCCCGCTTGCAATGCCAATCTGTTCGATGCCGCCGATGCAGGGAATTTTCTGCGGTTGGGACTGTCGTTCGGCGAACAAATCGATTCCGTTCATGAAGCGGTCGCCATTTTCGCCCACTGGCCCGATCGGTGCTGCGATGCGTTTTATGACCTGATCAATATCCACAAATATGCCCCAGTACTTGGGCATTGGGTGACTTGCGATGATTATTTCGACTCGATGTACGATCCGGGCTACGGTGAAGACTATTCGCCGGATGACTATCGGATGCCCTATCTGTCTCAGGCCGTCTCCAGTTCTCAGCTTGATCCCGTCTCTCGCTTTGTGGGCTACTGGAAAATCCACTACCGTCTGCTCAGTGTCCGCAGTTTGCTGATCCGGGCCGCTCTTGCGCGACCACACGCTTCGATTCAAACGATGAAGCAGCGAATAACCGAGTGCGAATCCCGAATGGATGAAGCCCTGTTAGCCGCCGATACCAATGAGTCGCAAGCGATCCTTGAAGAATCCGATTCCATCATTCGGGAGCTTGTTCAGATCCTGCAACGGGAACCTGCGGATGCAGCCTCAGCCAATCCTGCTTCCGCCAACGGGTTCACCGCGATCAACGGATTGAATTTTCGTCGGCGAACCATCGTCGGCTCTGGGCCTGCGAAATTCACGTCGTACACACAAAACGAAAATATCATTGTTGCTGATTCAAGCGGCGAAGGTTCAATTTGGGTGCTGGAACTGCCGGGAAACAGCGCTACCTCGATTGAACCAGTCTCCACCCACACCTGGAGAGGCTCCAGAAAGCCCGATATCGAAATCCTCAATGGTCATTCGCTGCGAAATGAGTTCTTCGAAGTGCAAGTCGATGCCAAGTCCGGTGGCATTAGTTCCGTGATGACCTGGGCCAAACGTTCGAATCTACTCAGCCAGCAACTGGCGGTCCGCATTCCGCAAAAGGCAGGTTTGCCCACTGCCAACTCCGCAGATGGCGACCAAGCCGAAAGTCAGACCGGTAATGCTGCACGCTATACCCAAATGAAAGCAGAAACCATTTCAGGCCGAAAGATCAACCGCGTTCAGGCGTCCATCACTTCCGAGGGCAAACTGATCGACGGATCGCAGGTCATCGCTCAATATCGCCAAACCATCGAAGTCACGCGCGGCATGCCGGTCATTGAGCTTCGGATGGAACTCGACACGAAAATCGACTGGCCCCCTCATCCGTTCTTCTATCTTTGCAACCGGATCGCTTGGGCCGACGAATCGGCTCGGCCCATTGCCAATCTTCAGGAATGTCGGCATCCGGTTTCCGCGGAGTGGATTCATGCAACTCAAACATTCCATCTCGATATTGGCGAGGAGGGCGTTACGCTGCTAACGGGTGGACTGCCGTACCATCGTCGGTCGTCGCGAAGGATGCTGGACAGTTTGCTGGTCGTGGGAAAAGAGCGTTGTCGCGATTTTCGAATGGGAATCGGAGTCAAGCTGGCTTATCCGATGCTAACCGCCGCCAGCCGATTAACACCCGCAATCGTCACGGATCGACCCATTCGAGGCATTCCAGGCCTGTCGGGCGACGAGCCAGATTGGTGGCTGCATTTCGACCGAAAGAATATTCTGGTAACGTGGTGGGACTGCGAAGTGAATGAAGCGGGGCAGGTAAACTCCCTTTGGATTCGATGCCGAGAAACGGAAGGGCGAGCCGGCGAGTTGACGATTCGATCCCCGGTCAAGTTTGTTTCTGCGTCCCTTCAGACCATCGAGAACCAATTTATGAGGTCGCTGCCATTGGAATCAGGTCCGCCCAGCCAGATCGTCGTTTCGTTTGCAGCCTACGAATATTTTCAGATTGAATTCCAGCTATGATTGTTACCATTGACGGCCCCGCCGGTGCCGGTAAAAGCACCGTCACACGACTGCTTGCCGAGCAATTGGGTTTTGAATTTCTCGACACCGGTGCGATGTACCGTGCCGTGACCCTGGTCGCGATGGAGCATGGAATTGACCTGAAGAACGAACAGGCCCTGTCGGAACTTGCGGCCCGGATTGAGATTGCCTTTGATGGAGAGCAGATCTACGTCGATGGCCGGAATGTATCTCGTGAGATTCGGATACCCGAGGTTACCAGAAATATTGTCTTTGTCGCCGACACGATCCCGGTTCGCGAGCATTTGGTTCAGCTTCAGCGTAAGATCGCGTCCACCGGGAACTATGTCTGCGAAGGCCGCGATCAGGGCACGGTAGCGTTTCCTGACGCGGACTGCAAAATCTACTTGACGGCGTCAAGCCATTTTCGAGCCATGCGCCGGGTGGCTCAACTGGAGAGCGTCGGAGCGTACGTCGATTGCGATCAAATCCTGAAGGAACAGGAACAACGCGACCAGCAAGACCTCACCCGCCCCGTCGGTCGCCTTCAAAAAGCGGACGATGCCATCGAGTTCAACACGGACAACAAGAGCATCGAGGAAGTCGTTTCAGGATTGCTGGCGATAGTGAGAGAGCAGATGAGAAGATAAGTAATTCTTATTGGCTCTTCAATCGCTTCTATTTGAGCTTATTTCCTCTTAGAGCTTAAGTTTCAGGCTCAATGTGCTAAAATGTCTCTCTATATTCTACAAATTCATCTCGATCAAACACCCGATCCCCCTCAGGGCAATCGCACAAGGGGTCCGTTGTTTGAGAATATTGAGGATTGGTCAAG